>CAYPEH010000026.1:0-24921 GCA_964409585.1 uncultured Chromatiales bacterium | reverse complement strand
GCCGTGAACGCGCACAGCACGGCTGAACATGACCTATTATGTCGCCGGGTTAATAGTACGCGGGGCAACGTCATGCCGCTCGCAGTTCCTCCAGGGCCGCCAGCACCCGTTCCGGCGTCAACCGGACGAGGCAATCCAGATGCCCTTGCGGGCATTCCCGCCGGAAACAGGGGCTGCAATCCAGGTCCAGGCTCAGGATGCGCTTGCGCGCGTTCAGGGGCGGAGTGAAGCCGGGATCGGAGGAACCGTACACGGCCACCAGCGGCCGTTCCAGGGCGGCGGCCACATGCATCAGGCCGGAGTCGTTACTGACCACGGCATCGGCCAGGGACAGCAGATCGATGGCCTCGGCCAGGCTGGTGCGTCCGGTCAGATCGAGGCAGCCTCCCCCTGCGGCGGCCTGTATTTCCGCGCTGACGGCCTGGTCCTTGGCCGAACCAAACAACCACACCTGCCAACCGGCGGCGATGCGGTCCCGTGCCACCGCGGCGTAATGGGCTTGTGGCCAGCGCTTGGCCGGTCCGTATTCGGCGCCCGGACAAAGGGCCAGCACCGGCGCATCCGTCCTGGCTATGCCATGGGCCTCCAGGGCCGCGTCCACGGACCCGGCGCTGGTCTGCAGGGCGGGCACAGGCAGTGGCCGGGGCAATGGCTGCCCCGGTTTCAGACCGAGGGCGACGAAGCGCTGGACCGTCATGGGCAAGGCCCGACGATCCAGCCTGCGGGCATCGTTGAGCAGTCCCCAGCGCATCTCGCCAACATAACCGGTACGGCGCGGGATACGTGCCCAGAACGGGACCAGCGCCGACTTGAGGGAATTGGGCAGGAGGATGCACCAGTCATATCCGGCATCGCGCAGCCGGACACCGAGGCGGTAGCGCTGGCGCAGTTGCAGTTGTCCATGCCCCAGGGGCATGACGATACCCTGGCGGACCTCGGGCATGCGTTCCAGCAGGGGATGGGTCCAGGCCGGGGCGAGCACATCGATGGAGGTTCCGGGATGATCGGCACGGAGCTGCCGGAACAGGCTCTGGGCCATGACCATGTCCCCCACCCAGGAGGGACCGACGATCAGGATCCGTTCGGCCAAGGCGCGTGGCGACTTGATCGGAGGTTCCTTGCCTCGGGTTTCAGCCGCCATGGGCGGGTTTCAGTCCTTGAGGACGTACTCGGCGCCACAGTAGGGACACATGGCGCGGCCGCCGTTCTCCACCAGGGGGATATAGACCCGGGGATGGGAATCCCACTGGGTGGCGCCCGGCATGGGGCAGCGCAGCGGCAGATCCCTGGAGGTTACCTCATAGCGGTTCAGGGCATTGGGGGTGCCCCCCTCCATATTCAGCTTGTTCACTACACGCATCGGTCGGGCCCTCCTATTCCTGCACCAGTGTCAGCCACTCGGGATGGGTGTCGCGGCGCCCATAGACCTGATCGAAATACAGGCCCTGCAAACGCTCGGTGATGGGGCCGCGGCTGCCGCTGCCGATCGTACGGCCATCCACCTCGCGGATCGGGGTCACCTCGGCAGCCGTGCCGGTGAAGAAGGCCTCGTCGGCAATATAGACCTCATCCCGGGTGATACGTTTTTCCTTCACTGGAATCCCCAGTTCCCCGGCCAATTGGATCAGGGTGGCACGGGTGATGCCATCCAGGGCTGAAGTCAGATCCGGCGTATAGAGGGTGCCATTGCGGACGATGAACACGTTCTCGCCGCTGCCTTCCATCACATAGCCCTCGTTGTCCAGCAGCAAGGCCTCGTCGTAACCGGTGTCCAGGGCCTCCTTCAGGGCCAGCATGGAATTCATGTAATTACCGTTGGCCTTGGCCCGGCACATGGTGACGTTGACATGATGACGGGTGAAGGAGGAGACACGCACGCGGATGCCCTTCTCCAGATTCTCGGCCCCCAGGTAGGCACCCCATTCCCAGGCGGCCACCATGCAGTGCACCCGCAGGTTGTCGGCGCGCAGGCCCATGCCCTCGGAACCGTAGAAACACATGGGACGCAGATAGGCCGAGTCGAGCCCGTTCTCACGCACCACGGTACGTTGCGCCTCGTTGAGGGTATCGCGATCATAGGGCATCTTCATGCCGAGGATATGGGCGGAGCGGAACAGGCGTTCGGTGTGATCGGCGAGGCGGAAGATGGCCGTCCCCCGCTCGGTGGCGTAGGCACGCACACCTTCGAACACGCCCATGCCATAGTGCAGGGTGTGGGTGAGCACATGAACCTTGGCATCGCGCCAGGGGACCAGTTCCCCGTCCAGCCAGATGACTCCATCACGGTCATCCATCGACATCTCTTCTATCTCCGCTCTGTAAGGGGCCTCTGAATCGTTCAGGGGCGGTTCGTCTGGATGGGTGGAATCGTTGCCTTCAAGGCGCAAAACGCAGGCAATAGTCTTTACTATCGGCCCGTTTTGCAACGCCGAAGGTGGCGGTTCCGGACTCCATACGGACGCACATAACCGATTCAGAGGTCCTGTGACATCATTCGTGCCCAAAGGCGTTGAACCCCGGCCCGCAGGTCGGTGAATTCATCACTCCCCACCACCGCCTTCTTGTCCTGCAGGACCAACCGGTGCGACCGGGCGCGAAAAGCGCGGTAGGCATCGGCAAGCAGGCGGGCATCGGCGGGCTCCAGCAGGCCCTCCCGCGCCATGCCTTCGAGTATCCGGATATTGTCCGTGAAGCGGACCAGATCGGGGTGGTCATGAGCCCAGGCCAGGACGCCATATTGCACCATAAATTCGATATCGGCGATACCTCCATGGCCCTGTTTGAGATCGAAACAGGCGGTGTCTCCGACGGCCAGTTCCCGGCGCATACGCTCGCGCATCTCCCTCACTTCCCGGCGCAATTCACCGACATCGCGCGCCCGGCGGAGGATCTCCGCCCGGATGGCCGCGAAGTGCCCGGCAATGGCCGCGGAACCGGCCACCACCCGCGCGCGCACCAGGGCCTGGTGTTCCCAGGTCCAGGCATCCTGGCGCTGGTATTCGTCGAAGGCACTCAGGCTGCTGACCAGCAGCCCCGAAGCGCCCGAGGGGCGCAGGCGCATATCGATCTCATAGAGTTCACCGGACGATGTCGGTGTGGTCAGGATGTGGATCATCCTCTGCGCCATGCGGGCAAAGAAAGTGTGGTTGTCCACGCTGCGCTCGCCATCGGTGTACTGGTTCCCGCCGCGGGAATCGTGCAGGAAGACCACATCCAGATCCGAGCCGTAACCCAGTTCGATCCCCCCCAGCTTGCCATAGGCGGCGACGGCAAACCCCGCCTCACGCACCTCGCCATCCAACACATAACACGGACGGCCATAGCGCCGGGTCATGTCCCGCCAGGCCAGCTCCAGGGTCTTCTCCAGGAGCACCTCGGCAATCCAGCTGAGGTAATCGCTGACCTTCATCAATGGCGTGGCTCCCATGATGTCGGTGGCCGCCACCCGCAGCACATGCGCCTGCTTGAAATGCCGCAGCGCCTCCATTTCCTGTTCCAGATCCCCCGTCTCCACCGCCGCAAGGCGCTGTTTCAGGCTCACGGCCAGGCCATGGCGATCCATGGGTGCATACAGGGTGCGCGGATCGAGCAGCTCATCCAGCAGGATGGGATGGCGGCTGACAAAAGTGGCGATCCAGGGGCTGGCGGCAACCAGGCGCACCAACTGGTTCAGCGCCTCGGGCATCTCGCTGAGCAGGGCGATATAGGCCGAACGGCGGGCGATGCTCTCCACCAGGGTGATCAGACGGCCCAGGCAATCCACCTCCCCGGAAAGGCGGCCGGCGGCATCCAGCAACATCGGGATGAAGCGGTCCATGCGCTCCCGGCTGATGCCCCCGAGTCCCAGATAGATGCGCCCGTGACGCAGCTGCTCCAGCCGCCGCAGGGCCTCCTGGGGCCGGTCGAAACCACTCGCCTCCAGCACCCCGATGGCAGCCGGCTCCTCCATGCCTCCCCGCCAGAGCGCGTCCAGCGCCTGGGGCACGGTCCCCTCATCGTCCCGCCCGATATTGAAGATTCGTTCGAAATGGCCCTGCACACACGAACGGTGCCGAGCCAGATCCGCCGCGAATCCATCCCAGTCCCCGTAGCCCATGGCATAGGCCAGGCACAGGCGCCCCCTGTCATCATCCGGCAAGCGCTGTGTCTGTTCATCGGCATGGGCCTGGAGGCGGTTCTCTGTGCGGCGCAGGAATTCGTAGGCCCGCCGCAGATCGACTACGGTCCCGGCATCGATTTCATCCATCTCACCCAGAGCGGCCAATACATCGAGGATGCCCCGCGTGCGCAGCCGCGGTTCACGCCCACCACGGATCAACTGAAACGCCTGGCCGATGAATTCCACCTCGCGGATGCCCCCCGGCCCCAGCTTGATGTCCTCCCGCATGCCCTTGCGCTCCACCTCACGGGCCACCATCCATTTCATCTCCCGCAGGGATTCGAAGACGCCATAGTCCAGGTAACGGCGGTAGACGAAAGGCTGGAGGATCTTCATCAATTCCTCGCCAGCGGCTGGATCACCGGTGATGGGGCGCGCCTTGATCATGGCGTAGCGCTCCCAATCACGCCCCTGGGACTGGTAGTAGTCCTCCATGAAATCGAAACTGACCGCCAGGGGACCGCTATCGCCATAGGGGCGCAGGCGCATGTCCACCCGGAAAACGAAACCCTCGGCGGTACGCTCATCCAGAACCCGGATCAAGCGCCGGCCCAGGCGGGTGAAATATTCGCTGTTGCTCTTGGCGCGCGGACCGGCCACCCAACCCTCCTGGGGATAGGCGAAGATCAGGTCGATATCGGAAGAAAAATTGAGTTCCCGGCCACCGAGCTTGCCCATGGCCAGCACCACCAGGGACTGGGGCGTGCCGTCCGCGCCGGTGGGCACCCCCCACTCCCGCTGCTGCCAGCCGTGCAGGATTCGCAGGGCGCCATCGACACAGGCATCCGCCAGGGCGGACAAGGCAGGCAACACTTCATCCAGGTCGGCCCAGCCGGCCAGATCCCGCCAGGCGATACGCACCATCTCACGGCGCCGGAATACGCGCAGCGCTACGCCCAGGGCCTCCTCGTCTTCGACCCCTTCCAGGCCCGACGCCAGCCGCCGCGGGTACTGTGACACGACACAGGGGCGCTTCAGATCACCATTGCGCCAGGATTCGACGAGGAAACCCGGATCGCGGATACAGGCCCGGGCGACGAATTCACTGCTGGCCCAGACCCGGCAAAGGGATTGGAAAAAATCACCATCATCAGGCAGCCGCAGGCCCAGCCGCCCGACATGGGCAGAAAAATCCTGCCAATAGGCGGCCACATCGTTCCTCAATATGTCGGGAACGGTGGAGAGGTATTCCTCGAAGGGCGACTGGAACTCCATGGGACTGCCCGGTTCAGGAGAGCAAGGTGGAAAGAATACCCCAGCCATCAACAAAAAAGCCCGCCACACGGTGGCGGGCCTTTTTTGTGTTGGCTGGGGAACCAGGATTACTTCGGGCATCCTGCCCTACGCCCCTTCGGGGCCGTCGTCGCTTCGCTCCAACGTTCAAATTCGTTCCCGACGAATTTGTCGAACCCGGTTCAAATCCTAGTGGCTCTCCCAAACACAAAAAAAGCCCGCCACATGGGCGGGCCTTTTTTGTGTTGGCTGGGGAACTAGGATTCGAACCTAGATTGACGGAGTCAGAGTCCGCTGTCCTGCCGTTAGACGATTCCCCAGTAAAACCGGTTAGCGCTTGCTGAACTGCGGCGCACGGCGTGCCTTGTGCAGGCCGACCTTCTTGCGTTCCACGGAGCGGGCGTCACGGGTGACGAAACCGGCCTTGCGCAGCGGGCCGCGCAGGGATTCGTCGTACGCCATCAGTGCGCGGGTGATACCGTGACGGATGGCACCGGCCTGACCGGTACCGCCACCACCCTTGACGGATACGGTGATGTCGAACTTGTCGATGGTATCGGTCAGTTCCAGGGGCTGGCGCACCACCATGCGCGCGGTCTCGCGGGAGAAGAACACGTCCAGGGGGCGCTTGTTCACGGTGATGTTGCCGCTGCCGGGGCGGATATAGACACGAGCGGAGGCGGTTTTGCGACGCCCGGTGCCATAATACTGGTTTTCTGCCATTGGTCGGATTCCGTGCTGCTAATGAGCGTTTAAAGGTAACTGGGATCAGGCTGTCGGGCTCAGATTTCCAATACCTGGGGCTGCTGCGCGGCATGGGGATGATCCGCGCCGGCATACACCTTCAGCTTCTTGAACATGGCGCGGCCCAGGGGATTCTTGGGCAGCATGCCCTTGACGGCGTTCTCGATGACGCGCTCGGGGGCCTTCTCCAGCAACTTCTCCAGGGAGATGGACTTGAGGTTGCCGATGTAACCGGTGTGATGATGGTACATCTTGTCCTTCATCTTGTTGCCGGTGACGCGCACCTTCTCACAGTTGACCACGACGATGTAATCGCCCGTATCGACGTGCGGAGTATATTCAGGCTTGTGCTTGCCTCGCAGGCGGCGTGCCAACTCGGAGGCCAGGCGGCCCAAGGTCTTGCCCTCGGCATCGACGATGTACCAGTCGCGTTTAACGTCGGCGGGTTTGGCGCTGAAAGTCTTCATCCACGCTCCAGCAAATATAGCTGCGGTTCGAGAAAGCCGGGCATTCTATACAACTGGAACCGGCATGACAAGGACAAGCCTCTTCCAATGACACATGAGCCTGAGGGGCCTCTCTCACCGCTCACCCTTCAGGCTCATTTCTGGATTGGAAAGGACTGGACTGGATTTGATCATCAGATTTTCAGGCGCGAGACGATCTCTCCCCGCATGAGGTGCCGTTCAAAGATCTCATCCAGGTCATCCCTGTCCACATAGGTGTACCAGACCCCCTCCGGGTAGACGACCAGCACCGGCCCCTCGCCGCAACGATCCATGCAACCGGCCGAGTTGATTCGCACCCCCCCTGCCCCCGCGATTCCCGCCTGTTTGCTGCGTTCCTTCATATGGTCGCGCATCGCCTGCGCATTGTATTGCTGGCAGCAGGGCCTGCCGTCTTCACGTCGATTGGTGCAGAAAAAAACGTGATGGCGGTAATAGGACATGGTGTCGGCCTCCCGGCGGCAGTCTGACAACGGGGGAGAGTACCCAAGATCCGCGATTGATTGCGGATGCAGAGTACAAGATATTGATTCGGATGGCGTAATGAAAAATCGTAGCCATACCCACCCGGTCTGGTGAGATTTTTCATATAGCCAGACGGCTCAAGAGCTTGTGCTATGCGCCGCAATCAATCGTGGATCTTGGGTAGTATACCCGGCATGCACTCCCCCCTCTCTGCGGGTACACTCGCGCGTTTCCGCCGCATCCGCTCGCACTACGCTTTGACTGCTCCCGAACACATCGCCGATCTTGCCGACACCGGCCAGTGCGTCATGTGCGGCCTGTGCACGGCCCACTGCCCCACCTACGGCGTACTGCGCAACGAGGCGGACTCGCCGCGTGGCCGCATCGCCCTCATGCGCGGGCTGGCCCAGGGTGACCTGGAGGTGGATGCCGCGCTGACCACCCATCTGAACCGCTGCCTCGGCTGCCGCGCCTGTGAAGCCGTCTGCCCCTCCGGGGTGCCCTTCGGCCGTCTGATGGACAGCGCGCGCGCGCTGGTCCGCCGGGAGAACGGCGATGAATCGGTGGGTATCACCGTGGAATGGATGATCGACCGCAAGCAGCGCAAGCGGGCCGCCAGCCTGCTGAGGGGCTACCAGCGAAGCGGCCTGCAAAAACTGGTGCGCCGCAGCGGAATCCTGGGACGATCCAATCTGGCCATGCGCGAATCCCTGCTACCCGAACTGGACGGGCCCTCGGCGTGGCAGGAATATTACCCGCCCGGAGCCGGGGGAGCGGCGGATGTCGCCCTGTTCACCGGTTGCGCAACCGAACTGTCCGAGCACTCCGTCCTGGTGCAGGCCATTGCCCTGCTGCACCGCCTTGGTTTTGGCGTACACGTCCCCCCCAGCCAGGCCTGTTGCGGAGCGTTGCATCGTCACGAGGGTTTCCCCGACAAGGCCCGGCAACTGGCGGAAACCAATCTGGATGCCTTCGCCGGCCTGGCTCCGGCACCCCTGCTGTACCTGGCCAGCGGGTGCGGGGCACAGCTCAGGGAATACGGGGCATGGCTGGACCAACCCGAGGCGGAAGCATTCGCCTCACGGGCGATCTCCGTACAGGAATTTCTGCTGCAACGGCCCTGGCCGGATGCACTGAAACCACGGCCGCTCACCGCACGGGTCGCCATCCATGTACCCTGTTCCGAGATGCATGTGCTGCGCCAACCCGACACGACCCGGAGATTGTTGCAGCTTATCCCCGGAATCGAGCTGATCGACCTGCCCGACAACGGTCAATGCTGCGGGGCCGGTGGAAACAACCTTCTGCGCGAACCGGAACTGGCCAACACCCTGCGCGACAGCCGCCTGCGGTATCTGCATGAGTCGCCCCCGGACATCCTGGTCACCAGCAACACCGGTTGCCGGCTGCATCTGTCCGCCGGCATCCGTGAGGCGGGACTGGCGATCGAGGTTCTGCATCCGGTGGAGTTGCTGGCGCGGCAAGTGCTGCCAGCCCGACTCTCGCCGGGGCGGCAGGCGGGGAGTTGAGTCCGGACGACCGGAGCCGGAAAATTGAGAAAAAACGGGTAATCACCATGTCTGCACGTCATTACAGTCCCATGGATCATCTGGTCATGCAGGCCGACCAGGCCCTGCGCACCCTGTTCGGCCAACCGGCCACCACCGGGAGGCCCAACCCGGCCGCGGAGATACCCGAAGCGGATCTCGATGAACGGGAGAGACGCCATGTGGCCGGTCTCATGCGGGTGGACCATGCCGGCGAGGTCTGCGCCCAGGCGCTCTACCAGGGACAGGCCCTGACCGCCCGCCTGGAGGAAGTGCGGGCCGGCATGGAACGTGCGGCGGCGGAGGAAAATGACCACCTGGACTGGTGTGAGGGCCGCCTGAAGGAACTCGACAGCCACAAAAGCATCCTCAACCCCCTCTGGTACGCCGGTTCATTCGCCATCGGTGCGCTGGCCGGTGCCGCCGGCGACAAATGGAGCCTGGGTTTCGTTGCCGAGACCGAACACCAGGTGGTGCGTCACCTGGACGATCACCTGGCGCGTCTTCCTGAACAGGACGGCAAGAGCCGCGCCATCCTCGAACAGATGAAGGAGGACGAAGGCCGTCACGCCACCGTCGCCCTGGAGGCCGGCGGCGCGAAACTACCCTGGCCGGTCAGGAAGCTGATGACCCTGACCTCGAAGCTCATGACCGGTGTGGCCTACCGCCTGTAGATCACTGCAACTTCATGTCCTTGCGCAGATTGCGCCCGTAGAAGATCTCGTACATCTCCCGGCGCAGCTGCTCCTCGATCTTGCGCTGCTCCCTTTCCGGCAGATCGGCCGCGTCGATACCGAACAGGTAGTCGTCCAGGTCGAAGTCCTTCAACAGCATCTTGGTGTGGAAGATGTTCTCCTGGTAGACGTTGACGTCGATCATCTCGTAACGGCAACGGGTATCCCGCGCCAGGTAGTTCTGGATCGAGTTGATCTTGTGATCGATGTAGTGCTTCTTGCCACGCACGTCGCGGGTAAAACCGCGCACGCGGTAATCCATGATGACGATGTCCGATTCCAGGGCATGGATCAGGTAGTTGAGCGCCTTCAGCGGCGAAATCCGCCCGCAGGTGGACACGTCGATGTCAGCGCGGAAGGTGCTGATGCCGTTGTCGGGATGGCTCTCCGGGTAGGTGTGGACGGTCAGGTGGCTCTTGTCCAGGTGGGCGACCACTGCCTCGGGCAGGGGGCCCGGCGCCTCGGTATTGGACAATTGCTCCGCGGCAACGGGTTCCTCGGAGATCAGCATGGTCACGCTGGCCCCCTGAGGTTCGTAATCCTGATGGGCGATATTGAGGATATTGGCGCCGATGATGTCGGCCACGTCGGTGAGGATCTGCGTCAGGCGCTCGGCATTGTAGACCTCATCGATGTACTCGATGTATTCACGCACCTGCACCGGACTGTTTGCGTAACAGATATCGTAGATATTGAAGCTCAGGGTCTTGGTCAGGTTGTTGAAACCATGCAGCTTGAGCTTTTTACTGATCGGTCTGGCCAACTCATGTACCCCTCGACAGGATGGAAAACGCCCGTCTTCACGCGGGGGCGCAATTATCCCTGTTGAGACAGACGAAAAACAGTCCTCAGGGCTCCAGCCACCGCTTCAGGCAAACGCATCGCATGCCGACCCGCTGCGCGGAAACACCCGGTTCATGCTGTGGCTGCACGCCTCCCTGCCGAGACAACGCCGCAACACCAACGGCAGGGCGATTTCACCGCAACCGAGCAGGCTGTCATGGAATTCGCGCAGGCTCATGCCCTGCGCCAGGGCGGCATCGCGGGCGCTGCCGATCAGGGCCCAGCCTACCGCGTACCCCATGGGCCTGGCCGGTTCGCGGGTGTGCCAGGTCAATTCGGCCATGGCCTGGGCACGGCTGAAACCGGGGAGTGAGCACAGGCGGCCGGCGGCCTCTTCCAGAGACCGGCCACGGGTATGCAGTTCCACGTCCAGCATCACCCGCAGGGCGCACCACAGGCGGTTGCGCAGCATCAGAAAACGATGCTCCGGCCGATCCAGGAAGCCCTGCTCGACCATCAACTGCTCGCAATACAAGGCCCAGCCCTCCGACAGGGTGGAGGATGGGCTCAGCAGCCTGGCCAGATCACGGCCGTGCCGCCGGCCATGGGCCGTCACGGACTGCAAATGACGACCGGGCCAGGCCTCGTGCACGCACGTCAGGTCGATGGCGAAACGATTGTGATCTCCCAGCCGATCCGGATCGTCCGGCGGCGTGACGTAATACAGACCGCGCTGGTCCGGATCCTCCGGGGTGGGCGCCATATAGGCCGCGAAGGGGACCTCGTTGCGAAGAAACAATGGCGTGGCCACCACGCGCAAATCCTCGCGATCCGGCAGATGGACCAGATCCCCGTCCTCCAGAAAGGCACGGGCACGGCCCATGGCCTCGCGGTAGGCGGGCAGCAGGACATCGGCAGCCGGGTGTTCCCCACCGATGCGCGCAGCGACACTGCCCGCATCCCCATCCAGGCCCCCCGCCACCCCTTCCAGCTCGGCCAGGGTGACATCGTACAGTTCACGGCCAAACGCATGCAGCCGGTCGGCATCCAGGTCGAGAAAGTGGCGCTCCTGCAACAGACGATCATAGTGCAACCGGCCACAGGCAAAGGTTCCGCAGGCCCGTGGCGCCAGTTCCCGTTGCAGGAAACGTGCGTACTCCTCCAGGGCCGACACGGCTTCACGCAACGGATCGCCGAGGACACTGCCCCCGGCAAAGGTGAGCCGCACCTTGGGATGATCGGGCAGCGAACGCAGGTACACGGCCCCGCCCAGGGCCTCCTTGCCAGCCACATCCACCCAATGGGGGGGAACCATCTCCGGCAGATCCAGCAGGTGGCTGCGGGCACCGCGCAGGTACGATGGAATCTGTTTCAACCGTTCCAGCAGGGAGGCGCGAAAATCGGTGACCGGCCGCGCCGTCAGTTGATGGATGGCATGAACAGGCAGAAACCGAACCGGGTCCCGCCGCCGCCAGTCCTGTTCCAGCAGTTCATGGTGCTCGATGGACACGGCACTGCGGAGCAGGTGGTAATCCAGGTAGCGCTCCCGGTCGAGTTTCCCCGGCTCGATCTCCTCCAGGGCCGTCAGCAGCTTCTCGTCCAATGACAGCAAAGCGCCGATGTGGTCGTCGCCATAGGGTGCCAGTTGCCCCGCATAGCCCTCCAACCCCAGATCGACAGCCAGTTCGGGATGAAAATGAAACCAGGCCCGGTAGTACTGCCCGGTGAGACAATCGAATTCGATACCGGGGTCCATTCCGGGTCAGCCTGACGAACCAAGACCAACCACGGATAGGGCGGGGTCAATCGTCCGCTTCGACGATTTCATAATCATGGGTCACCTCGGCCACCTGGCCGATCATGATCGAGGCCGAGCAATATTTCTCGGAACTGAGCTGCACCGCGCGCCGGACATGCTTGTCCGACAACCCGCGGCCACTGACGATGTAATGGATGTGCACCTTGGTGAACACCTTGGGCTCGGTCCCGGCCCGCTCAGCCTCCAGCTCCACCACACAATCGGTAATGGGCTGGCGAGACTTGTTGAGGATCATCACCACATCGAATGCCGTACAGCCACCCATACCCAGCAGCAGCATCTCCATCGGCCGCACACCCAGGTTGCGGCCACCGGCCTCCGGCGGCCCGTCCATCACCACGGCGTGACCACTGCCGGCCTCGCCCAGGAAGGTGGCCTGTTCGACCCATTTGACGCGTGCTTTCATTTGTTCTCCCGCTTCAACCGAACAACTCCGCCAACTTCCCGCCGGGATCGTCGGCGCGCATGAACGCCTCGCCGACCAGGAACGTGTTGACCCGATGGCCGCGCATGAGACGGACGTCTTCGCGGGTATGGATGCCGCTCTCCGTGACCACGATGCGGTCATCGGGAATCCGCTCCAGCAAACCGATGGTGGTTTCCAGCCTGGTCTCGAAGGTACGCAGGTCCCGGTTGTTGATACCCACCAGGGGGAGCGGCAGTTGCAGTGCGCGGTCCAGTTCCGCTGCGTCGTGCACCTCGACCAGCACATCCATGCCCAATTGCGTGGCCACACCCGCCAGATCCTGCATCTGGCTGTTGCCCAGGGCCGCCACGATCAACAATATGCAGTCCGCCCCCATGGCCCGCGCCTCATAGACCTGGTAGGGATCGATGATGAAATCCTTGCGCAGGACCGGCAGACTGCAGGCCGCCCGCGCCTCCTGCAGATAGGCCGTGCAACCCTGGAAAAAGTCCTCGTCCGTCAGCACCGACAGGCAGGCCGCGCCCCCCTTTTCATAACTGGCGGCAATCTCGGCGGGACGGAAATCCTCCCGCAACAGGCCCTTGCTGGGCGAGGCCTTCTTGATCTCGGCGATCACCGCCGGCCTGCCGGCGTCGATTCGCGCCTCGATGGCGCCGACGAAATCCCTCGCCCTGTCCATGCCCTCGATCCGTGCCGACAGTTCGCGCAACGGCTCGCGCCCGGTCCGCTCAGCCACCTGCTCGACCTTGCGTGCGATGATCTTTTTCAGGATATCCGGTGTGTCGTTCATCGTTCTTCAGCCGCACCGCCCTCAATCGAAACCGTTGGACACCCGGACCAGGGCATCGAGTGTTTCCTGCGCGGCACCGGCAGCCACCACCTCCTGCGCCCGTTCCACGCCGGCGGCCAGGGTATCGGCCCGCCCGGCCGCGTAGATGGCGGCACCGGCATTCAGGCAGACGATGTCGCGGGCGGTGCCCGCCTCATTGGCGAACACCCGCCGGATCACGGCCAGGCTGTCCTCCGCGCTGTCCACCGCCAGATGCCGGATATCGCCACGGTCGAGGCAGAAATCCTCCGGGCTGATGGTGTAGCCACGAACCTCACCATCCTTCAGTTCCGCCACCCGCGTGGGAGCGGCGATGCTGATCTCGTCCATGCCGTCCCCGGCATGCACCACCAGCACGTGCTCGCTGCCCAGTTGCCTGAGCACATGGGCCAGTGGCTCCACCAGATCGGCGCTGAACACCCCCAATACCTGGTTGGGCGCTCCGGCGGGATTGGTCAGCGGCCCCAGCACATTGAACACGGTGCGCACACCCATCTCCCTGCGCGGGCCAATGGCATGTTTCATGGCACCATGATGCCTGGGCGCGAACATGAACCCCACCCCCACCCGGTTGATGCACTCGGCCACCTGCGCCGGGGTCAGATCCAGGTTCACACCCGCCGCCTCCAGTACATCGGCGCTGCCCGACTTGCTGGAAACCGACCGGTTGCCGTGCTTGGCCACCTTGCAGCCGGCCGCAGCGGCGACGATGGCACTGGCGGTGGAAATATTGAAGGTGGAGGCCGCATCGCCGCCGGTGCCACAAGTATCGACCAGATGCGGGCCGGCCACCTCCACCCGCGCCGCCAGTTCACGCATCACGCGGGCGGCGGCGGCAATCTCGTCCACCGTCTCGCCCTTCATGCGCAAACCGACGAGAAAACCACCGATCTGAGCGGGCGTAGCCTCACCGCTCATGATCAGACGCATGACCGCCGTCATCTCATCGGTGGCAAGATCGCGTCTCTCGGTCACCGCGCGGATGGCTTGTTGCATATCCATGGGACATCCCCCCTGTGAATCGATCCGGATTGGAAATCGTCCGCCCGAAGGCGGACGGGCGCATCAGTCGGGCGCCTGCCTCACATCTCGAGAAAATTACGCAATAGATCATGTCCATGCTGAGTCAGGATGGACTCGGGATGAAACTGCACCCCCTCGATGGGAAACTCCTTGTGCCGCACCCCCATGATCTCATCCACCCGGCCCCCGCCGTCCACGGTCCAGGCGGTCACCTCCAGGCAATCCGGCAGGCTGTCCCTGTCGATCACCAGGGAATGATACCGGGTCGCCTCGAAGGGATTCTCCAGCCCCCGGAACACCCCCTTGTCGCCGTGGTGAATCATGGAGGTCTTGCCATGCATGATCTCCCTGGCATGGACGATCCGGCCACCGAAGGCCTGGCCGATGCTCTGATGGCCGAGACAGACGCCGAGGATGGGCAACCGGCCGGCGAAATGGCGGATGGTCTCCAGGGAGACCCCCGCCTCGTTGGGCGTGCAGGGGCCCGGTGAAATCATGATGCGTTCGGGGGACAGCGATTCGATCTCATCCACCGTGATGCGGTCGTTGCGGTATACACGCACATCCGCACCCAGCTCACCCAGGTATTGAACCAGGTTGTAGGTGAACGAATCGTAGTTGTCGATCATCAGCAGCATGAAAGGCCGGCTCCCGGGTAATAACGAGCGCAGAGTGTAGCATTCCACGGACGGGAATCGCCCCCGGCGGAAAAGGCCAGGGAACCTCTGAACAAGTACCGGGGGATGGGGGTTTGGGGGAAGGGATGCACCCATGTTGCCCGCAAGCCATTGATTCGCCCTGCAAGGGAACTCTGATCAGGGCGCGTAGCGACTTGATCAGAGTTTCCCCAGAGGGGAAGGCGGGAATACGAAGCCGCGTCAACGAAGGGGCCTTGGGTACCTTGGCGGTTCAAGCCCGAAAATTCCCGGCCCGGATCGACGCTCAGAAGGCGAAAGGCGACGGCGGCGGAGCAGCCCCGGACGCGGCATCCCGTTTCCGCCGGCAGGCATAGGGCCAGATCATTTTTGTGTCCCTGGGAACGAATTCGCCGGTGTCCAGCCTGTAGGAGATGGGCACCGCCTTCTGTTCCTCCGGCAGGGCGCGCATGCTGCCCGAATCGAAGGGAGGCCGCTTGCGGTAGAGGGCATTGGGATCCATCCAGCGGGCCCCGAAGGGGATCAGGATCGAGCCGGTGTCGTAATACCTCTCGTCCTCCGTGTAGAGAATGTCGAAATGCAGCAGCGAGCGCCGGCTCATCCCGCGGCAGCCCTTGACTGTCCGCTCGCATGGCCGATAGCCGGTGTTGCCGGTCATGCCGAGGACATCGCCCATTTTCACCCGCTGCCCCGGCCTGAGATCCGGCATCGCCCGGAAATGGGTATAGCGGCTGTAGAGGACCATGGGCAGGCCGCTGTCCTCTGGAGTATGACGCAGTACGACCTCGATGCCCCTGGGGTTGCGCCTGCCCTCGTAGAGGGCGACGACCTCGCCGTCCATGGCCGCGAGCACGGGGGTGTCGAAGGGGGCGGGGATGTCGATGCCACCGTGGTAGGACTCCTTGGAGCGGAACGCGGTGTAGTCCATGGCGAACCCGTGGTCGATGCCCCGGCATTCGACGTCATCGGGCCAGACCGGGTGCAACCCCGTCTCGAACAGGCCGCGCTCCTTCAGATCCCGCACATCGTCATGCGATCCCCGGCGGATGGCGCTGAGGGTGACGCGGTCCGGCCGCCCGCCTCCGCCGCCCGCCCTGCCGCCTCCCCCGGCGAAGCGGACCTCCAGTTCCTCGCGGGTGATGTAGCCGTCGCCGTTCAGATCCACCTCGTCGAAGATCCTTTTCCTGCGCCATTCCCTGCGGCTGAGTTTTCCATCGCCGTCGCGGTCCATTTTGCGGATGGCGCCGTCGGCGGTCTTGGCATCCACGCCGTGGGGGGTGACGGCGAACGCAAGGACGACGAGAACCAGTGGCAACAGGCTCCCGACACGGATGGATCGGTGGATGTTCATCTGCATTTCCTGAATGACGTGGCGGAAGGCTGCGCCGCGATCGGCGGACGTGAAAAGAGTATAGTCCCATGCGCCGATCCCCCACGAGCGAGGACAGACCGATGAAGCTGCCAACCATCCTGACCCTTCCCGCCCTGATGCTTTGCACCGCAGAGATTGTCGCCGCCGAGTACCTGACCGATCCGGCCGAGGTCGATGCCCTGCTGCGCGGCACGGTGCTGCACGGCACCTACCTGCGCACCCGGTCCGCCTACACCCTGCACTTCAGGGCGGACGGCACCCTGATCAATCAGCGCAACGAAACGGGGCGCTGGTGGGTAAACGAGGAGGGGCAGTACTGCCGCGAGTGGGACACCGGCCGGCTGGCGGGAAACAAGGCCTGCATGAGCCTGATCCGCGATGGCGGGCAGATCGAGTTTCATTCCCGCGGGCGCAAGGTGGCGGTGGGGACTCTTTCCCGGGAATGATCCTGTCGAACCGGCGGACAGGAAGTGGCTCAGTCCCACCGCCGGAATTCGCCATTTCCGCGTTGCCACTTCACAGTGTGGACCAATGATGGCCCATAAATTTTATTGATATGCTTTTCGCTCCGGCCTGGGCTTTAATTTGTAGCGAACCACCCTGTTCCGCACGCGGCTCCGCGTCTGGTTCAGGGCGAAAAGACCGCCTCCGGGCGGTTTTTTCATGCAATCGCCAGGGACAGGGACACCGATGCGAACCATTGTCTATGTTGACGGCTATAACCTCTTCTATTCGCTGCTGACCAAATCGAAGTTCAAGTGGCTGAATCTCATCCGCCTGTTCGAGGCCCATCTCCTCCAGAACATTCTGCTGCCGGGAACGCGGGAACCGGCTCTCTTTGAGTTGGTTCGGCTCAAGTACTTCACCGCCCCGATTCTTGGCAGACTGGCGAAAGATCCATCGGCACCTGACCGGCAGGCCCACTATCATCGCGCTCTGAAGGCCGCTGGCGGCGAGCGGTTGGAGATCATTCGTGGCTTTCATCTGCCCGCAACCACGACAGGATATCCGGTCGATCCTCCCGTTCCGGAGGCAAAACGGCTGAAAGTAACGGTCATGGAGGAAAAACAGACGGACGTGAACATCGCCCTCCACATGTACCGGGATGCGGTGTGGAACCACTATGACTGCGCGGTACTCTGCTCCAATGATTCGGATCTGGAACCGGTTCTGAAAATGATCCGGGAAGATTTTCCGGACAAATGGCTGGGACTGGTCCTCCCCCGAAAGGCATCCAATCCTGGGGGAAGGAAGAGTGGGAAACTGGCGCGACACGCCCACTGGGTGCGGCATCAGGTACATGAAACGGAGTTGGAGGCGTGCCAGTTTCCCGAAAGGCTTCTGGACCACCGGAAACGGACCATCCAACGGCCGGAAGCCTGGTAGATTCGATCTTCCCCTCAGGGGAAACCACCGCCACGCGAAACCCGGACACACCAGCAGCCTTGGTCCCTCTGTTCCCAGGCCAGGTAACCTCCAACCAATCCAGGATACCACCCGTCGCCGAGATTGAGATTCACAACTTGCCCAGAGATTCTTTGATAGGCATCAAAAAAAGGGCGCCGAAGCGCCCTTGAAAATGCCATCTCGGAGAGAGATTGATGCTTATGGTTATTGCTTGGTGAACTCGGGGTAGGCCTCCAGGCCGCACTCGCCGATATCCACGCCTTCGTATTCCTCTTCCTCGCTGACGCGGATGCCCATCACGGCCTTGATGATCATCCAGACCGCCAGGGAGATGATGAACACCCAGGCGAAGATGACGCCGATACCGGTCAACTGGGCCACCAGGCTGGACTCGCCGTTGGACAGGGTGACCGCGAGCAGGCCCCAGATGCCGACCACACCGTGGACGGAGATGGCACCCACCGGATCGTCGATCTTCATCTTGTCCAGGGTGACGATGGAGAACACCACCAGAATGCCACCGATGGCACCAATGACGGTCGCCAGCAGGGGGGTGGGAGTCAGGGGCTCGGCGGTGATGGCCACCAGGCCGGCCAGGGCACCGTTGAGGGCCATGGTCAGATCGGCCTTGCCGAACATCAGCCGGGCGGTGATCAGACCGGCGACCACGCCACCGGCGGCGGCCATGTTGGTGTTGACGAAGACCATGGCCACGGCGTTGGCCTCCTCGATGTTGGACACCTTCAGCTCGGAACCACCGTTGAAGCCGAACCAGCCCAGCCAGAGGATGAAGGTACCCAGGGTGGCCAGGGGCAGATTGGCGCCGGGGATGGCATTGACCGAACCGTCCTTGCCGTATTTGCCCTTGCGGGCCCCCAGCAGCAGGACACCGGCCAGGGCGGCGGCTGCACCGGTCAAGTGCACCACGCCGGAACCGGCGAAGTCGAGGAAACCGAGGCCGTCGAGGAAACCGCCACCCCACTTCCAGTAGCCCTGCACCGGATAGATGAAACCGGTCATGACCACGGCGAACAGCAGGAAGGCCCACAGCTTCATGCGCTCGGCCACGGCGCCGGAGACGATGGACATGGCGGTGGCGACGAACACCACCTGGAAGAAGAAGTCCGACAGCACCGAATAATAGGGTGCGTCCTCGCCGCCCTTCAGCACCGCCTCGACGGAGTTCTCGTCACCGATGAGGAAGCCGAAGCTGGGGAAGATGCCGCCCTCGGTTCCGTCACCGTACATGATCTGATAGCCGAACAGCATGTACATGACGCAGGCGATGGCGAACAGGGCGATGTTCTTGGTGAGGATCTCGGCGGTGTTCTTGGAACGGACCAGCCCGGCCTCGAGCATGGCGAAGCCCGCCGCCATCCACATCACCAACGCGCCGGACATCAGAAAGTAAAAGGTGTCGAGCGCGTAACTCAGTTGCAGAAAGTTTTCCACGGTTTTTCCTCCTGTACGGAATTACAGCGCCTCGCGGCCGGATTCACCGGTGCGGATGCGAATGACCTGTTCAATGTTGGTGACGAAGATCTTGCCGTCGCCGATCTTGCCGGTGCGGGCGGCGTTGGTGATGGCCTCGATGACCTGATCCACCACGTCCTCGGCCACGGCGGCCTCCAGTTTGACCTTGGGCAGGAAATCGACGATGTACTCGGCGCCGCGGTACAACTCGGTGTGGCCCTTCTGCCGGCCGAAACCCTTGACCTCGGTGACGGTGATGCCCTGCACGCCCACCTCGGACAGCGCCTCGCGCACGTCGTCGAGTTTGAACGGCTTGATAATGGCGGTAACCAGTTTCATGGAATGCTCCTTTAGAAGCTCTTGGATACGGTGAACACGAAACGGCTGTCGTTGGCGTTCACACCGCTGCTGATGTCATTACCGGCATCCCAACCGGAGGTGTTGTAGTAGCTGAGGTCCAGGCCGAAACCGCCGACTTCCTTGGACAGGCCGACGCTGTAATCGGTGTAGTCATCGCCATTGCCGGGCTTGTCGTACTTGCCGGCATGGAGGGCCAGGGCGATACCCTGCGGCAGCTCGAACTCGAAACCGGCATCCAGGTAATCACCGGTGTCCGGGCTGCCGAAGGCGTTGGAATAGGTCAGGCTGAAGAAGCCATAGCTGCCGCCGATGTACCACTCGTCGAAATCACTGGTGGAGACACCAGGGTAGTCGTAGTGGATGACACCCACATCCCAGCCGAAACCGTTGTCCAGTTCGCCGGACACGCCCGCGTACACATCCAGCTCCATGTGCTCATCGCCGCCGAAGTCCACATTGGAACCCCAGGTGCCGATATAGAAATTGCCATAGGCGAGATCGAATCCACCCTGGATGGCCGGGTCCTCACCGGTCTGGGACACGCCACGCCACACGTAGTCGGTGGTCATGGCGACATTGCCGGACAGCTCCAGGTCGGCGGAAGCCATGGGGGCCGCAGCCATCAGGGCACAGGCGAACAGGGTCTTGCTGAAGGGGCGGTTCATCGGTTCTTACCTCGTTCAGATTGGATCAATGGAATGATTCTGTGACCCTCCTGGAGCAGGAGCCGTGCCAACCCAGATAAATCCAGAAAAAACATATAGATAAACCACTGACAACCGATTCTGGCACAGTCCACCTGCACCAAAGGGGCGCACTGTTTTGGATCGTTTGCGCCATATCGGTGCGTGTTGGCGGCGGCCTGGAACAGCCGAAAATGGATCGGGGGAATGGAGTGTGGGGCGGGGAGGATGAAAGGCCGAACGGATGGAAACGGCCGACTCAACCCGGATGAATCACACGGGCGCGGAAAAGCTCAGCAACCCATTGTTGCAGATGAAAATCAAACGGAATTCGGTATGTGATGCCTATCCCACTCGCGGCTGAAGCTGCTCCCGCGGGGGACCTTGCTGAACGTCATGGCAATTACCGTCGCAGCCCCTTCATGCTGCCCCTGTTTTGGCTATCCCGGAATCAACCTGATTCATCGGCGACATCATTGCTCTCTGCCAGCGCATCCAATTGTCCAAGCAGCCGGTCCCGCAAACCATGGAGTTGGTCCAATCCGGAGAGCCCTTCCTGGTTCTGTTCCTGTTCCTGGCCCTCCAGCAGTCCTTTCGCCAGTGCATGCACCTGCCAGTGCAACTGTTCGACGGTTTGGAAGACGGGCCGTGCTCCGTAGCGTGCCTGGCCATCGCCGTCCAGCCACCGGCCGAGGCGGCATTGGTAACGGTCCATTTCCGGGGGCGCCACATGCTCGCCCCTGAGGCAGGCTTCGACGGCACGAATCCAGGCACGATGTTCGACACCGGCAAACAGCAACGGCAGATCGTCCCGCTCGAAGGGCTGCTGTTCAGCCCACCCCGGGTCGGGCCGCCATGTGTCGATCCAGACCGGCAGTTCAGCTGCCGGCATGGGCCGGGCGATGGCGAAGCCTTGGGCCAGTTCGCAACCGAGCCGCAACAGCAGCACGCCATGTTCGTAGGCCTCCACCCCCTCGGCGATGGGCTGGCGGCGGAAGGCCGAGGCCAGTCCCAGTACACCATCGATAATGGAGAGGTCATCCGGGTCATCCAGCATATCGCGCACGAAGCTGCGGTCGATCTTGAGTTGAGCGGCCGGCAGCGACTTGAGGTAGATGAGGGAGGAGTAACCGGTGCCGAAGTCGTCCAGAGCGAATTGCACACCCATCCCGCCACACTGATCCATTACCTGCGACACATAGGCCATATCTTCCAGCGCGCTGGTCTCCAGGATCTCCAGGATCAAATCCCCCGGCCGGACACCGGGGTGGGCCTCCAGCCGTGCACGCAGGCGCTCTGTGAAGTCGATTTGCTGTAATTGATTGGCACCGACATTGACGCTTACGGAGAGGTTCAGACCCGCGGCATGCCAGGTTTCGATCTGCGCCAGCGCGCTGTCCAGGACCCATTCACCCAGTTCGATGCCCAAAGGGTGGTTCTCGATCACCGGCAGGAACAGGGCGGGTAGCAGCAGACCCTGTTCCGGGTGTTGCCAGCGGATCAACGCCTCGACGCCGACGATCTCGCCGGTGCGCATGTTGACCTTGGGTTGGTAATAGAGCACGAATTCGTTTTCATCCAGAGCAAGGCGGATACGCTCCAAGTGCTCGTACTGGCCCCTGATGTGGCGGTTCTGTTGGGTATCGAAGATCTGGTAGCGGTTTTTGCCCCCAAGCTTGGCCTGATACATGGCCTGGTCAGCCTGGCGCAGGAGTTGGTCGGCATCCACCGCTTCCGCCTGGGGATAGAAGGTGGCACCGAGGCTGGCCGAGACCTGAAGCGTGAGATCGCCCACAGGCACGGGCTGGGCGGCGGCGCCAAGCAGCCGGGTGAGCAACGGAACACTCTCTTTGCTATCGACAAGGTCGATCAGCACCACGATGAATTCATCGCCGCCGAGGCGGGCGATGGTATCGCCTCGACGCAGGGCCTGCCTCAGGCGGGTGGCCAGTGCCACCAACAGTTTGTCGCCGATGTGATGGCCGTGGGCGTCGTTGATGGCCTTGAAGCCGTCCAGGTCCAGATAGACCACCGCCAGCTGTTGCCCGCGACGTTGGGTCTGGGCCATGGCCTGACGCAGGCGGTCGGCCAGCAGTACGCGGTTGGGCAGGCCGGTCAGGGTGTCATAGTGGGCGATGCGTTCCAGTTGCCGTTGATGTTCTTTCTGTTGGGTGATGTCGGTGAAGAGCGCGACGTAGTTGCGCGTGTTGCCCTGCCGGTCACGCACGGCGGAGATATTGAGCAGCTCCGCATAGATCTCGCCGTTCTTTCGCCGGTTCCAGATTTCACCGTACCAGTGCCCCTTCCTCACCAGATCGTTCCACAGGGCGGCGTAGAACGCCGGTCTATGACGGCCCGATTTCAAGATGCGGGGATTTTTGCCCAGTACCTCGTCGTGGGCATAACCGGTGACACGGGTGAAGGCATCATTGACCTCGAGGATGGTGCCTTCGGCATCGGTGATGAGGATACCCTCACTGGCGTGGGTAAAGACGCTGGCGGCCAGCCGCAACCGCTCCTCGGTATGCCGTCGCTCGGCAATGTTGACCAGCATACCGGCAAACAGGTGCAGCAACCGCCGCGCTTTTTCGCCCCAGGCGGGGGGGTGCCTGACGGCGTCGAATCCCACGAATCCCAGGCACCCCTCCTTGCCCATCAGCGGCAGGACCAGAAGGCCCTTGATTTCCTGGGCTTCCAGCATATCCCGCAGATGACCGGAAGGCAGTGCGCCCACGTCGGGAATGTCCATGGGCCTGCCCTTGACATGTGCCTCCACCCACTCCGGAATGTCGCTCAGCGGAATCGCTTGCAGCGCATCCAATTGCGGCGAAATGCCGGGCGCGCACCACTCGAAGGTGTTCGATGTGGTGCCGGCCTCGAAGTCATAGTCGAAGAGATAGGCCCTGTCCGCCTCGATAAATCGGGCCATCTTCTCCAGGGCACTCTGGATGGAGGCATCGATCTTGTCCAGAGGCAGATTGATAAACCGGGACGAGAGTTGCAACAACAGATCCAGAAAACGCTCGGCACTCTCCCGTTCGGCGGATTCTATCCGCAGCCGCTGGTGAGCGAGTGCGCCACGGACGGCGATGGTGAACTTCTCCACCACTGTCTGCAGTTGTTTGAGGTCGAGGGCGGAAAATCGCTTGCCACGATGGGAATAGAGTTTCAGAAGACCGAGATCTCCAAGGCGGAACAGGGCATAGCTGCCCCCTTTCACCCCATGTTCGGCTACCACGGCGTCGAAATCGGGGTCGCCGGCCTCCAGGCTACGGTATGTCTCACCCGTCCCGAAGTGGAACGAGGCATGATCCGCCTCCAGATAGCGGGCCGCCGCACGCATCTCGGGAACCGCGCAGATCAATTCGTAGCCAGTCGCCTCCGGGATCGCATGCAGTTGCAGGGGGGAGGCGAGCCAGACCGCGCTGTACGACAAGTCTGTGCGCGCCATCAGCACATCGACGAACTCACGGCAGACATCGGCCAGATCGAGGCTGCGGCCAATGGAGAGCGAAAGTTCGTAAAGCAGTAGAAAATCGCTGCTGTTGTCAATCTGACCGTCACGCATAGACCACACTTACCACAAACGTCTTGTTATAGAACTCCAGGGACTGTTCACCATCGCTGGCGATCTCTCCCAAGACGATTCCACCCTCGGCCCCCAATCCAGGCGCCACGGCCGCCAGCCGGTCGCCCACCGCGTCCAACTCCCGGCCAAACACCTCGCCGAGCAACAGCGTGCGTGAATAGCAGTCGCATACCAGGCAATCGACCACAGGGGACGATTGGTCTTCCGTAACCTCCCCGACAGCCTCTCCCGCCGCCTGAATGAGCCTTTCCGGGTCCCCGTGCAGGAGGTACATCACCGAGTGGGTCGGCACATCCGACAGACAAACCAGTCCGCCGTTGCTGGTTGTCCGGACGGGGTCACGCACGACATCCTCCCGCCCCGCTTTCTGAATACCGAACGGGTAGCTTGCGGCCACCCGGCTGTAAAATTCATCGGGCGCCACATCACGAAGCTCGGCGGGCAATGCCCGGCGGTACACTTCCATGGCCGGTTCCCAGTTGAGTTCCTGGATGATGTTGTTGTGGGTGCGGGTGGCGACGAACGGCCCGCCGACCCGCTCCCACCCATGGCGGACACTGACCGCACCATGGAGATCCACGATCGCCGCCACGGCAGCGTTGCGATAGATACCCTCCGCGGTGAATACAGCGGGCCCGTGACTCAGGACGCGGTTACCGGCACCGCCGCCAAAGTAGTTCACGGCATTGCCGTAACGGTTAAAGAGATCGGCCAGAAACCCGGTGATATTGGGAGAGAGGCAATCGATGAACAGATACAGGGTCGGCTTGCCCTGGGTGATTTCCGTGGGTGGCACAAGCCGGGCAAGCCATTCATGGCCCTGCGCCCCGAGCCGGGCCACCGCCGGTTGCCCGATACAGGGTACCGGCCTGACCACCGCCCCCTCGAGATACTGCTTGCGCTCATGGATAAGGCCGGGAACCACCGCGCCAAAAAAGCCAAGCTTCCTGTCATTCAGCGCGGATACGATCTCCGGTAACCGTTCCAGATGCCGGTCGGCAAGCAGGATCAGAAAATAATCGTCCGCCTCCCTTGGCAGACCGGAAACCCGCTCGGCAAATCGCCCCGGGGAGTCGACCGGGAAATACATATCGGATCCTCCTGAACTGAAG
>CAYPEH010000025.1:0-24951 GCA_964409585.1 uncultured Chromatiales bacterium | reverse complement strand
GGGGGCAAAGGCGGCGCGACGGGCCTCGACGGCCTTCTTCCACTCGTCGCGGCGGACCTTACGGGCGGCCTCGCGATCGGCGAAGGCGGGGTGCACGGGACGCTGCTGGACCATGGCCTCACGCATGGCCTTGCTCTGATCGGCCAGGGCCTTGATCAGGGCTTCGCGATCCGGGTTCTCGCCGTTGCGGCGGGCTTCCATGTACTGCTCGATCAGGGCCTCACGCTCCTTCATCATCTTCTCCATGGTGCTGTTGTCCATGCCCTGGAAACCGGGGAACCAGGCATTCTGAGCGGTTTCGATGCGGTTCACCCAAGCCTCGTTGATGCGCATCTGATCTTCCATCATGGCCTTCATGTAGGCCTCCTGGGCCAGGAACGGATCAGCGTGGGCAACGGTGGTGGCCTGATCGGCGGAAACGGCGCTCGTGGCGAGCACAGCGGCAGCAATCGCGGTCTTCAGCAGCATTTTCATGATTAATCCCCTTCTGGGTCGCGGTTCTGGAAATCGGTTCTGCGTTGATTTATTCGTGTCACAGATACAATCATTTTATTCCTATAGAACAATATTAGCAAATACTAAATATTAACCCTGCTCACTGCTGGGTTTGCAGTGCGGCCTAATACATCCGGGAATCCGACCGACTGTCGAGCTGTTGCTTCAGACGGTAGAGGGCCTCCAGCGCCTGCCGCGGGGTGAGATCATCCGGATCCAGACCGCGCAGGGCATCCAGCACGGGGGACTCCTCCCGCGCGGCGAACAGGGGGAGCTGACGGGGAGGATTGCTGTCGGGCCGGGCCGCGGCTTCGTTCTCCAGGCTGGCCAGACGCTGCCGTGCGGCGTCGATCACATTTCCAGGAACACCGGCCAGGGCAGCCACCTGCAGGCCGTAGCTCTGGTTCGCCGGGCCTTCCTTCACCAGATGCATGAAAATGATGCGGTCCTCATGTTCCACCGCATCCAGGTGGACATTGACGATACCGGGGTGTTGTTCGGGCAAGGTGGTAAGTTCGAAATAGTGCGTGGCGAAGAGGGTGAAGGCGCCGATGTCCGCCGCCAGGTGCTCGGCGCAGGCCCAGGCAAGGGACAGGCCGTCGAAAGTGCTGGTGCCGCGTCCGATCTCATCCATCAGCACCAGGCTGTTTTCCGTGGCGTTGTGCAGGATGTTGGCGGTCTCGGTCATTTCCACCATGAAGGTGGAGCGTCCGCCGGCCAGATCGTCGGATGCACCGATGCGGGTGAAAATCCGGTCCACCGGCCCGATCACCGCGCGCCGCGCCGGAACGAAGCTGCCGATATGGGCCATCAGGGTAATCAGCGCCGTCTGCCGCATGTAGGTGGACTTGCCCCCCATGTTCGGGCCGGTGATGATGAGCATGCGCCGGTCCTTGTCCAGCTCCACGTCATTGGCGACGAAAGGCTCCTGTAGTGATCTTTCCACCACCGGGTGACGGCCGCCGATGATGTGCAGTCCCGGCTCGTCGATCAGTTCCGGGGCGTTGTAATCGAGACTGTCGGCGCGTTCGGCCAGGTTGCAGAGCACGTCGACCTCGGCCAGGGCGGCGGCGGCGGCCTGCAACGGCTCCAGGTAGACGCCCAGATCCTCCAGCAATCGTTCATAGAGCAGCTTTTCCCTGGCCAGCGAGCGCTCCCGCGCGGACAGAACCTTGTCCTCATGGGCCTTCAGTTCCGGAGTGATGAAACGTTCCGAGCCCTTCAGTGTCTGGCGGCGGATATAGTCCTCCGGCACCCGGTCGCTCTGGCTGCGGCTGACCTCGATGTAATAGCCGTGCACGCGGTTGTAGCTGACCTTCAGGTTGGAAATCCCGCTGCGCTCGCGTTCGCGCGCCTCCAGGTCGAGCAGGAACTGGTCGGCGTTCTCGCTGAGATCGCGCAGTTCGTCCAGTTCCCTGTCGAAACCGCTGGCGATGACACCACCGTCACGGATCAGCACCGGCGGTTCCTCGACGATGGCCCGCCGCAACAGTTCCAATACCTGCGGATGCAACCCGATCCGGCCCCGCAGCTCCGTCAGCCGTGGAGAGTCCATGGCTTCCAGCCCCCTGTGCAATTCGGGCAACAGAGACAGGGCCTCCCGCAGGCGGGTCAGGTCGCGGGGACGCGCGCTCTTCAGGGCCACCCGGGCGAGGATACGCTCCACGTCACCGACCCCGCGCAGGATCTCGTGGACCGGCCGGTGATCCTCCTGCAAGGCGGCCACGGCATGCAGGCGTTTGCGCAGCACGTCACGGTCACGCAGCGGGCGATTGATCCAGCGCCGCAGCAAGCGGCTACCCATGGGCGTGGCAGTGGCATCGAGCACCCCGGCGAGGGTGAGTTCCGCGTGTCCGGACAGGCTGTGCTCCAGTTCCAGGTTGCGGCGGCTGGCCGCATCCAGGATGACGGCCTCTTCGCGCCGCTCCGTGGCGATGCCCCGGATATGAGGCAAAGCGCCTCGTTGGGTTTCACGCACGTATTGCAGCAGGGCGCCGGCAGCACGGATGGCCAGACGCTGGTCCTCGCAGCCGAAACCAGCCAGGTCCCGGGTACCGAACTGGTCCAGCAACAGACGGTAGGCGCTGTCGGCCTCGAAATGCCACGGCGGACGCCGGGTCAGGCCCTTCCGGCCTTCGATACCGGATGCCAGCACCTGATCCTCGTCATAGAGCAGCTCCACCGGTTGCAGCCGTTCGATCTCGGCATGGACCGCCTCATCGCCCTGCACTTCCAGTACGGTGAAACGGCCGCTGGTGATGTCCAGCACCGCAAGGCCGTAGCGGTCGCCCTCGCGGCACATGGCGCAGAGCAGATTGTCCCGGCGCTCCTCCAACAAAGCCTCGTCCGTGATGGTGCCGGGCGTGACGATGCGCACCACCTTGCGTTCCACCGGCCCCTTGCTGGTGGCTGGATCGCCGATCTGTTCACAGACCGCCACCGATTCGCCCAGACGCACCAACTTGCCCAGATAGGAATCCACGGCATGGACCGGCACGCCGGCCATGGGGATCGGTTCGCCCGCCGACTGGCCACGGGTGGTCAGGGTGATGTCCAGCAGGCGCGAGGCCTTGCGGGCATCGTCGTAGAACAATTCGTAGAAATCCCCCATGCGGTAGAACACGAGGATATGGGGATGCTCGGCCTTGATGCGCAGGTACTGCTGCATCATCGGCGTATGCTTGGGGGTATCGTTTTTCGTCGAGCGGGACATCCGCCCAGTGTAACCCAGCAGCCTGTCGGACTGGGGGGAAGCGAAGCGAAAATGTGGGAGAGCGAGGCCAGTTTTTCATGATTTTGAGGCGCATAGTGGGACTACGCAACGAAAAATCAGGGAAAAATGGACCGCTCTCCCGCATTTGCAGCCGCTTCATCCTCAGTCCGACAGGCTGCCAGCATGACCCGCTGGACCGCCCCCCCCAACCGGCGGCGGAATCATCGGCTTCCACGACCGTTGCGAGGAATCCATGACCTTGCCGGGTCAACAAGGGAAACTCTGATCAAGTCGCCGCGCGCCTTGATCAGAGTTCCCTTGCGGGGGGTTCCTATTGGGGGAAGGATAAAAATCAATGGCTTACAGGAACGGAAATACACCCCTTCCCCAAGCCCCAGACAACCGTTGACGATTGTCCTACCATGTCCACCCATGGAAAAAGAACTCACAGAGATGGCCATCCGCGTCGGCGAGGTATTGCGGCAAAAGGGCCTGACCATGGCCACCGCGGAATCCTGCACCGGTGGCTGGGTGGCCAAACTGGTGACCGATGTGGCGGGCAGTTCCGGCTGGTTCGACCGCGGCTTCATCACCTATACCAACCAGGCCAAACAGGACATGCTGGGGGTGAAGGAGGCCACGCTCGCGGCCCACGGTGCGGTCAGCGAGGCCACCGTAGCCGAGATGGCGGCGGGGGCCCTGAGACATTCCCAGGCCGATGTGGCGGTGGCCATCAGCGGCATCGCCGGGCCCACCGGCGGTTCCCCCGACAAGCCGGTGGGTACGGTCTGTCTTGCCTGGAGCCGGCGCGGCGGGCCGACCCACACACTGCGTCTGCACTTCGATGGTGACCGCGAGGCGGTGCGCGCGCAGGCCGCCCTCGCCGCCCTGACCGGCATTGCCGATGGCCTCGGAGCCTGTCGGACTCAGGCTGAATCGGCTGCAAAAGCGGGACAGCGGCCTGATTTTCCCTGATTTTTCGTCACATGGTTCCCACCATGCTCCTCAAAATCATGAAAAATCATCCTCGCTGTCCCACTCTTTCGCTACGATCCCCCTGAGTCCGACAGGCTCCTCGCCCCAATGTTGCACCCGGGGGCGCGATGATCGTGCCGGGCTGGGCGTTCTCAGGCGGATTTCCGACCGAGTCAATGGCCCAAGCCATTGGCGAGGAAGGAAATACCGGCTGAGGGCGGCCAGAACGGTGCGAGGGCGCGTCCAGCCAGGGACGGCACTATTTCATTATCGTGCCAACATGCGAAAAATCCCAACAGAATCAGTTGCATGAAATCTCATCCAGGCGACCGGGTGCAAGATTGGGGCGCGGATGAATACCGCCGCCTATTCTTCGCCCTCTGGCCCGGCCGGCGGGTCCGCGAAGAGCTGCACAGGATCGCGCGCGGCATCGCGCCCGCTGGGGCGCGGCTGGTTCGCAAGGAGAACCTGCACCTGACCCTGGCCTTCGCCGGCCGAGTGGGGCCGCGCGCGGCGGACTGCCTGTGCCGGGCGGCCTCGCGCCTGCGGATCCGCCCCTTCGATCTGCTGTTGGACCAGTCGGGCTGGTTCCCCCGGTCGCGGGTGCAATGGCTGGCGCCCGCCGAGACACCACCGGAACTGGTTTTGCTGGCCGGCCGCCTGAACCAGGCCTTGGACCATTGCGGCCTGACCATGGAAACGCGCCCCTTCCGCGCCCACCTGAGCATCGCCCGCAAACTGGACGGGCACCCGCCCCCGCCGGCGCGCTTCCTTCCTCCCGCCTGGCATGTAGACCGTTTTACGCTGGTGGAATCCACCTTGCTGCCCGGAGGTGTCCGCTACCGTCCAGTCGCGGAATGGCCACTCCGGCGGTCCGGCTGACGACAACCATAAATAAACTGTATTAATATACAGCTTTTCAGATCATCCCGGGTGTCTTCCTCCGCCGGCCTGTGGAATAATCCGGCCCCGGGAGGACCCCGCCCCCGGTGGAGGTTCCAGACGACATGACCATGCAACACGACCTGCTGGAGCGAGCGATGGACGATCACAAGAAGAAGGCCCTGGCCGCCGCACTGGGCCAGATTGAGCGCCAGTTCGGCAAAGGCGCCGTCATGCGCATGGGCGATGCCGCCGGCGCGCGCGACGTGGAGGTGATCTCCACCGGTTCCCTCGGCCTGGACGTGGCTCTGGGCGTGGGCGGCCTGCCACGCGGCCGGGTGGTTGAGATCTATGGCCCTGAATCCTCCGGCAAGACCACGCTCACCCTGCAAGTGATCGCCGAGGCTCAGAAGCTCGGTGGCACTGCGGCCTTCATCGACGCGGAACACGCCCTCGACCCGATCTATGCCGAGAAGCTGGGGGTCAGCGTCGATGATCTGCTGGTGTCCCAGCCCGATACCGGCGAGCAGGCTCTGGAAATCGCCGACATGCTGGTGCGCTCCTCCGCCGTCGACGTGGTGGTGATCGACTCGGTGGCGGCACTGACCCCCAAGGCCGAGATCGAGGGCGAGATGGGTGACTCCCACGTGGGCCTCCAGGCGCGCCTCATGTCCCAGGCTCTGCGCAAACTGACCGCCAACATCAAGCGCACCAACTGCCTGGTGATCTTCATCAACCAGATCCGCATGAAGATCGGCGTCATGTTCGGCAGCCCGGAAACCACGACCGGCGGCAACGCGCTGAAATTCTATTCCTCCGTGCGCCTGGACATCCGCCGCATCGGCTCCATCAAGAAGGGGGACGAGATCATCGGCAACCAGACCCGCGTAAAGGTGGTGAAGAACAAGATGGCGCCGCCGTTCCGCCAGGCCGAGTTCGAAATCATGTACGGCGCCGGTATCTCACGCACCGGCGAGATCATCGACCTGGGTGTGGCCCATGGCTTCATCGACAAGGCCGGTGCCTGGTACAGCTACAATGGTGAACGCATCGGCCAGGGCAAGGAGAACGTGCGCAACTTCCTGACCGAAAACACCGCCATGGCCGCCGAGATCGAGGGCAGGATCCGCGAGAAACTGCTCGGCGTCCCAGCGGATGCGGAAGAGGCCGAATCCTGAGCCGCCTGCCGGCAACAGTCACCCGTCCCGGCCCGCATCCAGCAGCAGGGCCAGGGCCGGCAATGCCAGCTCCGCCGGCAATTCTATATGCAGATCCCCCTCCAGCAACGGCTGCTGATGCAGGCCGACATTGATGATGGCAAGGGAGGCCCCGTGTTGACGGGCCACGGCGACCAGGGTCGCGGCTGAGGATACCGCCAGACGGCTTCCCACGATCAGGATCATTCCGGCCTGATGGGCCGCCTCCTCCGCCTTGTGCCAGATACGTGGGTGCAGGTCCTGACCCATGGCCACCACGGTGGGTTTGATCAGACCGCCACACTCCGGACAACCGGGGTCGCTTTCCTGCCAGGAATCCTGTTGCGGCCATGGTCCCTGCCAATCGCATTGCAGACAACCAACCTGGTCGATGTGCCCGTGCAGCTCCACCACGCCGGTGCTGCCGGCACGCTGGTGCAACCGGTCCACGTTCTGGGTGATGACCCCCTTGATCCAACCGGCCTGCTGCAACCGGGCCACGGCACGATGCGCCGGATTGGGGGCGGCCTTCATGGCGAGTTGGCGAAAGCGGTGGCAGGCATCCCAGTAGATCCGGCGCGATTCGTGGTGCGCAAGGAAATGATCGTGATCGTACTGTTCCGTGGGTATGCCGGGGTCCAGCCAGGCAGCCGAGGTGTAATCGGGGATGCCGGAGGCCGTGCTGATGCCGGCACCACTCAATACCCAGGCAGGCCGGCCCTGACGCTTAAGATCACGCAGCCGCATGGCCAGTCGCGCCAGGGACGGGTCCAGCAATGCCGGACGCAGATCGCGGGCAAACAGCCACAGGCTCAGCCAGATACCCAGGATGGCGGGTGCCAGCAGCGGCGGCAGTATCCGCAGCGGGCTGTACACCCAAATCAGCCACAGGCCGCCCGCGATGAATGCGGCGACCACTCCGGCGCGGAGCCCCACGGCACTACCGGGCAGCCAGGTGCCAGCCAGGCCATAAGCAGCGGGCGCCAAAGTAAAGGCCCACAGCAAGGCCGGCCCCGGTTGCGGCCAGCCCAGCAGGTAGGCGACCAGCGCACTGCCGCCGAAGGAGAGCGAGGCGGTGAGGAGAGCGGCCCGCGGCTGCTGCGACAACAGCATGGCCGCAACCAGGGCGACACTCACATGCACACCCCATGGACCCAGGGGGGAGGGGCCTGGGTCCAGCCAGAAGGGGGCTCCCAGGACCGTGAATACCCAGTAACCGAGCCAGCCGCTGATGACGGCGGCGACACCCAGTGGCGGCAGACCATGGCGGTTGAGCCAGCGCCGCAGAGGCAGATCGAGGGCGCAACAGGTCAGCAGTGCCGGAATGATGAGAGTAGCCTGGAGAGTACCGCTGGCAAGCACGCCGCCCCAGAGGATGCCGGTGATGGCCGGATTGTATGCTGCCAGGCCGATATCCACCTCGGCCTTCAGCCAACGCCGGTCGAGACGCCCCCAGGCTGTGCCGGTGATGGCGCCCAACAGTGCCCCGGCCGCACTCCAGGGAGAAACGGCGGCAATGGCCGCCAGCGCCAAAAGACCGGCCATGAGCCGGTCCTGATAGGCAATCTGTCCCAGCCCGATGAAAACCGGGCGGAAAAAGGCGGCCAGTGTCCTCACCAGGGGATCTTGGTCAGCTACCGTCATCCCAATGGCTGCCCTTGCGCACCAACCGCTGCGGTATCCGGTCGAGGGCGAAAATGTCCTGCCAGGTTTCACCGCGGCGGACCAGTTCAGGGCCCTGCGTTCCGATCATGACCACGGCGGGGCGGGGCTGGATGAACTGCATGGACTGGGTCAGGCAGTAGGCACCCACATGGGAGATGAACAGGCGGTCGCCGGCCTTCAGTTCCGGCAACAGGGCCTGTTCCCGAACCACGTCGATCTGCATGCACAGCGGGCCGTAGATATTGGCCGGTTGCAGCTTGCCTTTGCCGCCACTGAGCGGGGAAGAAGCCGGATTGACATCATGATTGTACCAACGGGCCGTGGGTACCACATTGACGCCCGCGTCCACCACCACGCCGCGTGTCTGTCCGGCGGTTTCCTTCACGCCCATGACGGTACAACCCAGCCCCATGGCGGCATCCACCACCGCACGGCCCGGTTCCAGCATCACCATCGGGCGCTCGCCAAGCAGATCGCGGCGGCGCAGTACCGGGTTGAGGATGGCCTCGGCGAACGGGCGCAGACGTTCACCGTCGAACACACCGCTGCCGCCGGCCACGTCCCACTCCGGCTTCAGGTGATTGCCGGATGGCAGTCCCCCACCGAAATCGATGATGTGGGGCTTCAGCCCCAGGGACCGGGCCCGGTCGGCGTTGTCCAGCAGCACCTCGGCGGCACGGCCATAGACCCTGGGGTCCACCAGGAAGGTGCCGCTGTGGTTGTGCAGGGCTTCGAGCCGCAACTGCGGCAGGCGGGCAATGCGTTCCAGGGCGCGGCGGCTTTCACCGGCCTCGTGGCTGAAGCCGAAGCGGGTCCATGAACCGGTACCGTACCGGAAATTGATGCGGATGCCGATGCGCGCGGTGATCTCCAACCGATCCGCCACCCGGGCCACGGCATCCAGTTCATCGAAACCATCCAGGTTGATCAGCGCCCCCTCGCGGATGGCGAGTTCCAGTTCCCCGTCACGTTTCACCGGGCCATTGAAGACGATATCCCGGCCCTCGATGCCAATGGCGCGCGCCAGCTGGTATTCCATGCCCGACACCACCTCCGCCAGGGCGCCCTCATCATGCAGGACGGCACAGACGGCGGGCAGGTAGTTGGTCTTGTAGGAATAGGCGATGCGGGTGTCGATGCCATCGGCACTGAACAGGTTCAACAAGCCGCGAAACTGATTTCGCAGGTTCTTCTCGGAGAGGATGAACAGGGGTGACCCGAAGCGCTGCATGAGTTCTTCCAGGTCATAACTGTCATCGAACTCGCTGCTGGGCAGCACATCGAACACCCGGTGCTTGCCTATCGTCGAGGTGTTCAGTTGCTCGATGCGCGGGGGGTGATAGGGACGTTTCATTGGCTTGTGCCGCTCATTCATGCACGATGCTCCCCCGGCTGGCGAAACCGGCCACTTGCATGGCCTCCACCGGCAGTTCACCGCAACTGCGTATGAAGATCTTTTGCCCGGGCTCGAACGTATCTGGGAGGAGGGGCTCATCCATGGCCATCCGTATTACATCCTGCGGCAGATTGATACCGATGTCGGCGCCGAAGCCCACCCAGGCGGGGAAGCGTGGATTGATCTCGAACAGCATCAGTTGATCGGTGAGGGTATCACGTATGAACTCCGCTTCCATGGGGCCGACCCAACGCAGGGCCTTGGCCAGTTTCTGAAAGCCATGCAGCAGATCGGGGAGTTCCACCGACACCGCCCCCCAGGTATTGCCCTGTGCGCTCCGCAGCAGCTTTTTCACCGCCAGGGAAGAAACGATATTGTGCTGCCGGTCACAGACCACGGCCAGGGCGAATTCATCGCCGTGAATGGCGCGTTGCGCCAGCACGGGCTCACCGGAATTGTCCGCGCGCAGTATCTTGTAGGCAGCCAGCGCCTGGGCATCGTCATAGGCGGTGAAGGTCCCACTCCTCAGATCCTTGAGCATGAGCGGATAGCCGATGTCATGCCGCGCCTGTTCCAGCGCCCGGGTTGAACGCAGCAACCTGCCCTGCGGTATGGAGAACCCCTGCCAGTGGTGTCTGGCCCAGCGGGTCGCCAGTTTTGCCTTGCTGCACAGGGGCAGTGACTTGACGGCCGGCAACAGGGTGTGGATACCGAGCCCCTCGAGTCGATGGGCCAGGCTGGAGAACAGCGGGATCTCCCGGTCCAGGGTGGGAATCAGGACATCAAAACCCATGTGCTGGTGCAATTCCTCGATGCGCTCAAACAGGGCATCCGCATCGTTTTCCATGGGTATGGTGTGTACGGCGTGGAAGTAATCGTCACGGTAGACACCGGTATCGAAGGCGCCATAGGCGAGACCATACAGCCGCAGGGGCCGGCCACTCTGCCGCAGGGCGCGGGCGACGCCGAGGCCCGGCATGACCGTATCCAGGGAACTGATGCCGGTGACCGCCACGCGCAGGGGTTCCGCCTCCGTTCCCTCCCCCATCGGCGGGCGGAGACGGGGACGACCGTTCATGCGCACCCGGCCGGCCTGCATGCTGCGCATGCTCGTCTGATCGATGGCGGTCTCGAATACATCGCGGACGAAGGCGGCGCCACTGCGCGGCCGCCGCCTTCTCCGGCCGCCCCGGCCGAGGATCTCCTTCAGCAGAGTGACCGGCAGATTGGCTCCGGCGAAGTGGGAAAGCAGTATCCAGGAAGGGAAACGGTTGTTGACCTCCACCAGATACAGGCGCCGGGGATTGCGGCTGCGCACGAATTCCAGCTCCAGTGGTCCGCGCCAGCGCAGGCCCTTGAGAATGCGCAGGGATTGCCTTTCCAGATCGGGGTCATCCACCACGGCCCCCATGACCCCCTTGCCGGAGGGGCTGATGCCCAGCTTGCGCATGGGCAACATGCCGGCGCAGGAACCGTCGTCCCGGGCCACCATGGCGACGACGAATTCCTCTCCCTCCAGAGCCTGCTGCAGCAGCACTCCCCCACCCCATTTGGCATTCAGCTCGGCGGCACGGAAAGTCACCTCTGAGGGATCGGAAACCTTGCGGGCACCCGCCACCGTACCCTTCACGTACAGGGGAAAACCGAACTGACCGGCATAGTAGGCGGCGTCCCCCGGATTGGGTACATGCAGGGTGCGTGGCGACGGTATGTCGAGGCTATCGCAGGTGACCGCCAGTTGGCACTTGTCCACCGCGGCCAATGACACTTCATCGGGCAGCAGGGTCCGTATACCCATCTGCGCCAGACGTGGTGCCAACCGGGTGTAGATCGGAATCTCCAAGTCCAGGCAAGGGATGATGGCATCCAGCGGCGTACTCCGGTGTATGGCCTGGAGGGCATTCCACAGGGCATGTTCACCATCACGCAGGGCCGGCATGAGTTCAGCGCGGTCGACCAGGCCCTGTGACCAGATGCCCGTGTCCCAGGCGCTGTAGGCCAATGCCACCAGTTCGATGGGACCACGCCAGCCGGAGCGCAAGGCCCGTGCAACACCGATGCCGGGTTCCGGGTTGTCCAGGCCACCAAACCCGGTGATGGCCACACGCAGTTCACCCATCGGCACCAGCCCGCGTGCAGTTGCCGGCAGTGGCCTGCCCTCGCTCTACTGTGTTTTCTTCGATCCAACCCATGCCATGCAGTTGCCGCAGGAACTGCTGGACGTCGTGATCGGCTGCCTCCGCCGTTACCTGGAATTCATCGGCCAGGGCGTCCCTGAGTTCCGCCAGGGTTGCGCCATTACGCAGTAACGACAGCAGCGTCCAGGCCGTGTCGTTGCAGCGTGCCAGGGAGGCATCACGCGAATCGAACAATACCCCGCCCTCACCCTGCTCGCCGGGGTCGAGCTGGATGCGGCGGGAGAGAGTCCAACGTTCATCTATCCTATTGCTCATTTATTGCTCATTTTTTCAAGGCCGCCAGCCCTGAGCGTGCATCCGGATAGCCCGGCTGCAAGTCCAGAGCCTTGCGGAAGTATTTCTCCGCCTGTTTGGTCTTGCCTTCCGCTGCCAGCGCATAGCCGAGACCGGTGAGGGCATCGACCCAGTCGGGATGTTCATCAATGGCGATACGGAAATGCTTCAGCGCCACGTCCGGCGCATTCATGCGCAAATAGGCCCAACCGAGCGTGGTGCGGGCGTCGTAGACGATGTAACGTTCCTCGTCGCTGCCGGGGATGGGGACCCTCTCGACGATGGGCAGCAGGCGGCCCTCGTCCTTCTCAATTACCCGCATCAGGGCCGTGCTGGCGTCCTCCAGGCGCCCCAGGCGGAACAGGGCGAAGGCCCGGCCCCGTTCTGCATTCAGATCATCACCGCCATTGCGGATGTATTCCTCGAAACGCTTCAGCGCCGCTTCATTGTCGCGGGCGAAATAGAGGTTCCAGGCATGTGCGTGCAACAGACCGTCGCGCGCCCATTTCTCCAGCTTCAGGTCATCCAGGACCGGATCGATATAACGGGCTGCGTTGGCACTGGCGCGTCCGGCCCAATAGGCGGCCAGACCGTCATCGTCCATGTCCTTGTACACCTTGGCCAACAACCATTGCAGGTCGGCCGAATAGGGATACACGGCCAGTCCCCGGTCGATGAATTCCAGGACACGGTCCCAATCCTCCTGCTCATGGAATTTGGCCGCGGCCGTGACATAGGTGGACAGGCTCTGGTTGGGAAACTGATGTGCCGCGGCCCGCAAATATCTGGCGGCAGCATCCAGATCCCCCTGCTGCAGGGCACAAAGTCCGGCACCGGTGGCTGCCGGATGGGCGTACGGGTGTCGCCCGAGGATGCCTTCAAACCCCTTACGGGCACTGTCGTAGTCTCCCTGGTAGTAGTCCACCCAGGCCCTGCCAACCTGCATCGGCCAGCGCGCATCCTCGCTCTCGGCTTCCGCCGCGCCCTGCTCGAAACGCTCGGCGGCAGCCTCCAGATCTCCCTTGTAGACCAGCCCCCAGGCTTCCCCATAGCCGGGGGCGAGGGCGCGGGAGGCCGCCACCAGACCATTGCGTGAGTAGGGGAAATCCTCCTGAATGTCGAGCGCCTGATGGAAGGCATCGGCTGCCTCCTGGTAGCGCCCCAGGGCCAGCAGGGTCCAGCCACGGCCGTCATCGGCAGCCGGATTGCCATTGCTCCTGGCCTCTTCCTGCTTGCTGGTGAATCGCTCGAGGGCATCCTCCAGGTCCACATAGTAGGCCTTCCAGCCATCGGCGACATCATAGGTCCGGGTGTATTGGACCCGCGCCAGGGTGCTCAGCAGCAGGCTGTCATCAGGCCATTTTTGCAGGGCCTCGCGAACGGTTTTCTCCGCATCCGCATAGCGGCCGGCACTGAGCAGGGCCGAGGCATGGGCGGCCGCATAACGGGCCGAATCGGGGCGCGCCTTCGCCAGTGCGGCATAGGTCCGGACGGTCAGGTCCGCATCACCTTCCAGGGCGAGCAGATAATCCAGCAGCCCCAACAGACCGTTGTCGTAGTTGACGGCCTTGAGACCCTCCAGTGCCTGCCTGATGGCCTCATTGCGATCGTTCCTCACCAGGGCAGCACGGGCAAGACCATCACGGCAGTGATAACACAGGGGGTCGCGTTCCAGACCCTGCCTGAAATACTTCTCGGCGGTCTCCCAGTCGCCCCGCGTGACCGCCAGCCAGCCTTTGCTCACCGGCGGGCCCGAAGACCAGGAGGCTTCCACTTCCTTGGGGATCTGAATGTAGGCCCAGTCGTCGAACAGGAGCTGTTTCTCGGCCTGATCGAAATATTTCTCCGCCAGATCCAGATCCCCACGCTTCAAGGCCAGCCAACCACGGATATCACGCATCATGAAATACTGGGCCTGCCCGGCCCAGATTTCCGCCTTGTCCATGTATTTCTCGGCCTCGTCCAGATTGCCCCGCTTGAGCAGAACCCAGGCCTTGCCCAGGTAACCGTCGATATTGTTTGGATGTTCCTCGCGCAGGGTGCGGAAACCGGCCAGGGCCTGTGGCCAGCGGCCAAGCATGAAATCGTTCCATGCCACCAGGCCGATGTTATCGGCATCGCTGGGATCCTTTTCCAGGAACTGGCTTGCCAGTTGCCGTGAACCGGTGAAATCGTTGTCGGCAAAGTGTTTGACGACCAGGTTGTTTCCCTTCGTGGGGACGCAACCACCCAACCACAGGCTGCTGAGCACCAATGAGACCACGAGTGCCCGTTGCCTCGGCTTTTGCTGAAAAATGCTCATCTTTCCACCCCCCGGGTCAACCTGACCTGTAAGAATTCTGAAAAAACCGGCAGGCATACCAGTGGCTGATACAGCCTGCGGACCTGCCACGGTTTTATTCGGAACATTGCTGATATTCCTCACGCAGGATGGACAACAGAATCCGGTCCACCCAGCGTCCTTGCCTCCAAGCATCCTGCCGCAGACGCCCTTCCACCGTGAATCCGTTTCTTTTGTGGATCAGGCGGGAAGCCTCATTGGGCTCAAGATAATCGGACACAACCTTGCGCAGCCCCAATTCGGTGAAGGCCTTGTCCAGAACCGCCCGCGTCACCCGTGTCCCCAGGCCCTTGCCCCACACCGTGCGATCACCGATGACGATGAAAAACCGTGCCAATCCACGCATCGCATCCGGGTCACTGAGCCCGGTGATGCCGACAAAGCGCTGCCCGCTTTCGATGGACCAGACCACCCAGCCCCGCTGGAAGACGAACGATTCCACGTCCAGGGCGGACATGGGGCGTTGACAACGGTCCTCCAGCCATACGCTGACCACCGGATCGGCCAGGTACTCGGTGTAGAGAGGGATATCGTCTGTCCGTGGTGCGCGGAGGCGGAAACCCACTTCCCCGGTTTGTTGGGAATCAGTGCCCGGATCGGTCTGTCTCTTGCTATCCACGTGCATTCATCCGATGGGTGATTCAGTTCTATAACGGCACGGGTGGCAATAGGTTGAATGATCACTAAGGGAAACTCTGATCAAGTCGCGTGGCGACTTGATCAGAGTCCCCTTCCGGGGGATTGCCTATTGGGGGAAGGACGAAAATCAATGGCTTGCGGGAACGCGGGTACACCCCTTCCCCCAAACTCCCTTCCCACGGCACTTGTTCAGAGCTTCCTTGGCACATGCCAACCCATTTACGCCGCGGAGCACGGGGTATTTATTGACCTTAACAGTCAATTAAATGGATCATACCCGCCACCTTTCAATATCCGCCTCCCGCCAGTGGCTGCCGCCATCCGGGGAATCTCCGTTCAAACAAGGGTCAATCATTCTATGGACACCGCCGACAAGAAACGGGTGTTGCGCGAAATGCTGTTCGCGCGCCGCTTCGAGGAGCGCTGTTACGAAGCCTACGTCGAACGCAAGATCGGCGGCTTCCTGCACCTCTACCCCGGTGAAGAGGCCTGCGTCCATGGTGTCATGGAAGCGGCGCGCCCCGGTCATGACTATGTCATCACCGGCTATCGCGACCACGTACACGCCATCAAATGCGGCGCTGACCCGAAAAAGGTCATGGCCGAGCTGTTCGGCAAGGAGACCGGTTGCTCCAAGGGGCGGGGCGGTTCCATGCACATCTTCGATACCGACAGGCACTTCATGGGTGGCTATGCGCTGGTGGGTGGACCGTTCCCGCTGGCAGTAGGCATGGCCAAGGCCCTGCAAATGCAGAAGTCCGATGCCATCGCCATCTGTTTTCTCGGCGATGCGGCCAACAACCAGGGCACCTTCCACGAGTCGCTGAACATGGCGGCGTTGTGGAAACTGCCGGTGCTGTTCGTCTGCGAGAACAACCTCTACGGCATCGGCACCCGTATCGACCGCTCCACCGCGGTGATCGACCAGTACAAACGCGCTTGCGGCTATGACATGCCGGCGGTGCAGACCGACGGACAGGACGTGGAAAAGGTCTACCAGGCGGCCCGTGTGGCCGTGGATCACGTCCGCTCCGGCAATGGCCCGTATTTTCTGGAGCTGTTGACCTACCGCTACCGGGGCCATTCCATGTCCGACTCCTGCGCCTACCGCGAAAAGAAGGAAGAACGCATGTGGTCCGACCGCGATCCCATCATCATCCTGCGCGACCGCCTGATCGAGTCCGGTGATCTGAGCAAGGAGGAGTTTCAGCAGATGGACACGGAGATCCTGCATGAGATCGAGGACGACATCATCAGCTTTTCCGAACAGTCCCCCGAGCCAAAGCTGGAGGAACTGGAGAAATACGTGTTGGCGGAAAACGATCCCTGGGTCCGCCCCCGGGAAGGAGCGCAGTAATGGCTCAACTCATGTTCTGGGAGGCCGTGCGCCGCGCCCACGAAGAGGAAATGGAGCGCGACCCGATGGTCATCTGCATGGGCGAGGATATCGGCGTGGCCGGTGGCACCTACAAGGCCACCAAGGGACTGTACGAGAAATTCGGCCCCGAGCGGGTGATCGATACGCCTATCTCGGAAAACTCCTTCACCGGCCTGGCCGTGGGCGCCTCCTTTCTCGGCGTGCGCCCCATCGTCGAAATCATGTCGGTGAACTTCGCCTGGCTGGCCATGGACCAGATCTTCAACACCGCCGCCAAGGTGCGCTACATGTCCGGCGGCCAGTTACAGGCACCGGTGGTGATCCGCTCCCCCGGTGGTACCGCCCACCAGTTGGGCGCGCAGCATTCGGCACGCATGGAAAAGGTGTTCATGGGCATCGCCGGGCTGCGTGTGGTGACCCCGTCCAATCCCAGGCAGGCCTACGGCATGATCAAGTCCGCCGTGCGCTGCAACGACCCGGTGTTCATCAACGAACACGAACTCATGTACAACATGAAGGGTGAGGTACCGGACGGGGAGTATTTCCACCCCCTGGAGGGCTCCGAGGTGGCCCGCGAGGGCCGCGACATCACCCTGTTCGGCTACAACATCTCGGTGCACTGGTGCCTGGAAGCGGCCGAACGACTCTCCCGCGAGTACGGTATCGAGGCCGAGGTGGTGGATCTGTTTGCACTCAACCCGCTGGACCGGAAGGGCATCCGGGCATCGGTGAGCAAGACCCACCGGGCACTGATCGCCGAGGAGGCCGAGGCGCCGGTGGGCGTCGGTTCCGAGGTGATGGCCATCATCAACGAGGAATGTTTCTTCGAACTGGATGCACCACCCGTCCGCGTCTCCGCGGTCAACATACCCATCCCCTACAACCACAAGCTGGAGAAGGCCACCATCCCCGACGCCGATAAAGTAGTACGGGCAGTGCTGAAGATGTTCGGCCAGGTGTGATGAGTGCGGCAGGACGGCATGGCTGAACCCTATGTAATCAAAATGCCCCAACTGTCGGACACCATGACCGAAGGTGTCATCGTCAGCTGGGAGAAACAGCCCGGAGACAGGATCTCCCGTGGCGATATCGTCGCCACAGTGGAGACCGACAAGGCCATCATGGACGTGGAGGTGTTCCGTGATGGCTTCCTGTCCGGTCCCCTGGCCGCCGTGGACTCCGCCGTTGCCGTGGGCAAGGCCATCGCCTACCTGGTGGAGACGGAGGCCGAGGTGCGGGACGCGGACGCCACCGCACCGGCCGGCAGCGCCACGGAGGAAGCCCCCCACGGGGGACGTGCGGTATCAGACGACAGACCCACTGGCGCATCCCACACCATCAAGATGCCGCAGTTGTCCGACACCATGACCGAAGGCGTGGTGGTGGAATGGACCAAACGGATCGGTGACCGCATCGAGCGCGGTGACGTGGTGGCCCAGGTGGAAACCGACAAGGCCATCATGGACGTGGAGGTGTTTCGCAGCGGTTATCTGTCCGGCCCCATCGCCGCGGTGGATTCGGTGGTGGCGGTGGGCGGCGCCATGGCCTACCTGGTGGATGAACCCGATCAGGTGGTGGACGCTGAAGCCGAGACCGGCACCCGCGTCGGGGCTGGCGATACCGGCGAGGACGTGACCAGCCCCTCCGCCCAGGTGGAACGACACAAGATCGCCGTCTCCCACCCGGCGCCGGGATACAAGCCACCGCCCATACAGAGCGAGGGCCCCGATGTGCCGCCGGCCCCGCGCCCGGACAACAAGACGGCCACCCCGCTGGCACGCAAGCTGGCGGCCCAGCGCCACGTCAACCTGAACACCCTCAAAGGCAGCGGCCCCCAGGGCGTGATCACCGCCCAGGACGTGTTGCGCGCCCAGCCCATCGAGCGCCCCAGCGAATTCGCCACCCAGTTGCCGGCCCATGCCCTGCCAGAGATCCAGGTGCCTGGCCATGGCCGTCCCATGTCCGCCATGGAACGGGCGGTCAGCCGGAACATGACCGCAGCCCTGACCATGCCCACCTTCCGCGTGACCATGACTATCCAGCCTGGCGCGCTGATCAAGGCGGCAAAAAAGGCGGGCGTATCGGTGACCGTGGCCATCGCCAAGGCCACCGCCCTGGCGATCCGGCGTCACCCATCCATCAACTGGTGCTACCAGCCGGTGGACAAGATCGTCGAACGCGACAATGTCGATATAGGCATGGCCGTATCCGCCGAGGCTGGCGGCCTTGTGGTCCCGGTCCTGCGCCACTGCGAAGCACGTTCCCTGGACGAGCTGGGCGCGGACTGGAAGGACTTGGTGGAGCGCGCCCGCAAGCGCCGCCTCAAACCCGAGGAATACGCCAATCCCACCTTCCAGATCTCCAACATGGGCATGATGGGTGTCACCCAGTTCGACGCCATCCCGGTACCCGGCACGGCGGCCATCATGGCCATCGCCGCCGCCGGTGATCAGGGCATGCCCATCACCATCACCGCCGACCACCGCGTGGTCAACGGTGCCGAGGTGGCCCTATTCCTCGGCACCCTCAAGGAGCTGATGGAACAACCGGGGGAGTGGATCGGCATTCAGGAATCCCCCATCCCCGAGGGCGACTGGGACTACGACGTGGTCGTCATCGGTGCCGGCCCCGGTGGCGAGGACTGCGCCCGCGAACTGGCCGAACACGGCCTCAAGGTGGCCATGATCAACGACGCGCCCCTGCCTGGCGGTGAATGCCTCTGGCGTGGCTGCATTCCATCCAAGGCCTGGCGCGCGGCGGCCGACCGCATCCGTGACCGGGCCCACGATGAACACCTGGGTGTAAAGGGAACCACCCAGGCCCGTCTGGACTGGAACGCCCTGGAGGCGACCCGCCGCGCCGTACTGGAAACCCGTGGCGGCATGGCCGGCAAGACCGACAAGGGAGTCGGCATCAAGCTGATCCAGGGCTATGCCTCCTTCGTCTCCGATCACGAGCTGTTCGTCGACACATCGAACAATTCCGACGAGATGCACCGTCGCCCGGCCCCCGGTGACGGCAGCCAGGGCGAGCGCATCCGCTTCGGCTGCGCCGTCATCGCCACCGGCGCACCGCCCTACGTGCCCCCCATCCCCGGCGCCCGTGAGGGTCTGGAGAGCGGCGGCGTGCTCACCTCCGACACCGTCTGGACCCTGCCGGAACCGCCCCGCCGGCTGGCCGTCATCGGCGGCGGTGCCATTGGCGTGGAAATGGCGCAGATCTTCCAGGACTTCGGTACCGAGGTGACCCTGCTGGAGGCACAGGAGCGTATCCTCGGCGAGGTGGAAACGGAGATTGCCAGGCAACTCACCGCCATCCTCGACAAGGACCCGCGCCTGGACATCCATGCCGCAGTGAGTATCGACCTCATCGCAGGCAGCCCCGGCGGGATGCACGTCACCTATAAAGACAGCGGAGGCAGTCGATCCACGCTCGATTGCGACTATGTCCTCATGGCCACCGGCAAGCGCCCGGTGCTGGAGCCGCTCAGGCTGGAGGCCGCCCGCATCGAAACCGGGCGAGGGGTGATCGAGGTGGACGAACGCTGCCGCACCAACGTACCTCATATCTACGCCGTCGGCGACGTCAACGGTGGTCTGATGCTGGCCCACACCGCCGCCCGGCAGGGCCGCGTGGCCGCCGCCAACATTCTTGGCGAAGACGCGATCTACGATCAGGACAAGGATTGCGGCGTCATCTTCAGCCGTCCCGAGGCCGCCTTCGTCGGCCTGACCATGAGCCAGGCCAAGGCCAAGGGCATCGACGCCGTGGAAGTCAAGGTGCCCATGAGTATCGACGCCAAGGCCATGATCACCAATGAAACCCAGGGCATGATCAAGATCGTCGCCGACAAGGGCAACCACCGCATCATCGGCGTGCACTTCCTGGCCGATCATGCCGATACCCTCATCGGCGAGGCGGTGATGATGGTCTCGGCCGGGTTGACCCTGGAGCAGGTGGCCGAGGCGATTCACCCACATCCGACACAGACGGAGCTGTTTGGGGACCTGGCGCGGAGGTTGCTGTCGCGCCTGCGCAGATCGGAGCGCAGAAAAAAAACCGCCAAGGCACGCGAAGGGACGCCAAGGGCCCTTCGTTGAGGCGGCCCGGCGCCCCCGCAGATCCGCGAAGAACCCAAAAAAAAGCGGGATCCGGTCACGGACATCCCGCATCTGAATAGAAACGGCCCTGGAGTTCTGGCTCCAGGGCCGTTGTGCTACCAGCCTGTCGGACTCAGGCTGAATCGGCTGCAAAAGCGGGACAGCGGTCTGATTTTCCCTGATTTTTCGTCACATAGTCCCCACTATGCTCCTCAAAATCATGAAAAATCATCCTCGCTGTCCCGCTTTTTCGCTTCGATCCCCCTAAGTCCGACAGGCTGCTACCGGAATGTATCCAGCGATTACTTGCTTTCGTTGGCAGCCGGAGCAGCCGGAGCGACCGGAGCGACCGGAGCCGGGTAGCCATACGGACCACCCCAGTAACCGGGATAACCCCAGTAGCCGGGATAGCCATAGTAGTAAGGATAGCCATAACCACGACCCCAGCCGCTGCCACTGCCGCGGGCGCTCATGCTGAAGTCCATGTCACCGAAGCCGTCACCCCAACCGGACCACGGACCATAACCACCCCAGGGCCCCCACCAGGCATTGGCGGACTGGAGGGGAAGAGCGGCAAAACCGGCAACGACGGCGGCAGCAACAATCTTGCTCATCTTCATTTTATATTCTCCCGTAATTCATTGAATTTGTTGATCAGCCACAGAAACACCGATCACGGGCAAAAAATATATGCGTACTTCATTAAAAAGTGAAATACTAATTTTTTATTGTGCTTATAAATATGCTCTATATGCATATCAGTAACAAATTGTAGGGTTTTTCCCGGTGCCGGCAATCACTGTGCCGATGTCTTTCCCTGTCCGGACACCGGCGCATCGGCGTCCGGGGATCCTCCCGTGGGCGTGGCCGGCAGGACTTCCATCGCTTCAGGCGCTGGCCGTTCCCCGCTCATCCCGGTGGGTTGCACGGAGACACCCGACGGATTGGTGAAACGGTCGTTGAGGGACTGCACGTACATGTTCGCCTCGTGCAAGACCTGCTTGATGGCATTGCGCGCTCCACGCCCCCATCCCGCCGGATTACGCTGAAAGAGGCTCCTCCATGGGCGCGTGTTGCGCTGCAAGGCACGGATCAGGCCCTCGCGCTCCGGCCCCTCATCCAACTCCCTGCGGATCTGGCGCTCCCCCACCCGCAGGGACCAGCTACGAACCCGGTAATGCACCAGCCCGGCGAGTAACAGGACCACGGCCGCCGAGATGCCACCGGCCCACGGGTTGGCAAACACACTGTCCAGACGCATGCTGACCGGTTCATCCCAGAAGCCAAGCCAGAAACTGGCGCCCAGCACCGCGGCGGCGACCACGGCGAGCAGGACACCATCGACCCACAACACCCGCCGGCGCCAGGCACGAACCAGGTCGCGGATCTTCGGCATCAGGCGCTCCTCGATGTCACGCGCCTGTTTTTCCAGTGCACCGACGATGCGGTAGGCACGCTCCACCTCCACCTGACGGATGCGCTCATGGATCGCGGCCAGGTCGGCATCGCGCTTGCCTTCGAAACGGCGGCGCAGGGCCTCGTCCTCGATGGGCACCGCCGCGTCGGGATTGTAAATGGTGTAGAAGCGTCCGGCGGTCAGGCCCTTTTGTGCCAATGCACGTTGCCATGCGGCCACCACGTCTTCGGGATTGTCCTCGCGGGCGGTGGTGTCCAGCTGGTTCAGAATGTAGAGAAACTTGTTCGAATCCGGCCGGCTGACGGTATCGGCCACCAGGTGCTGCAAGGTGTCCTGCATGGCTCCGGGCTCGGGGTGGCGGGCATCGAACAGAACCAGCACCAGATCCGACAGATCGATGATGTGGTCGGTGATGCGCAGGGTGGAGGTGCGCTGGGCGTCCGCATCGAAACCGGGGGAATCGATGAGGATCTTGCCGCGTATCCTGTCACTGTCAGAGGTCTTCAGTTGCAGATAGGCATCGATACGCCGGCCCTCGCCCGCCGCGACTTTCTCGATCTCATGACTGATGCGGAAGAATGGAAAGCGGGGATCGGCATCCAGGGCCAAGCCGGGCAGGACATGGACCGTGGACTCGCCACTGAAACAGACCACGGTGAATTTGTCGTCCACCGCCTGATTGCCCGTGCTCTGCAAAGTCTGGCCGAGATAATGGTTGATGAAGGTGGACTTGCCTGCGGAAAAGGTCCCCAATATCGAGATCAACGGCCACCAGGGAATGCGCGTGGCGTAAGACTGTTCACGGTCCAACAGCCCCATGCGGTAGGCCACCTGATCCAGGCGACGGAAACTCTGCACCACCCGCAGCAACACCGGGTTCTCCTGCTCCAGGTGGTCTTCGAGGCTCTTCAGGCGTTGTTCGATGGCCTTTCCGGCTACCATGGGCGGTCTCTCCGTTGAGTTGGGCTTAGTCGCCGAGTGTAAGGCCCGGCGAATGCAAGTGCGACCGGGACAGTGAAGAAGGTGGCCGTCCACCCCAGGTGGGGGTGGTGGAACCGATGCCCCGCCAGGGCATGAAGCTGTTCATGAAGCGCATGGGCGAGGAAACGCTCTCATTCAGGCTCCACAGGTCACGCTGCATCTGCCCCGTCGATCCCGCCATCTCCGCCATGTTCTGATTCATGGCGTACATATTGTTGAGGATCGGTTCCAGCGTGTTCATCTTGGTGGAAATGTCGTCTATGCCCTCGGCCATGGACTGCATGTTGAGATCCATGGCGGAGATGCTGGTGGACATGGAGTCCACATTGCTCGCAAGCTTGTCCACCGATTGCGCCAGACGGCTCATGTGCTCGCCCATATTGGGGTCGATGGACCGGGCCAGGGAAGAAACGTCCGTGGTGAGACTGTAGATGAGATAAAAACCATAGATGGCCAGCACGATAAAGGCGAACAGGGAAGGATAGACCACCCGCTCCCAAAGCTTGGCGCTGGTCTCGAAGGTGGTTGCAAGACGATCGATGGCCGCTTCGCTCACCGATACGGTAGCCGGCGTGGCCATTTGCATCAGTTGCCTGTCAGACGGTTTGTGCACCATAAGGACCCCCTCACTGCTCACGGGTCGGTTACCCGCTTTATTGGTCCGGCACCCATGAGCCGGCATCGTCCGTTTCCATTTCAGACCCGCATCCGTGGTTCAGGTCAAATAGTCGGGAAACAACACCGCGGCCAGATCGGTGAACTCCCTGGCGCCCTTGCAACGTGGATCCAGCTCGAACACGGCCAGCCCCTCACTGAAGGAACGCCGGTATACCGTGCGCTGACCCAGGCGTGCCTTGATGAAACGCAGGCCCGGCAGACTCACCAGGGCGGCGGCCGCCTCATCGGACTCACGCACCGCATGGTGGGTATCGGCCCGGTTGATGAAGGCCATCACCTCGGGCCTGCGCCCCCTGGCCGATTTGGAGACCAAACCAAGAAAACGCTGTGTGGACCAGATATCCGCCTGGCTGGGTGGCACCGGAATCAATATCCGGTCCGCCAATGATATGGCCTTTTTCATCCCGTCCAGATCGGCCGCGCCCACATCCACCAGCACTTCCAGATCCTTTTTCCCGGCAAACTTCTTGAGATCCGGGATCTTGTGGCGGATCTTCAGTTCGGGCGCATAGCCTTCCTCGGCGCGCACCTCGGCTACATCGCTCAGTGTACGTTGCGGATCCAGGTCGAAGGCCACCACTTCCGCCTCGGCCATGGCCAGCCAGACAGCGATGTTGAATGTGACCGTACTCTTGCCGGAACCACCCTTGAGACTTCCGATGACTGTCAGCATGTCGGTATCCCGCCAATCAGTAGCGTTGTGTCAAACCGCCACCGCGCCGATTGTATTGCCGCGCCTGTTGTTCATGGTAGCCCTGTGGCACGGTGAACAGACGACCCGGCTGCGGCCCTTCCTTGATATTGCGCATCTCACGCACATAACCGCCGGGGAATTCCTCGCGGATCACCGTTTGCAGGCGGGTATCGAACCACTGGCTGCTTTCCTGGGTCTTGCCATCGCTGCCGACACGGACCGACTGCCACTTTTCCGTGTTGCGCCCATTCAACTTTTCCATGCCGAGGAAACGCAGTTCGGTACGGCTGCCATCCGGGTTGTCACGGCGCACCGGATTGCCGCGCTGCACGTCATACCAGGTCATGGTGGTCACCGCCTTGCCCTGATACTGCCCGGAGAATTCCCACTTCTCGGCATCGCGGCCATTGACCTTTTCCACGCCCAGCTTGCGGCAGGTCACACCCTGCATCCCGGCACAGGGATTGGCTGGAACACCCTCGCCCTGGGATGGGGACGATGGCGGACCACGGCGAACCATGAAGGTCTTCTGCTGCGGAAACAGCGTGTAGGCAACCCCCTTGGCCGGATCCATGATCTGCACCACGGTACGGCCACTCTGATTGTACTCCATGCGCATGCGTCCCTGGCTGGAGTACAGCCTAGATGTCATCTCCCCCCTGGGCCCGGACTGCACCATATCGGCGCTGAAATCCACCCCGGCCGCCAGCACAGCGGAAGAGGTCCACGGTGACAGGCCGGCCATCACGGAGGCCGCCACAAGCAGAATCTTCTTCAACATCTCATTCACCCTCTTTATTAACCCGGCACCCTAATATGCCATGTTCAGAGCCTCAGGCATCTTCCCTATCAAGGCGCGCGCCGCAGGCAATGGCCATTCCCTTGGCAAGGCGCGCAACGCCGAGAGGGGAGATGCCTGAGGCTCCTGAC
>CAYPEH010000024.1:0-25081 GCA_964409585.1 uncultured Chromatiales bacterium | reverse complement strand
TTCTGACTTCTGTCTGACGTCCTGAGGATGGCATAGATTGGTGCCGGGTTAATAGTAGGCGGCACCTTTTCTTTTCATACACCGCCGGCTGCTATACCCTTTCTCCCCCTTTCCCCTCTCCCGGTTGTACTTCATGTTCCCAGATCAAAGCGCTTTGCCGCCGTTGCGGTTGAAGAGGCGTGAAGAGCGTCGCCTGCGTGCCGGCCACTTGTGGGTGTACAGCAACGAAGTGGATGTAGCGCAAACCCCCCTGTCCGCTTTCGAGCCGGGGCAGGTGGTGGATATTCAGGCCAGTGACGGCAGGAGTCTGGGGAGTGGTTATGTCAATCCCCACTCCCTGATTTGCGCGCGGCTGGTCGGCCGTGATCCCCGCTACCCTTTGAACACCTCGTTGCTGGTGCACCGCCTGAAAGTGGCCCTGTCGCTGCGCGAGCGTCTGTTCGAGCAACCCTATTACCGCCTGGTGTATGGCGAGGCCGATGGCTTGCCGGGGCTGGCGGTGGACCGCTATGGTGATGTCCTGGTGGTGCAGATCACCACTGCCGGTATGGAGCGTATGCGGGACGGGATCGCCACCGCCTTGGACAAGGTCATCAGGCCACGGTCCGTGCTGTTGCGTAATGACAGCCCGATGCGCGAGATGGAGGGGCTGGAGCGCTATGTGGAACCCCTGCGGGGTACTCCACCGGAGGAGGTGGAGGTGTTGGAGAACGGTGTGCGTTTCCTCATCGACCTGTATGGCGGACAGAAGACTGGCTGGTTCTATGATCAGCGCGACAACCGTGTGCGTCTGCGCCGGTATGTACCGGGACGGCGTGTACTGGATCTGTTCAGCTATGTGGGTGGCTGGGGAGTACAGGCCGCCGTATTCGGTGCCTCTGCCGTGACCTGTGTGGACGCATCGTCGGCGGCGCTGGACCGGGTCGAGGCGGCCGCGGGGTTGAATCGGGTGGAGGACCGGGTGGATGTGCGTTGTGGCGATGTCTTCGACGTATTGAGGCGGTTGTGGGAGGAGGGGGAGCGTTTCGATGTGGTGATCGTGGATCCTCCCGCCTTCATCAAACGGCGCAAGGATGTCAAAGAAGGGATGTTGGCCTATCGGCGTATCAACCAGCTGGCCATGCAGGTGATGGAGAGGGATGGCATTCTGGTGTCCTGCTCCTGCTCGTTTCATATGCAAGCAGGCATGTTACGGGATGCGATACAGAAGGCGGGGCGGCACCTGGGCAGGGATGTGCAGTTGCTGGAACAGGGGCATCAGGGGCCGGATCACCCCGTGCACCCGGCGATACCCGAGACGGATTACCTGAAGGTGTTCTACGCCCGTGTCACGCGGGCATGATGTTGCATCGAATCGTATTTTCCCATGTTGACCTTTCCCCAGATTGACCCGGTATTGGTGCAGATTGGCCCGTTGAAGGTTCACTGGTACGGCGTCATGTACCTGGTGGGGTTCTTCGGCGGCTGGTGGCTGGGCAGGCTCCGTGCGGCCGGGCCGAATTCGCCTATCACTCCGCAGCAGATGGGTGATCTGTTGTTCTACGTGGCGATGGGGGTCATTCTCGGCGGACGAACCGGCTATGTGCTGTTCTATGATCTGGCCGCCGTGCTGCAAGACCCCCTGCGCATGTTCATGATCTGGAAGGGCGGCATGTCGTTCCATGGCGGCCTGCTGGGGGTGATTCTGGCGCTTTGGCTGTATGCGCGCCGTCTGGGCTGTGGTTTTTTCCGTCTGACCGATTTCGTCGCGCCATTGGTGCCCATCGGCCTGGGGGCAGGGCGTATCGGGAACTTCATCAACGGTGAGCTGTGGGGAAGGGCAACGGACGTGCCGTGGGCGATGGTCTTTCCCGGGCCCCATGCAGGCAATGTGGCGCGGCATCCTTCTCAATTGTACGAGTTTTTTCTCGAGGGGCTGGTACTGTTCGCCGTGCTGTGGTGGTTTTCCCGCAAGCGGCGGCCGGTAATGGCGGTTTCCGGTCTGTTTCTGACCCTGTACGGCACATTCCGCTTTCTGGTCGAGTTCGTCCGGGAGCCGGATGGGCACATCGGGTTTCTTGCCTTCGGCTGGCTGACCATGGGGCAGATCCTGTCTCTGCCGATGTTCCTGGCTGGTTTGTGGCTGGTCTGGCGGTCGCTGTCGAACAGCGGTGATGATCAGGTATGAAAAATGCTTAGCCAAGGGCGGCTGCGTTGACATGAGTGTGCTGGTCGCATATACCTTGTACAGGAGCACTACAGTTGGGCCTGTATGCCCTTATGAACTGTAAGTGATTGATATGAAAAACCTATTGGCCAACGGCGAGAAGACACCCAAGAGTGGTGAGGCCGGGCGCTGGTCGCGGCGGATCGGGGCGGTCGTTTTGGCCACAGTGGGCTTCTTCGTGGCCGCCGATGTGTCTGCCACCCCAACCCTGTGGGGCGTCGATGAAGATGGCAGCGAGTTGTTCTCCATCGGCGATTACAACAACCCCTCGGGGACGTTCACCAGCTATGGCCGCTTGTATTACCGGGATCCCCTGTCCTCGTCCACCAGGGATGCGCTCAGGGTGATTCCGCACAGCATCGAAGCCTTCAGTATCGACGATGATGGCACGGCCTATATGGTGGTCAATGGCCGCATGCACGGTTATCGCCGCACGCACGGTCATCGCAACCCGGTGCTCATCTCCTTCAACGTCTATAACGCCAGCACCACGGCACCCAATGTCGTCGATGTGATCGGCGAGATCAACACCAACCGGAAGATCCATGGAGTATCCATCGACCCGGTCAGCGGCAAGTTATACGCGACGCTTTCAGAGGGAGGTGCTTCCTACAAGGACAGGTTGATCACCATCGACAAGAGCACCGCCCGAATCACCTCCTACGTCGGTTATTTACAGGGCAGCGGTGAAGTGGCCAGCGATGCCGAGGATCTGGAATTCGATCATCTCGGCAACCTGTATGTCACCGACGACAGGGATAACGAGTTGTACAGGGTCGACCCGCTGACCGGTCGGATCCTGGAGGAAATAGACACCAATCAGGGGTACGGCAGTGTCGAGGCGCTTGCCTGGGATCCGGTCAACGAGAAAATGGTCGCCTTCGATGACCGGAAGAACTACTTTTTTGAGCAGACCTTCCAGGATGGCCACAACCCGAAACTTGGCAGGGTTCGTAGGTTGACCGACGTGGAAGGCATGGATTTCCTGATCCCCGTCCCTCTGCCGGGAACCCTGGTGCTGTTTTTGGGTGGCATATTTGGGATGGGGTGCTGGAAACGCTGCAGGGCCACCTGAGTGGATTTTCTTGTTAGGAAAGCAACGCCGCGGCCAGCGGCGTTTTTTTACTAAGACAATCCACTAGCTCAGAATCTGTAGGATTGTGTAGAGGCTCGCTTGGAGATCGAGCCGTTTCCGGATAATGGCTACCAGGACATAAACCGAGACGGCGATCCAGATTTGTGCCTTGACGGCATTTTCGGACGTGCCGAAGAACGCTTTGATGCGCAGGTGCTGCTTGAGCCATTTGAAAAACAGCTCGACTTGCCAATGGCATCGGTAGAGGTCGGCGATCGTCCGAGCTGGCAGGGCAAAGTGATTGGTCAGAAAAACGAACGTCTTGTCGGTCGTGGCATCGTGGTACTTGATGCGCCTCAGTTTCTCGGGGTAGTGGCCGGAGGTGCGTACCCCGGTGAGGAGAACGGTTTGGTCGCACAGTATTCCGGCGCTTTTGTCCACGGCCCTGGAATAGAGGCGTCTCATCCTGGTATTGGATTTGGCGCGGATCACGAAGAAGGCCCTCGCCTGATGCAATTGAAACAGCCGAGCGAAGTCCAGGTAGCCCCGGTCCATGATATAGAAGGCGCCCGGTTCGGGCACAAGCAAGTCCAGGACGTTGACATCGTGGAGCTTCCCATCGGAAATGTGGAGGAAAATCGGGATGTTGCCACGCAGATCCAGCAGAGTATGCAGTTTGACTGCCCCCTTGGTCTTTCGGAACCGAGCCCAGGGGAAGAGGGAGAAGCACAAGTCGATGGTGGATGCGTCCAAGGCGTAGACTGTGTTGTCCATCTCGAGTCCGAAGTCCTCGTGCGCATACAGGCGCCGGGCGATCTGAATGAGAGCCTGAGCAAACTCGGCATAGATGCGCCAGTCCCGTACCCGATTGGCGTTGGCCAGTGTGTTGCGGGAGATCCCGCCGCGGATGCCCATGTGATAGAGCTTGCTCTGCTGAGCACGAAGGCAAGCTTCGATGTCGCGCAGACTCTCGCGATAGGTCAGTTGAGCGAAGGCCATGCACAGGAACTGGTCCAGACAAGTGAATGACTGAATCTTGTGGTTGCCGTTGTAGCGCCGGACACATCTTCGGAAGGTATGTATTGGCATGTGTGTCAATCCAATTCAGAAATGTCCCCTTTTCTGCAATTCAGAAGTGTCCCCTTTTGTTTGTGTGGTTATGGATTGGGAGGAGGGTTTGAATCCCCATTCAGTGAACGACGCCATGGGTGATCCACCGGTGGCTTCCATTTAGGTTTGGCTTGTTGTCGAGCCTTGGCCTGTTCGACGGTGTGATGGACACTCTTCTCATCATCGAGGGGAACTGGGGGCTCCCCTTGGGCGAGGATGCGGTAATCGAGGACGCGTCCTTTGTGCATGACGGTCACGGTGCCATCGAAAGCCTCACAGAGGGTGATGCGATGGCCTCTGAGGCGATACCCCTTGCCCTGACCTTGTAGCTGATACTCCCGGTTTTTGAACTGGAAGGTCAGGTTTTTGGAGAGGGTGCGGGTGTGGTGAAGGCAGAGGATCAGGGCCAGTTCTTCTGCGCTGTGGAGCAATGGCCGATGGGCATCGGTTGGGTTGCGGGGCGAGACGGCGAACCGCTGGTTGTAGGCCTTGATGAACTCAGGAAGGAAGGCGTTGGCCGTTTCGATGTCGCAGATCGCCCGCAAGCGCAGCTCCTTGACCAGGCGGTCCTGGAGGGTCTGGTTGGCCCGCTCGACCCAGCCCTTGGCCTGAGGGGTGTTGGCATGGATGGGTTCGATGTCGAGGGTTTTGAGCGCGCGGGTGAACTGGGTCCATTCGCCCTCCCGCTGCGGATGGTTGAGCCGGAAGATACTGTGCTTGTCTGAATAGAAGGCCACGGGACGCCCGTGTTGCCGCAGATAGAGGTCGAGGGTTTCCATGTAGGCCTGGGTGGTCTCCGCGGGCGCGAAACGCAGGGCCAGCAGCTCACTGGTGGCGTCGTCGATGAAGACGATGAGGGTGCAGCGCGGCCCCCGGTTCTCGAACCAGTCATGGGGGGAGCCGTCGATCTGAACCAGTTCGCCCCGGCAGGGCCGGCGCGGCCGGCGTTGGTGGATGCACGCCTGCGGGCGTGCCTTGGGTTTCCAGAGGCCATCGGCGATCATCCATTGACGCAACGTCTCGACGGAGATGTTGTGGTCATGGAGTTCGGCCAGCTTCTCACGGGCCAGGGTGGGGCCGAAATCGGTATAGTGGGATCGAACCAAGTCGAGGATCTCCTGCCGGAGCGCCTCGGCGATCTGGTTGTTGGGACGCCTGCCCCGGTGGCGGGAAACCAGTCCAGCCGCCCCCTCGGCCCGGTATCGCCGCACCAGGCGCTTGATCTGCCGCACACTCAAACCCAACTGACGGGCCGCCTCCTTTTGCCGGAGCCGTTTCTCCACCACGTGCCGGATCACCCCTACTCGATCCAACTCCTGTTGACTCATCGTAATGCGCTCCTCTGTCACGGCCCCTCCTGAAACCAAAAGGGGACATTTTAGAATTGGACAAAGGGGACATTACTGCTTTGGACTAACAATGTATTGGCATGTGGTCGATGACCTGTGCGAATATGGGCTTGCCTGTGTACATGCGCGCGCGCCCCTCTTTCCACGAAATGGGGGGGAAAGACTCGCGCCGCAGCGTTTGGCCGTTCAAGTCGGTGACAGGCATATCTCGTAATTTTAGATAGGTAATTCAGTATGTTACGTGGAAGCTGCAGGTGAATGTTGGGACACTAGTGGTATCAAGCCTATATCCACGCCAGGGTTCCCCGGGTCCGCTGCCAGTCCTGCGGTAAGACCTCCCAGGTGGAAGCGCCCTGGGCACGTCCTGGCAGCGGCTTCAGTCAGCTCATGGAAGCGCTGGTGGTCACCCTGTGCAAAGCGATGACAGTGAGCGAAGTGGCGCAATTGCTCCAGGTCGGTCCCATGCGCATCTGGCGCATCCTCGATCGCTACGTGGAGGCCGCGCGTGCCCAAGAGGATTTTCGGAAGGTGCAAGCCGTCGGTTTGGACGAAACGGCAGCACGGCGCGGGCATCGCTATATCAGCCTGTTTCACGATCTGGAAGAGCGGCGCCTGCTGTTCGCCTGCGAGGGCCGCAAGGCCGAGGTTGTCGATGCCTTCTGCGAAGACCTGGAGGCACATGGCGGTTGCGCTGAAAACATAAGCGACATCTGCATCGACATGTCCGCCAGCTTCGCTTCCGGCATTGCAACGCACCTTCCCTGGGCCGAGGTGACCTTCAATGAGTTTCACGTCATCCAACTGGTCAACAAGGCCGTCGATCAGGTCCGCCGCGAAGAGGCCAGGCAGGTGCCCTTGCTCAAGCGCAGCCGTTATGTCTGGCATCAAGGATGCCCGGCAATGGACCCGACGCCAAGCCCTGCAGTTTGCGGATCTCTCCCGTCTGAATCTCAAAACCCTTCGAGCTTGGCGCATCAAGGAGTTCCTGCGCGAGATCTTCGCCACCGCCTCCAGTGCCGAAGAGGCCGAACCCCTTCTGAATCGGTGGTACAGATGGGCCTGGCGTTGCCGACTCGAACCCATGAAGCAAGTAGCCAAGACCCTCAAGGAGCACTGGCAAGGCATTCTCAATGCCTTCCGACTCCCGGCTGACCAACGGCATCGTCGAGGCCATCAATGGACGCATTCAGGCCGCCAAGGCAAAGGCTCGAGGATACGAAACCACCCGCCATCTGATCACCATGGCCTATCTGGTCGCAGGCAAGCTCACGCACCTTCCCGCCTCCCCTTTCCAGCCTTCGGCCGCATCATGAACACAATCGGAAGTGGATGTACCCACACGAAATGAAAGAGAGCCAAAAAATGTCCAAAAAAGCGTTGATTGTCCTGTCGGAATACGGGTATTGGGGCGAAGAACTTCTGGGGCCGTTAACTCACCTGGACAGCAGGGGTTACGAATCCACCTTTGTCACGGCAAAAGGGAAACGGCCTCACGCCCTGCCTCCCAGTATGGACGTAAATTACATCGATCCCCCTCTGGGCTGCGCGGTCACATCCAAAGAGACGGCTGAGAAGGTTCGCGAGCTGGATGAATCGAATCGGCTGGACAATCCGGTCAACCTCTCCGAATGGTTCCCGGAACGGCCCTATTTCAGCGCGCCGAATTTTCTTCGCGAGCTGGAGAAATACTATCAAGACCGGATTAAGGCATTCAAGGATATGGAAGAATATGCCGTTCTCATCCTGGTGGGCGGCAGTGGCCCACTTATCGATATGGTCAACAACCAGCGCGTCCACGACATGATCCTGGGATTCTATCAGGCGGACAAACCCATCGGCGCGATCTGCTACGGCGTGGCGTGCCTGGCTTTTGCGCGCGAGTTGGCCGAACGAAAATGTATCATCCGGGGCAGGCACGTCACCGGGCATTGTATCGAATACGATTATAAAGACGGCACTGGATTCCTCGGAACCGATTTCGTTATCGGGCCGCCCCCGTATCCCCTGGAATACCTGTTGACCGACGCCGTCGGCCCAGAAGGCCAATATCACGGCAACTTTGGCAAACCGACCTCGGTCATCGTCGACTATCCTTTCGTGACCGCCCGCTCTAACCAGTGTTCGAATGAATTCGGCGAACAACTGCTCAACGTGCTGGAAAACGGACTGAAACGGTATGGGTGGTGACCTTATGTCCGCTTCAACCCCCAAAACAGGCCGCCACGCCATCATCGAACAGTTACTGGCCGATGGCTTCCGCCAGATGTTCGGTAACCCGGGAACAGTCGAACAGGGTTTTCTGGACGCCCTGTGGGATTACCCGGATATGAAGTACATTTTGACGATGCAAGAATCCATCGCCGTAATGGCTGCGGACGGTTACGCCCGGGCCGCGAAGAGGCCCGCGCTCGTTCAAGTACACAGCGCCCCCGGGCTGGGCAACGCCATCGGCGCTCTCTATCAGGCTAAACGCGGTCATTCGCCTCTCGTGGTCATTGGGGGGGATTCCGGTGTCAAATATCTGGCGATGGACGCGCAGATGGCAAGTGATTTAGTGGCCATCGCGGAACCGGTCACGAAATATTCAACCTACGTTTACGAACCTTCGTCCTTGCTTCGGGTCTTGAGACGTGCGGTGAAAATCGCCGCCACCCCTCCGATGGGACCGGTGTATATCTGTTTGCCAATGGATATTCTGGACGCGCCGGTGCAGGAAGAAGTGCGGCCCACGCATATCCCCTCGACCCGTGTCGTTCCGGATCAAACGATTATCCAGGAATCCGCGCAACTGCTGGCATCGGCCAGGAATCCCACGATCTTCATCGGAGACGGCATCGCTTATTCCGGCGCGCAAGACGAACTGGTTCGCGTGGCCGAACTGCTGGGCGCGGAGATTCGGGAGTCGAATAACGGAGAGTTGAACATTGACGTCACTCATCCGCTCTACCTGGGCACGACCGGTCACATGTTCGGGAGCCAAAGCCTCCCCGCCATGCAAAAAGGCGATGTGGTGCTGGTTTGCGGCACATACCTGCTTCCCGAAGTGTTTCCGGTCTTGGGCGATATTTTCTCTCCTGATGCCAAGGTTATCCACTTCGACCTCGATGCCTACGAAATCGCCAAGAACCATCCCGTGGACATTTCGGCGGTCGCCGATCCGAAACGCACCCTGGCGGCGCTGGCTGATCAGCTGGAAGAGGTGATGACACCCGCACAACGGGAAACCGCACGAAAACGACTCGACAAGCACAGGCAGTCCGCCGAAACCAGGCGCAAAGTCCAACAGGAAAAAGACCGATCGATGCGGGATCAGGTTCCATTGTACATGTCTCAGTTCATGTCGGAACTGGGGCCGCTTCTTCCGGATGACGCCGTTATTTTCGATGAAGCGCTGACCAATTCGCCGCCGATCACTCAGTATTTTCCTCCCAGGAAACCGGACCGCTATTTCCTGACACGGGGCGGTTCGCTCGGCGTGGGGTTCCCCGGAGCCATCGGCGCGAAACTCGCTTATCCCGACAGCCTGGTCATTGGATTTTCCGGGGATGGCGGCAGCATGTACACCATCCAGTCCCTCTGGACGGCGGTGCGGCACAACCTGGATGTCAAGTTCGTGGTATGCAACAACCTGTCCTACCGGCTGCTGCAACTCAACATCCAGGAGTACTGGAAAGAACAAGGCATCCCGGAACACGATTTCCCTCTCAGTTTCGATCTCTCCAAACCCCAGGTTCATTTCGCGGAATTGGCGCAATCCTTGGGCGTAGAGGCCGTTCGGGTGGAAAAGCCAGAAGAAATCCGGCCCGCGATCGACCGGATGCTCCAATCGAACCACTCGTTCCTCATTGACCTGATGCTGGAGAACAACACCCATCCGGAAATGATCGGGATGTGCTGCGGTCAGTAAGGCATCCGGATGGATGAACGATGAATTTACGAAAAAGTCAGTCCTAAAGAGGAGGACAAGCGAATGGGTCTAACGAACGCCGAAATCGAACAATTCGTTCGAGATTGGTATGGAGCACTGGACGAACACGCTCCCATGGTCGATATCCTGCCCATGCTGGCCGAGGAAGGGCTGGAGATGCAGTTTCCTGAAGCGACGCTTCGCGGTTCCGTCGATTTCGAGGGGTGGTATCAGAAGGTCATACGCATTTTTTTCGATGAAGTTCATAACGTCAAGGAAGTGGGAATAACTCGGGACGGCGATGACTACAATCTCGACGTCGTGGTGGAATGGGAAGCCAGCGTCTGGAATCCGCCGGATGCGAAGAGTTCCAGGATCATGCTGGATGCCTCCCAACGCTGGGTCATCCGCCGGTCTCCCCTCACAGGAAAACCAGTCATCGCCACTTACATCGTGGATAAACTCGACTATCATGAGGGATCGGCGAAACTGTAGCCGGCCGCCACGAGAGTATCGTCAGGAGGCAAACCGCCATGAAGAAAAACGTTCCCGACAGCGCATTGGGGAGACTCTACAACGAACATATCGATTTCATCTTAGCCAAAAATGTCGATGGCCTGCTCGGTCAGTACGCGGAAGACTGCCTGCTCATCAGCACGCTGACCGATGATAAAAAACCGCTTTACGTGCGGGGCCATAAGGAGCTGGAGGAGTTCTTCCGCAGCCGTATTTTCAGCCTCGCCGATCTCAGTACCGAAATCGCGCAATGGGCGGAGACACCGAATACCCTGATGGTGGTCGAGGCGATCGACTTTGAAGGCACGGACGGCAGTAAAGGCAGATGCCGCTTTTACGACAATTGGGTACTCGATGAGGACGGCAAGATCAAAATTCACTTTGCCGGAGTCGTGCAATATCCGGACGGAAGCATCGCCTGAACCATTCGGACCGGCCCGGAACGATACTGCCATAAATACGATTGTGAGGATTTTCAATGGGTCTCAAGGGAAAAAAAATCGGTATCCTGATCGAGAGCGACTACTACGAACCCGAAATCTGGTACTACAAAAGCCGTTTCGCTGAAGAAGCGATTGATCTCCATTTTCTCTCTCGCCTGTGGGGGCAATCCGTCCTGACGTTCAACGGACATGAGTATCAAATCCCATTTGAGTGCCGGGAGAGTTTCGAGGACATGCCGGATGAAGAATTGAAAAGCTACTCCGCCATCATCGTTCCCTCCGGAATGGTCTCTGACCGGCTGCGCTATACTGATGATGTCAATAAAATTCCACCCGCCACCGAATTTCTGAAACGCGCCTTTGCCGAGAAGAGTATCCTCAAGGGGATTATCTGCCACGGGATGTGGCTGGTGGCTCCGGCCGCGGAACTGGTCGCGGGACGGCGGGTGGTGGTCCATAACAACCTGATCGGGGACGCAAAAGCGTACGGCGCGATCTATACAGACGAAGACGTTGTCGTGGATGGAGACCTGGTCACGGCCCGCAGCGGTGCTCACTGTCACCTCTTCGCACGGAAAATCATCGAAATTCTGTCCCAATCCTAGAAGGGAGGCCAACGCTCATGAGTGATGTCAGATTCGCGCATGTCGGAATCACATGCAAAGATCCGATCGCGATGGAGCAATTTTATTCCAAATACTTTAGATTCAAACGAATCCGGGTGATTCCACTTGGAGACGATCAAATCGTCTTCACTCAATCCGGGAACCTCGTATTGGAAATTTTCAAGGCGCGGGAAGACCGTCCTGTTCCCCAGGCCGATAAGGACGGACCGGCCTATCCGGCGTTGAAACATCTGGCGTTCGAAGTGCCGGATGTGGAAGCGAAACTGGCCGAGATGGGTGACGACGCCAAGATCAATCTCGGCCCGATGAAATTCGACGATTTCATTCCCGGCTGGGCCGCAGTCTGGATTTCAGATCCGGAAGGGAACGTCATTGAGATCACACAAGGTTTCCAGAAAGAGGAAAACCCGCCCGATCTCCCATGAGCGGTTCGTCATCGATTCAGGTAAAAGATCATGGCCCTGAATAAATCGCATGATTGCACCGAAGTAAAATCAAAAAGAACTGAAAGAGGAATCATGCCGTGGAACAGGTCAGTTTTTCTTTCTCCGATTCTATCGCTGGATACGTAAAGAGTTTCGATAGAAGCACGGATTGTTTCGTTCTCACCACAACTGATGGACGGGATTTTACCGTGGCTTTCACCGATACGACCTACGCGGAAATGATCCGTAATCTGGGTGAGCCTTATCAGGATTGTACGGGCCAGATGCGGGATATGCTTGTGCCTGGACTCTATATGTACGCTTATGGGATTTACTATCCTGAAAAGAGTCTCGTATTCGATGCCAAACATTTGATTTTTGTAGGCCGTACTCCAGCCGAGTATAAATTCGAACGCAGCGATTGGTGGATCAAACAAATCGAATCGCTGGGAGACTGGTGGCTTGAAGCCCAGTTCGGAAAAGAGAAAGCCGTCGATTACAAGCACTACCGCACTATGATTACCCGCGAAGGGGTCAAAATCAAAAACGATGATTTCCGTCAGGAAACCGATACGATTTCCCGTCTCGTTTACGGTTTCGCTTCGGCGTATCTTCTCACCGGTGACGACCGATACCTGGAAGGCGCAGAAAAGGGTACCGAATATCTTCGCGAACACATGCGCTTCTTCGATCTAGACGAACGGATTGTCTACTGGTATCACGCCATCGACGTCAAAGGCAATCGGGAAACGAAAATCTTTGCATCCGAGTTCGGCGACGATTACGACGCCATCCCCGCCTACGAGCAAATATATGCCCTGACCGGTCCCATGCAAACCTATCGCATCACCGGCGATCCTGCCATCAAACAAGACGCCGAGCTGACCGTCAAACTGTTCGACGACTATTTCTACGACAAAGGCGGACACGGCGGCTTTTTCTCTCACATTGATCCAATCACACTCGATGCGAGAAGCGACACGCTTGGCCACAACCAGGGCCGGAAAAACTGGAACTCGGTCGGCGATCATGCTCCTGCGTATCTTATCAATTACTGGCTGGCGACCGGCGATCCGAAACTGGCTGATTTTCTGGAGTATACCTTCGACACCATCGTCAAACACTTTCCCGATTATGAAAATTCGCCGTTCGTCCAGGAACGCTTCCACGAAGACTGGAGTCACGACAAATCGTGGGGCTGGCAGAAAAACCGCGCTGTTGTCGGGCACAATCTCAAGATCGCCTGGAACTTAATGCGGATGTACAGCCTGAAACCGAAGGCCGAGTACAAAGAATTGGCGGAGAAGATTGCCGATTTGATGCCTTCTATCGGGAGCGATCTTCAGCACGGCGGATGGTATGACGTGATGGAGCGTACAACGACGAAAGCTCAGACGAAACACCGCTTCGTCTGGCACAACCGGAAAGCGTGGTGGCAGCAGGAGCAAGCGATCCTGGCGTACTATATTCTTGCCGGAGTCCTGGGTAAAAAAGCCTACCTGCGCCACGGACGCGAAGCCGCATCGTATTACAACGCCTTCTTTCTGGACCACTTCGACGGTGGTATTTACTTCAATGTCCTTAGCGAGGGAATCCCTTACCTGGAGGGTACGGAACGTTACAAGGGCAGCCATTCCATGAGCGGTTATCATTCATTTGAACTGGCTTATCTGTGCGCCGTCTACAGTAATTTGCTTGTCCGGAAAAATCCCATGGTTTTCTATTTCAAACCGATGCCGGACGGATTCGATGTGCTGCGTGTTTCACCGGATATTCTGCCTCCAGGGAGCATCAAGATCGACAAAGTGATGATAGACGACAAGAATTATTCCGATTTCGACGCGGACGGCCTGACGATCAATCTCCCGAAAGACCGCGCGGAATCGGTTCGTGTCAAAGTTCGAATCGTTCCCGTGGATTAAATTCAGGAGGTCAAGATCATGGAAATAGGCGTTGTCTCCAAAGAGGGCGTGACCGTCGTCAGGATCAACGGGGAAATCGATGGCAAAACCGCTCCAGCCGCGCAGGATAAAGTGCTGGAACTGGCCTCAGAGAATAACAAGATCCTCCTCGAACTGAGCGGGGTGGAATATATGTCCAGCGCCGGATTGCGGATGCTTCTCATGCTCTATCGCAAACTCACCGGTCAGGACCGGCAACTCATACTGGCCGGGGTTCCCGAAATGCTTCAGGACATCATGTCACACACGGGATTCTTAAAGTTCTTCATCCTCGTCGATACGGTTGAAGACGGCATTGCAGCGTTACAACAACCCCCTCTCCCTTTGGGATAATCTTTTCGCCTCCAGCCAGGTTCCCCTGGGGTGTGTGTTTTTTTTTTGACAGAATCCCACCGCTTACGCTAGCCTGAGGGTGAGCGAAAGAAAAAACTGAAAACACTGTTTGGTTTCATCTCTGCCGGGTTAGGATAAAAGAGCCATGGTCGATCAACGGATTGATTACTATCCGACTCATAATCATGAGGGATTCAAATTTCGCCGGGGAAAGCCCTTTCCGTTCGGTGCGACTTTGATCCCGCACGGTGTCAACTTTTCCGTTTTTTCCGCTCATGCGACGTCGTGCACACTCGTTCTCTTCGAGAAAGGTTCCCCGAAACCGATGGCCGAAATCCCCATCCCCAACGAGTTTCGTATCGGGAATGTCTTCTGCATCATCGTGTTCGATCTCGATGTCGAGGAGATCGAATACGGATACCGGATGGACGGCCCCTTCGATCCTCAAATAGGACATCGGTTTGATAAGAGCAGGGTGCTTCTCGATCCCTATGCGAAAGTGATCGCCGGACGGGATGTGTGGGGGAAAAAACCGGATTGGAACGATCCCTACCAGTACCGGGGTCGCCTGGCATTCGAAGATTTCGACTGGGAAGACGACCGTCCGTTGGAAATCCCTCCAGAAGACCTGATTATCTACGAAATGCACGTCCGAGGTTTTACCGCGCATCCGTCGGCAAACTCGAAATATCCAGGCACGTTCGCTGCAATCAAAGAGAAGATCCCCTACCTTAGGGAACTGGGCGTGAACTGCGTCGAACTCATGCCCGTGTTTGAATTCGATGAATTTGAAAACAGCCGGAAAAACCCGAAAACTGGTGAAACCCTCTATAACTATTGGGGCTACAGCACAGTGGGCTTTTTCGCCCCAAAAGCTGGATTCGCCGCCAGCGGGAAGTATGGGATGCAGGTCGACGAATTCAAAACCCTGGTGAAGGAATTCCACGCTAACGGCATCGAGGTAATGCTCGACGTCGTTTTCAACCACACCGCCGAAGGCAACGAAAACGGTCCCTTGATTTCCTACCGAGGACTCGACAATCAGACCTACTATATGCTGACCCCGGACGGATATTACTATAATTTCAGCGGCTGCGGAAATACGCTCAACTGTAACAATCCTGTCGTGCGCAGCATGGTGCGGGATTGTCTGCGGTATTGGGCCGCCGAGTATCACATCGATGGATTCCGCTTTGATCTCGCGGCCATTCTGGGACGCGATCCGTTCGGCGCGCCATTGGTGAATCCTCCATTGCTGGAGTCCCTCGCTTTCGACCCCGTGTTGGCGAAATGTAAACTGATCGCGGAAGCGTGGGATGCTGGAGGGTTGTATCAAGTCGGTTCCTTCCCGGCGTTTGGTCGCTGGGGAGAGTGGAACGGCAAATACCGGGACGCCGTGCGCAGATACCTGAAAGGCGAGCTTGGAATGGTAGGAGAGATTGCACAATGTATACAGGGCTATCCCGACCTCTACCGGTATCGCGGCACCACGGCATCGGTCAATTTCATAACCTGTCACGACGGCTTTACGTTAATGGACATCGTTTCATACAACGAAAAGCACAACGAGGCCAACGGCGAAAACAACCGGGACGGGGCAAACGACAATGAGAGTTGGAACTGCGGCTGGGAAGGGCCCACGGACGATCCTGAAATCAACCGGCTCCGTTTCCGGCAGATTAAAAACGCGGTGTCCATCTTAATGGTCAGCCAGGGAATCCCCATGATTTTGATGGGGGATGAGATGGGACGGACGAAAGGCGGCAATAACAACACCTACTGTCACGATAACGAGATCAACTGGCTGGATTGGTCCTTGATTGAGAAAAACCCCGAACTCGTCCGGTTCTTCAGAAACATCATCGCTTTCCGTCGAGCCCATCCAGTCTTAAGAAATCCCAAGCATTTTGAGCATCGCGATTACGTGGGTAGCGGTTACCCGGACATTTCGTTTCATGGCACCCAGGCATGGAACGCGGACTGGTCTGGCTCGGCCAGGACGTTGGCCGTTTTACTTTGCGGACAGCACGCCAGGAAGGGCACGGTAAAGGACGACTACATTTACATCGCCTTGAATACCTATTGGGAGCCTTTATCCTTCGAGATTCCCCGTTTACCTTCCATGATGAACTGGAACGTCTCGGTGAACACCGGCATGCCTTCTCCGGAGGATATATGGAAACCCGGTTCGGAACCTATTCTCGATGATCAATGTTCGATCATCCTGGATTCGAGGTCGGTTGTCATTTTAGTGGGTCGTTAATAAGAACCAAACACTAGCAAGGAGAATCGTCATGGCATTTGCTGTTAATCTGGAAGTAACCAACGATATAGCCAAGATTACCCTGTCCGGTGAACTCGACGCATCGACTGCTGGTGAATTCAAAGCCGTTGTTGAAAAAGCGGCCGAGGTGACCCCCAAACGGATCGTACTGCTTGTGTCCGATCTTCAGTTCATGGCCAGCGCGGGCCTTCGGGTGTTGATCTTTTCCAGGCAGAAAATGGATACTGGGGTCGATATTTACGTGGTCGGCCCCCAGGAACCGGTCAAGGACACGTTAATGAAGACCGGTTTCCATCACAGCGTCATCATGCGGGACGAATACGACGCGTCGGAAATCGAAACGCTGTAGTCGAGTGAAATCATGAGGGCCTGGAGGGCCATGGAACCTTTAACAGTTCCCGGTGTGTTGGATTCGTTGAAGACGATCAGGGATTACGTTCGATCCGCGGCTGCCAAAGCGGGTTTTGATAAAAAAGTCGCTTATACCCTCAGCCTGGCAGTGGACGAAGTGGCAACGAATATCATTCTTTACGGCTACGAGGAAGCAGGGTTGTCCGGAAATGTGACTGTGGAATCACATCTCGCTCCCGATTCTCTGAAAATCGTTCTGGAAGATACCGGGATCGCATACGATCCGACTCAATACGATTTACCGACCGAGGACGATTTGAACCGGCTTCTCGATGAACGGCCCATCGGTGGCTTAGGGATTATGCTGGCAATGGAGGGCGTCGATGATTTTCATTACGAACGGGTGGGGGATCGAAACCGGAATAGTTTTATCGTCCGCCTCCATTCCCCTTAAACCGGATCGCAAAGACCGTAATATCGTCCGATTGGGGTTCGTCTCCGGCGTGCGTGTGAACTTTTTCCATGACATGTTTCGTGATCTCTTCCACGGGTAAGTAGCATATTTCTTCTAAACATTCTTTTAGGGTAGACACCGAGAATTGTTCGCGGGCAGTGTTCATGGCTTCGTTGACGCCATCCGTGTATAAGAAGAACGTATCTCCCGGCTCCAGGTGGATCGTTTCGGATTCATAAGGCGTATCCGGTATGAAACCCAATGCCATCCCGCCTTTTTTCTCCACCATCTCAACGGTTTGATTGCTATAAAGAATGAATGGGTTTTCATGCCCGCCGTCGCAGCATTCGATTTCTCCCGTTCTGATATTGATGATACAGCAAAACATCGTGACAAACATTTGAGAGGTGTTGTCACGGCACAACTCGTTGTTGACGGTTTGGACCACTTCCACGAGCGGCATTTTTTCCTGTACATGCGCCCGGAACAACGTTTTGGTGACCGCCATGAACAAGGCGGCTGGAACCCCTTTGTCGGAAACATCGCCGACGCTGAAAAAGATATGCTCGTCATCAATCACGAAGCAATCGTATAAGTCACCGCCGACTTGCCTGGCCGGTTCCAGAAGCGCGTGCATCTCCACTGCAGGGACCTTAGGCGCGCCGGGGAACGCCTTGGGCAGAAGCCCCATCTGGATGTCGTGCGCGATTTTCAGTTCGTTTTCGATCCGTTCCTTGGCGGCGGTGGTTTTTTTCAGGTTGACAATATACTCCTGAAGCGACTCCTGCATGAGGCCAAAGGACTGTGTGAGCCGCCCCACTTCATCGCGGGAATGGGTGGTAGGCAGCTCTGCCTTCAGGTTGCCCTTGGCTATTTCAAGGGTGGCCCTGGAAAGATCATGGATGGGCCGGGTAATGCGTCTGGAGATCAGCGCGATGGTTGCAGAAAATAATATAAAGCCGATCAAGCCGATCAGCAGGGTATTGCGGGTCAGGTTATCGACGCTTTCAAGGACTTCATCGGTGGGGAAAACCATGGCCAGGGACCAACCGTCAATGGGCAGCGGCATATACAGCAGAAAACTGGATCTGTTGTTCTCGATATCTTTCCATTTCAGGAAGCCGGTCTTGCCATTGATCATGTTCCTGCCGATCTGCCAGAGCCTGGGGTTATTAAGTTCTTCGGCAAGAGAAAAAACCGTCTCATTAAACAGATACTCAGGTCTGGGATGATAGATAAAGGTCCCTTCACGACTGAGCAGCATGGCATAGCCGCTGTTGTATAGCTTGATTGCAGACATCAGTTTCTGCAGCCAGGCCAGGGTGATGTCGGCGGTGATCACACCGGCAAACTGTTTTTTACCGTTTATCACCCGATAAAACGGCGCGGAATATGTGGTCATAAACGCATTGGCGCCGCCGTCGTCATAGTAAGGTTCCGTCCAGACGGGATGATCCAGTTCCCGGGGAAGCTGATACCAGTCCATGTAAAAATAGCGATAGTCACTGCTGCCGAGCAGGGTCGTCTTGACAGATGTTTTATCCCGATAACTATAGGGTGCAAAGAAGAGCTGGTTTTTTGCAAACCCATAGGGTTCAAAGGCAATGGCCATGCCGAATATATTGGGATTATTTTCCACAACCAGATGGGTCAGGGAGGCAATACTGTCACTGGTCAGGGTTACGTCCTCCATGGCCAGACCGATATTGCGGACACTCTGTTCAATGGGTTTCAAGATTACGGCAAGCTGATTGGCGACTTCCCTGCCCCGGGTACGGCTGAGTTCCTCTGCCTGCTGCACAATCAGCTTTCGGGAATAGAAATAGCTGTTGGCGGCAACAGCACCAAGAATAAGGGTGGAAAAGATCAGCACCACAACGGCAAGTTTCAGGGCCAGGCTGCTCTTGATCATCGGGTTGGCCCCTTATAAAAAGAATCGTAATCCAGTGATGAGCGAACTGCGCCGCTTTCAACGAGTTGCTGACTGACAGTGGAGAATGTTTTCCGGTTCAGAACACCATGTGCGGCAACCACTTTGTCACGCACCATAATGTCGCGCATACGCCTGAACATCCAGCGCTGGTGCGCCCTGTTCACCGGCAGGCGGGCCCTGGTCATGGCCCGGGCAACGATCTCAAGGGCTTCCTGTTCGTGAGCAAATGCGTATTCCCATCCTGCAAGCGTTCCCTTGAGGACAGCATCTGCGGCCTCCCTGTTATTAATCAGGGTGTTTTCCAGGCAATACAAACCGTCTTCTGGAAAGTCATAGGCGGTGTCACGGAAAAAGAAGAGGTGCAGCTCATCTTCGCGGACACCTGCTGAAAGAATAGTATGGTATTCGTTGTACCACATTGCACTGGTGGCAGTGACAGCCCCTCGTAAAAAAAGCTCCATGGAGCTTGCCAGGGGGATAAGCTCCACCTCAATGCCTGCCTGTTTAAAGAGCATCCGCGTTGGAATTTGGAATTCATTGGCCCAGATAGAGACCTTTTTATGGTCGAGATCTGCCAGTGTATCGACACCGCTGTCGGCCCTGGCTATGAGCATCAGGCTGGAATGATGGAGCAGCTGGCCGATATTGACCAACGGCATGCCTGCGGCGCGCCGTTCCATGGCCGTTGTCAGAAACATGGTGCCAAACTCAACCCGGCCGGAGCCAAGGTAATCAGAGACTACCCTGTCCGGACCACCGGCAATGATCTCAAGGTCAAGGCCGAGACGGGCATAAAATCCCTTTTCCCTGGCTACATAAAAACCGGCAAACTGGGCCTGGGGGCTCCACTGCAGCATAAGACGCATGGACTGCAGCTCTTGTGCCGCACCCGGCAGGGCAGGCAGCCAACCCAGAACTATCACAAGTGCAAAGAGCCGTATTTTCATTGCTGCTCCCCGGGTGGACAGGCTGCGGCATCAAATTCCCGGACACAGTCGCCTCAGACCGAACCGGTCATTATCCCCTTCCAGGCCAGTCGCGGGTTTACATGCGCTCTCAGGCCCCCGCTGCTGTCGGCAAACAACAGATATCTACCTGCCTTGAGCCGGTTCAAAGCTTCCTTGAGCTCCTGGTCGGAACAGTGAAGCGCAGCGGCAATCTGTGCCGGACGAACAAGGGCATAGTGTTCATATCTGATTGAGCCTGCCAACAGGTTCATGACCCGCAAGTCAAGGGGGGTCAGGTGTCCATGACCAGATCTGTAAAACGCTGCTGGTTAAAGGTAATCCAGGAGTTGGACACGGGTATTTTGCGGGCCTGGGTCTTCAGGTCGAGGCCGGCCATTCCACCGCGCAAAAACGTATAGTCAGTATACCCGTTTGCCTGCAGAAAATACTGCAGCCACTGCACCTTGGTTCCGTCCTGGTCAAAAATAAGCAGATTCTTGCCAAACTAGATCCGATTGGTCACCGCAACCAGAAACGCCTCCATGGGAATATTATGCGCCTTCTCCAACCGGGGCTCATATATACGAGTGTAGACATCGCGAATATCAACGACCAAGGCGTTCGGCTGGGCAGCACGCCTGGAAAATTCCGCAAAATCGACCAGGACTTTGTCGGCATATTCTTCAGGGATGACGTGATCAGGCTGAGCCGGGGTTGTGGCCATGAGGGTAATATTTTGGTCCTCTCTCTATTTGTGTGGGGCATCACTAGTGTCCGGAAAAACCGGACTTATTATCGATAACTCGTTGATACTGCTTGACTAATATGCCAATTTTGCCTGTCATCGACTTGAGCTGGCTACTGGGCCAGGGGCACGCTTTAACCCGGTATCCCGGGTTGGAGCGATCAAGCCATGTACACAGGCAAACTCGTGTTTGCGCAGGCGATGGATCATCTGCCTTTGCCACCCTTCGGCGCTGCATACAACGCTACAATGGCAACCGCCACGTCAAACGCTTCAGCCGCCAGGATCAGTACCGGTGCATGGCGTTTGCACAGCTCATCTACCGGGAGAGCCTGCGCGAGATCGAGGCGTGCCTCAATACCCAGAGCAACAAGCTTTACCACATGGGCATTCGCGCTCGCATTGCCCGCGGCACCCTGGCCGAGGCCAACGAAAAACGCGATTGGCGTATCTATGCCGACTTTGCCCAGGCACTGATCCAGGTTGCCCGGCGACTCCATGCCGACGAGGCGCTGAGCGTCGAACTCGACAATACGGTCTACGCCCTCGATGCCACCACCGTCGATCTCTGCCTGTCGGTCTTCCCCTGGGCTCACTTTCGGCAGACCAAGGCGGCCGTCAAACTGCATACCTTGCTCGATCTGCTATTGCCAGATCCAGGCGCCTTCTACGTCATGGACCGTGGCTACACAGACTTCGAACGGCTCTATCAGCTGCATCAGGCCTCGGGCTTCTTCGTCATTCGCGCCAAGTCCAATTTGCAGTTTCGGCGGCTCTACTCACGTTCCGTGGACAAGAACACCGGGCTGCGTTGCGATCAAACCGTCGCGTTCACCGGGTTCCATACCGCTCAGTACTACCCCGACCGACTTCGCCGAATCAAATACTACGATGCCGAGACCGACAAGCAGTTGGTCTTTCTGAGCAACAACTTCAGCATCCCGGCGCTCACCATTGCCGAGCTCTACCGGTATCGCTGGCAGGTGGAGCTGTTCTTCAAATGGATCAAGCAGCACCTGCGCATCAAGTCGTTTTTCGGCATCTCAGAGAATGCCGTCAAGACCCAGGTCTGGATCGCCGTCTCCGTCTATGTGCTGGTCGCCATCATCAAGAAGCGACTCAATATCCAGGCCAGCCTCTACACAATCCTACAGATCTTGAGCCTGAGCGTTTTCGAGAAAATCCCGTTAGAACAGCTACTTGAAAATTCGGATTACACAGCGGATAGCGCTGATGACGATAACCAATTGAATTTATTCTGAAAATATTCCGGACACTAGTATGTCCGGATGGCGCGTCCGGGGTGATCCCGCGAGAAATGTTCAGGCCGTGGCGCTGGCCGATGCCGAATCCGGCAAGGGCACTGGCAGCAGTTCAAATTCCATCCGCTCCAGGTCGCCGAGTATGTAGGTGGCCTTCGAGCCGACACCTCCCACCGTTCCCGGATTGACCAGCAGGGTGCGGCCACCCTTGATATTGTCGATGTGTTCCATCTGGGTGCGGTGGCTGTGTCCGCAGCAGACCAAGTCCCAGTCGCCGGTGGTGGCCATGGCGCGGGCGTAGTGCGGATAGTGCACCAGGAAGATCCTGCAACCATGCAGTTCCATGGATGCATCCTGGCCATAGTAATGGAACAGGCTGTCCGGTTTGGCGGACATGCGGGTCATGGTGAACAGGTCGCCGGTGTTGTTGCCATGGATCACATGCACCTCCAGCCCGAATGGCAGCAGTTTGGCGAGCACGCTGGGGGCCACCACATCGCCGCAGTGGAGCACGGCCTCGGCGCCACGTTCCTTGGCGTCGGCCACGGCGGCTGTGAGCAGGGGGATGTTGTCGTGGCTGTCAGAAAGGATGCAGATTTTCATGGGAGGAATCAGGCCGCCGTCAGAAATTCGGTTTTTCGGGGGCGTCCTGGAACATCTTCACGCTGTCCATGATTTCCTTCTTGGCTTCCTCGGCACTTCCCCAGCCATCCACGCGGACCCATTTGCCTTCGTCCAGGTCCTTGTAGTGTTCGAAGAAGTGGGCGATCTGGTCCAGCAGGGTGGGCTGTATGTCATTGATGTCATTGGTGCGGGCAAACGCCTTGCAGAGCTTTTCCACCGGCACGGCGAGCACCTTGGCGTCGTCACCGGATTCATCGGTCATCTTCAGCACACCCACCGGACGGCAGCGGATCACCGAGCCGCTGATCAGCGGAACGGGGGTGACGACCAGCACGTCCACCGGGTCGCCATCCTGGGACAGGGTGTGGGGAACATAGCCGTAATTGCACGGGTAATGCATGGAGGTGGACATGAAGCGGTCGACGAACATGGCACCGGTTTCCTTGTCCACCTCGTACTTGACCGGGTCGGAATGGGCGGGGATTTCGATGATGACGTTGATCTCGTTGGGGAGGTCACGGCCGGAGGAGACACGGTCCAGGTTCATGCCGATGCTCGCTTTAAATGAATGGAGGGGCTGCGATTATACCGGTGGCGGTTTGAAAAACCGAATCAGCGGCATCGCGTGGTTTCACCGCTGCCATCCCTCCGCTATGCTTGATCCTGCGTCATGCTCAAGATCTTCGACCATATCCCCCCGGGATTTCTGCACACTCCAGCCTCCGGCCTGGAGGATTTGCTCGGCGGCCCATCCCTGATCCATTTGCCCGGACGCCGGCAGGAACCCCTGTTCGTTTCGGTGTTGTTGCATGGCAACGAGGATACCGGCCTGCTGGCGCTCCAGCGCTTGCTGGAGAAATACCGGGATACGGAATTGCCCCGTGCCCTGTCCCTGTTCGTCGGCAACGTGAGTGCGGCCCGCCTTGGGCTGCGGCGCCTGGAGGGGCAGCCGGACTACAATCGCATCTGGCCGGGAGCGGAGACCTCGGGCACACCGGAACATGCGCTGATGGCCGAGGTGTACGGGCGGATGAAACGGCGAGGCGTGTTCGCCAGCATCGATCTGCACAACAACACGGGCCTCAACCCTCACTATGCCTGTGTCAACCGGGTCGATCACCGTTTCTTCCAGCTGGCTACCCTGTTTAGCCGGACGGTGGTGTATTTCATCCGCCCCAAGGGGGTGCAGTCACAGGCCTTCGCCGAACTGTGTCCCGCGGTGACGGTGGAGTGCGGTCAGGTGGGTGAACGTTCCGGGGTGGATCACGCCGCCGAGTTCGTCGATGCCTGTCTGCATCTTTCCAGTATTCCGGAGCACCCGGTGGCCGAGCATGATCTCAATCTGTTTCACACTGTGGCCACGGTGAAGCTGGTGGAAGGAGTGGAGGTACTGGCCGGCGAGGGTGGCGGTGGCGATCTGACCCTGGCCGGGGATCTGGATCACCTGAATTTCCGTGAACTGCCAGCCGGTACCGTACTGGGCCGTGTCGCCGATGAAAGCCGGCCGGTGCTGTGCGCCATCGATGAACAGGGTGAGGACGTGACCTCACGCTTTCTCCACTGCCGCGATCACCAGATCCGTCTGAGCCGGCCGGTGATGCCGTCCATGCTGACCCTGGATACACGGGTCATACGCCAGGATTGCCTCTGTTATCTGATGGAGCGCATGGATGTATTCCACGGTGGACATGCCGCGGCGGTGGTTCAATCGTAGTAGAGGTAGTACCAGACTCGTCCCGCCAGTTCATGCAGATAGACCACCGTTTCCTGCAAGGCCCAGGCCATGGGTATGAAATCCATCGCTCGCGGATGCAGTGCCCCCCGTTTGGCGACCACGGTGGGGGCGGCGACCACTTCGATGCCCGTACCGTCGAACGCGGCCACCGCCCGTGGCATATGGTAGCCGCTGGTGACCAGAAACACCCGCCGGATACCGGCATTTTTCAGGATCGGGGCGGAAAGTGCAGCGTTTTCGAAGGTGTTGACACTGCGGGTTTCCAGCCAGCGTACCGGCACGCCGAACTCGTCCCGCAACACGGCGGCCATGAGTTCCGCCTCCGGGCGGGTCCCGCCCAGTGGACTGCCGCCGGCAACCAGCAGGGGCAGGCCGGTTTTTCGTTGCAGCCAGGCACCATAACGCAGACGTTGCAAGGAAATGCTGCTGACGCTCTCGCCACCGTACTCATCCGCGCCGCTGTCGCGTCCGCCACCCAGGACGACGATGGCCTGGGCCCCGGCCGCCTCGATCCGTGCCGTGCTCAGGGCCGGGTACTCCGCCAGTCTCTGGCGAAGCCACCCGGACATCAGCGGGGTGCTGGCCACATACAACAGGAGCAAGGCCAGGCCGATCAATGCGGCTCCGCCCCGTTTGTGGTGGCGCATCCACCACAGCCCCACCAGGCCGAGCAACAGCACGCTGCCCGGCGGCTGGAGCAGGCTTTCAACGCTGCGGACGAGGGCGATATCCATGCTGTTATATTAACCCGGCACCAATCTATGTCACCCTCAGCCACCACGAGCGCCCCCGTGG
>CAYPEH010000023.1:0-25611 GCA_964409585.1 uncultured Chromatiales bacterium | reverse complement strand
TGGACCGCTCTCCCGCATTTGCAGCCGCTTCATCCTCAGTCCGACAGGCTGTTCAACGTTCAAGGAACAAAAAAGCCCGGCGCTGGCGCCGGGCTTTAAGCTCAGGTTGGATCAATCTCAGGCACTTTCCGCCGCTTTGGTGTGGTGCGGATCGACCTTTTCGTCGCTCAGGTCTTCCGGCAGGAAGGCAAGCACCTTGACAGCCAGCGACACCACAATCAGGGCGATACCGAAGCCGGACACACCCAGGAGGATCTCAGGCAGGCTGGGAGCATAGCTGTTGACCATGCCATCGAAGAAGCTGCTGCTGACCTCCATGCCGGGGAACAGAACCAGCGGATAGGCCTGACCGCCAATGATGGTGACATACATCTGCGAGAGGCCACCGATGACCACCAGGACCGCGGCCAGTCCGATGGTGGAGCGGTTGCGGCCGGTGGACGGATGGTAGAGCAGGATCATGGGCAGTACGGTGCCCAGCAGGATCTGCCCACCCCAGAACAGCAGGGTGTAGACACCGCCATCGCGCAGGATGAAAGCCTCGACGCCGTGATGCTCGGTGGCATACAGGTTGGTCAGATGATAGGCGACGACGAAATAGAATGCGCCGGCGATGAACACACCCAGGAGGTTCTTCAGACGCATGACGATGGCATCACCCAGCGGGCGTCCGGTCCACTTGTAGCTGGCCATCAACACCAGCAGAAAGATGGCCAGGCCATAGGCGAAGGACATGACGATGAACATGGGGGCCATGATCGCTGCATCGTAGGCCTGACGTGCCACCAGGAAGCCAAAGATGGAACCGGTACCGGTGGTCAGGATCAGGCGCCAGACGAAGGCGAAGAAACCGGCGTAGGGGTAGTACCGGTTCATCCGCCGCTCCATCATGAACCAGAGGTAGACGGCGACGACTACGAGAAAACCAATGTACAGGTAGATGTTCCAGGCAAAGATGGACTTGAAGTTGTACTTGGTCATGGCCACGATCAGCCGGTCGGGACGGCCCAGATCCAGTACCAGCACCGCCAGGCCACCGACCAGCAGGGCGATGGAGAGCAGGCCGGAGAGGCGGCCCAGGGGTTTGTACAGGGGCTTGCCGAACACGGTGCCGATGGAGGCCACGTTCAGGGCTCCGGAGGCGGCCACGATCAGGAACACGGCGAATACGTGCGGGGTGCCCCAGACGATCTGATTGGTCATGCCGGTGACCCAGTGACCGTTGTGTTCCATGTAGAAAGCGCTGCCGAGGCCGGCGGCGATGAAGGCACCGAGGAGGGCCAGCAGACCGATGTAGTTGGTGCTGGTACCGTCGATTTCCAAATAGTTGATTTTCTGCTTCATTCCGATCCTGCCTCCCGTCAGACGCCCTGGTAGCGAACGCCGGGGTTGAGACCCAGGTCCGCGCGCACCTGTGTGCTGGCATGCTCGCGAACTGCCTTGGAGATGTCGCTGTCCGGATCATTGAGATCGCCGAACAGCATGGCCTTTTCCGGACAGGCTTCCACGCAGGCAGGCAACCTGCCTTCGTCGACACGATGCACGCAGAAGGTGCATGCCTCGACGCAACCCTTGCCGCGCGGCATATAGGGCTTCTGTTCGGTAAGGGTCTCGTGCACGAAGGAACGGGCTTTGTAGGGACAGGCCATCATGCAGTAGCGGCAGCCAATGCAAATGTGCCGATCGACAAGGACGATGCCGTCCGCACGCTTGAAGGAGGCACCGGTGGGGCATACATCCGTGCAGGGCGGGCTCTCGCAATGCTGACACATCAGCGGCAGCGAGGAACTATGGCCGGTGCGCGTGTCCTTCACTTCCACCTTGCGGATCCACTGGGGGTCCGTAAGGGGACGGCCATGCCCCTGCAGGCCGTGTTCCTCCTTGCAGGCGGTGACGCACTTGTCACATCCGGAGGAACATTTGTTGGTATCGATCAGCATGCCCCAACGTACCTTGTCGGTCACTGCCTCGTCAGCCGGTTTGGCATGAGAGGTGGAGTAGAGCATGACGCCGGGGGCCAGGGTTGCGCCCGCGGCAGCGGCGGCACCCGTCAGGAAGCGGCGGCGCGCCTTATCGGGGTTCTCTGGATGAGAGTTCATTCCGGTTTTCCCGTCGTTGATTGCCATTTACTTGCCCGAGTTGGGATGGGTGGCATGGCACTGGAAACAGTCCACGGTCACACCCGCGTAGGAGTGACAGCTGTTGCAGAAGTGGTCACGGCTGTCGATGGCCGGCGGTTTGCCGCTGGCATCCGGTTGCACGTGGCAGGCGATACAGTTTTTCAGACTGTATTTCTTGGTCCGGATGCCGCGGTGCATGGTGTCGTCACGCTGGTGCTTGAGCAGTTCCATGTGGTTGCGGCGCATGTACTCCGTGTCTTCGACGCAAGCCTCGCCCTTGGCCTTGGGAGGAGTTGGCAGGGGCACGCCTGCCTGGGCAGCCGCGCCGATGAACAGCGTGGCGGCCAGGGACAGGAGTACGGAGGTACGAATGATGTTTTTCATGACGTCCTCTAATGGATTAGTCACCCATGCCCATGTCGATATAGCCGGTGGGGCAGACATCGGCGCAGATGTGGCAGCCGATGCAGCGGCTGTACTCGGTGTACACGTAGCGGCCGGTGGTAGCCTTGTCCTTGGGCATGCGCTTGACGGCTTCCTGCGGGCAGAAGATGACGCAGTTGTCGCATTCGAAGCACATGCCACAGCTCATGCAACGATTGGCTTCGGCTTGAGCTTCCTCCTCGGACAGGCCCACCAGGCGCTCTTCGAAGTTACCCAGTACCTGTTCGGCATCAATGTGAATCTCGTCACGTTTGTGGCGGGGCTCGTAGTTGAAGTGGCCCAGGAACAGGTGCTCGTGGGTGATGATCTCGGCGAAGGAACGATCTTCATAGTTGTGCACCGCGAAATCGCTCTCGGAGGTGCCGCGCAGACCGACATCGATCTCCTTGACAGTGGGATCGGTACGCTTTTCGGCTTCGAAATGTTCCGGCTGCAGGCCGGTTTCCTGGAGCTTGCGCAGCAGGTCGAAATGGTGCACGTCCACCTTGGGCCGCTTGCCCAGTTCCTCATGCTTGAAGAAGTGCTCGATGCTTTCGGCGGCCTTGGAGGCCTGGCCGATGGCGGTGGTGAGCAGGTGCGGACGAACGATATCGCCAATGACGAAATGCCCCGGTTTGCCTTTGACCTGGTAGTGGGCGTCGCAGTCGATGAAACCGCGGCCGTTGTCCAGGTCTTCAATGCCGGTCATGTCACCGAACTGGCCGATAGCGGAGACGAACAGGTCGGCCTCGATGATGAACTCGGTGCCTTCCTTCTTGACCGGGGTCATGCCGTCCATCTCGCATTCGCACAGTTTCATGGCGGTGGCCCGGCCATCCTCGCCGATGATCATCTCCAGGGGCATGACGCCGCCCTTGATGATCACGCCTTCGCGCAGGGCGTCTTCACGCTCATGCTCGGCGGCAGTCATCTGATCGATGGGGAAGAGGGAGGTCAGGGTGACCTCGGAGCCTTCACGCACGGCGGTGCTGGCCACGTCATGGGCAGTCTGGCCCATGACGACGTTTTCCGGACGATCTTTCTCGTGGCTGTCGGAGACGTGCCCCAGACGACGGGCAACGGAGGCCACGTCGATGGAGGTGTCACCGCCGCCGACCACCACCACGCGGGGAGAGGCCATCTGCAGCCGGCCCTGGTTGAAGGCGCGCAGGAATTCCACACCACCCAGGCAGTTGCTGGCCTTGTCGAAGCCTTCAATGGGAAGGCCGCGGCCCTTGTGGGTGCCGATGGCCCAGACCACGGCATCGAATTCCTTCTCCACCTCTTCCATGCTCACGTCACGGCCTACGCGGGTGTTGGTGCGGGCCTCGACGCCCATGTTCAGGATACGCTGGATCTCTGCATCCAGGACGTCGCGGGGCACACGATAGCCGGGGATGCCATAAGCCATCATGCCACCCAGTTTTTCCAGTTCCTCGAATATGGTTACCGCATGGCCCTTGCGGCGCAGCTGATAGGCGGCTGCCAGGCCGCCGGGGCCACCACCGATGACGGCGACCTTCTTGCCGGATTCGGTCTCCGGCTTCTCGAACTGCCAGCCTTCCTTGATGGCCGTGTCGCCAATGAACTGTTCAATGGAGTTGATGCCAACGTGGTCTTCCAGCTCGTTGCGGTTGCAGCCGTCCTCACAGGGGGCCGGGCAGACACGGCCCATGATGGCCGGGAAGGGGTTGGCGTTGGTGGCACGGCGGAAGGCATATTCCTGCCAGGAAACGTCGCCAACCGGCTTTTCGATACCACGCACGATGTCCAGCCAGCCGCGGATATCGTGTCCGGAGGGGCAGGAACCCTGGCAGGGCGGGGTGCGATGGACATAGGTGGGGCATTTGTGGGTCCAGCCCGCCTGCCAGATCTGCTCGTCCCACGAGCGAGGCTGATTGTCGCCGTCCTGATAGCGGCGGAAGTTGAGATCCTGCTTCATATCGTCACTGGAAGTTGCCATTGCTCGTCTCCTGTTGACTCTTTGCACACACCTTTCAGGTGTCGTGTCAGCTCGAATTCTTCGTGGCGGTGCTTTCTACCGGAAAGCGACCTATTCACCCATACCCATGTCGATATATCCCGTTGGACACACGTCCGCACAGATGTGGCAGCCGATGCAACGGGAATAGTCCGTGTATACGTACCGCCCGGTAGTGTATTCACTCTTGGGAGTACGCTTGACTGCCTCCTGTGGGCAGTAGATCACGCAGTTGTCACACTCGAAGCACATGCCGCAGCTCATGCAGCGGTCTGCTTCGGCCCGCACTTCCTCTTCGCTGAGACCCTGCAGTTTTTCCTCGAAATGACCGAGCACGGTATCCGAGGTGACTTCCAGCTCATGGCGGCGGTGGCGCGGGGTGTGCTGAAAATGACCGAGAAACAGCTCATCCGCCGGGATGATCTCGTTGGCTGCACGGTCTTCGAAATTGTGTACGGCGTAACGGGCATCGCTGGTACCGCGCAGACCCACGTCGATTTCCTTGACGGTCACATCGGTGCGCGGCTCGGCGTGGAATTCTTCCGGCGCCAGACCGCTCTCGCGCAGTTTGTTGAGCAGTTTGAAATGATGTACGTCCACCTTGGGACGGCTTTCCTGCTCTTCATGCCGCAGGTAGTGATCGATGCTTTCGGCGGCCACGGAGGCCTGACCGATGGCGGTGGTCAGCAGATGGGGACGGATCACGTCCCCGGCCACGAAATAACCGGGCTTGTCGGGAACCTGGAAATGGCGGTCCGCATCAATCAGGCCGCGGCCGTTGTCCAGTTGTTCCATGCCGCTGAGATCGCCACCCTGGCCGATGGCGGCAACGATCAGATCGCATTCGATGTCGAACTCGGAACCTTCCTTGACCTTCATGTCATTTCCGTCCCACTCGACTTCGACTACGCGCAGTGCGGTGGCGCGGCCATCCTCACCCTTGATTACTTCGACGGGGGCGAGGCTGCCACGGATGGTGACACCCTCCCGGATGGCGGCGTCGATCTCATGCTGCGCGGCCGGCATCTTCTCGACCGGACGGCGGTAGACGAGAGTGACGGTGGCGCCTTCGCGCTGCGCGGTCGTGGCCACATCGTGGGCGGTCTGACCGAGGACGATGTTTTCGACCCGGTCCTTTTCGTGGGATTCCTTGATGTGCCCCAGGCGGCGGGCCACGGAAACCACGTCCATGGCGGTGTCGCCACCACCAATGACCACCACGCGCTCCGCGCCGACCTTCAGGCGCCCGTCGTTGAATGCCGCCAGGAAGGCGACACCGGTCAGGCAATTGACCGCATCGGCACCGGGTATGGGCAGGGGACGGCCGGACTGGGCGCCGATGGCGATGAATATGGCATCGAAATCACGCTCGATCTCTTCCAGGGTGATGTCCTTGCCGATGCGCGTATTGGTGCGGACCTCGACACCCATGTCGATGATGCGCCGGATCTCCGCGCTGAGCACGTCGCGTGGCACGCGATAGCCCGGAATGCCGTAGCGGATCATTCCACCCAGTTCGGAGTGGGCCTCGAAGATGGTGCAGGCATGGCCAAGCCGGCGCAGCTGATAGGCACAGGCGAGACCGGCGGGCCCACCACCGATGATGGCCACCTTCTTGCCGCTGTCCTGATCCGCAGCCTCGAAGCCGTAACCGGAATCGAGCGCGCTGTCGCCGATGAACTGCTCCACGGAATTGATGCCGACCTGTTCATCCAACTCGTTACGGTTGCATCCGTCCTCGCAGGGCGCGGGACAGACACGGCCCATGATGGAGGGGAAGGGATTGGCATTGGTGGCACGGCGGAATGCGTATTCGCGCCAGTCCATGCCATCAGGCGGTGTCTCCAGACCACGTACCACGCTCAACCAGCCGCGCACATCGTGGCCGGATGGGCATGAACCCTGGCAGGGAGGAGTGCGATGGACATAGGTCGGGCACTTGTGTGTCCAGCCTGCCTGCCAAATCTCCTGCTGCCAGGGAAGATGTCCTGCATCACCGTCGTGGTAACGGCGATAGTTGAACGTTTCTTGCTTGTTGGCCGTGTTTGCCATCTGGATTAAGACCGGGCTCGATAACCTTAGTCGTTGTTACCCATGACCAGAGCATCACCAACCAGCTGGTGGAGGCTGATGATCTGATCCATGCCAAAACCGTAGTAGGGCAGAACCTTGGCGAACTGGGTCTTGCAGATGGCGCAGATGGCGGCCATGTGCGTGACACCATATTCATCGACGGTCTGCTTGAGGGCTTCCATACGGGGAAGGGCACCCTTCACACGCAGTTCCATCAGGTCATCGGTGAGCAGGCCACCGCCGCCACCGCAGCAGAAGGTCTGGTCAAAGATGGTGTCCCTAGGCATGTCGACATAGTGGTTGACCACGTGCTTGATCAGCTCACGCGGCAGGGCGAACTGACCGCCGGGTTTGTCACCCATGCGGGTGGCACGGGCCACATTGCAGGAGTCATGGAAGGTGACGACCTTGTCATCATTGGCTTCCTTGTCGATCTTCAGTGCCCCCTGCTTGACCAGATCCAGGGTCATTTCAACGATGTGCTGAGGTACCGGATAGCTGGGGTCCAGTTGCTTCTGCAGTATCTGGGCATATTTGTCGTCACTGCTGGCACCAGCGCCGACACCGGCGAGGGTGTTCCAGAAGGCATAGGCGACACGCCAGGCGTGACCGCACTCACCCACCACGATGCGCTTGACGCCCAGTTCCAGGGCAGCCGTGCGGATACGCTCGGCCTGACGCTTCATGTTGGCGTAAGAGCCGATGAACATGGAGAAGTTCGCGGCCTCGGAAGCATAGGAACTCAGTGTCCAGCTGATGCCGGCCTGGTGGAATACCTTGGCATATCCGATCAGGCCGTCGATGTGCGGCTCGGCAAAGAAGTCGGCGGAGGGGGTGATGAGCAGAACGTCGGCACCCTTCTCGTCCACCGGCATCTTGACGGCCACACCGCAATCGTCCTCGATATCCTCTTCCAGGCCCTCAAGGGTGTCTTTCAATGCCGGGCCGGGCAGGCCGAGGTTGTTGCCGACCTTGAAGACCTTGGCGATGATCTCGTTGCAGTACTTCTGGCCCTGGCCGACGGTATCCAGGATCTCGCGTGCCGCCATGGAGATCTCGGCGGTATCGATGCCGTACGGGCAGAACACGGAGCAGCGGCGGCACTGGGAACACTGATGGTAGTAGCTGTACCACTCCTTCAGCACGTCCTCGGTCAGATCCTCGGCACCCACCAGCTTGGGGAAATATTTTCCGGCGAAGGTGAAGTAACGGCGGTAGACGCGGCGCAACAGATCCTGGCGCGCAACCGGCATATTCTTGGGGTCGTTGGTACCGATGAAATAGTGGCACTTGTCGGTGCAGGCGCCGCATTTCACGCAGGAATCCAGGAACACCCGGAATGAGCGGTATTTATCCAGCAGGTCGCCCATCTTCTCGATGGCCTTGTCATGCCAGTCATCGACCAGTTCACCGGGGAAGCCCAGCGGCTCTTGGTGGGCGGGGGCTGCGACGAACGGCGAGAGGTGCTCCATCGCCCCCGGCTTCAGTTCGGGGACAACGGGATACTCTCGAAACGCAGGAGTCTCATAATCAGCCACGCGTAAACTCCTTCCTCAAAAATCGTTTGCCTGGATACGTACAGGAGAATTAATCAGCACTTTCGACCTTATCCATGGGCGCGGCCCAGGGTGCCAGATGACGTTTTTCACGGGCGTTGTCCACCTGGTTGCGGGTCGGGGCGAAGAACAGGCCGGGCATGTGCAGCAGCTTGCTGACCGGGAACACGACCATCAGAACCAGCACCAGGGTGATGTGGACGATGAGGATCGGATCGGCCGGGAGGGGCTGCCAATCAAAAACCAGTATGCCCAGCAGGAAGGCCTTCAGGGCAACGATGTCGGTATGTGCCACGAAGGTCATCAGCAGACCGGAGGCGCCGATACCCACCAGCAGGGCCAGTATCAGGTGATCGGACGGCTGGCTGATGTAGCGGATGCGTGGCACCAGGATGCGGCGGGCCCACAGGCCCAGCAGGCCGGCGACCATGGCGAATCCGGCATACTTGCCGAACGGCTGCAACAGGACGACCCAGGTGGGGATGGGTTCCAGCACGTAACGCAGGTGGCGCAGCAGGACGAGAAGCAGGGCGAAGTGGAAAATCCAGCCGAACAGCCAGATCCACTTGTTCGAGCGGAACAGGGCCGCGAACAGCACTACTTCCTTGGCGATGCGGACAGCCACACCGCCCTTGGTCACCGGAGCTGGTGTGGTCGGAATCTTCAGAGGTGCAGGGGTGCGCGCGTACTGAACGATCTTACGCACCAAGCCCACCACGAGGATGGCCGTGGCGGCATAAAACAGGAAGGTATAAAGCCAACTCAGAAACGACATGTTTCTGATTCCTCCGTCTTGGATCGGAAAAGCACGGGTGCTTTCCCGAAGAATTGACCCAGGGGCCTGCTCAAGCCTTCCCGCATGGAAGCCGGAAGGCATCGAAATCGGTATTCGCCAATAAGGCGATAAGCCTAAAAACTTTCTGAAAACGCCGGCCGACGGCCGGTTTGGTGAATCGCCGGTTTGTAACCGGCGATTCACCACCGGTATGGCTTAGATGCAGCCAGTCGGCTTCGGCAGACCAGCGTAGCGGCAGGCCTGCTTGGCGGGACCATACGGGAACAGCTCGTACAGGTACTTGGAGTTACCCTTGTCCTTGCCGAGCTTCTTGCCGATGGCCTTGGTCAGAACGCGGATGGCCGGGGCGATCTGATACTCGTCGTAGTACTCACGCAGGAAGTTGATCACTTCCCAGTGGTTATCGGTCAGTTCCAGGTCGTCTTGGGCGGCCATGACGGTTGCGACGCCTTCAACCCAGTCGTTCAGGTTGACCAGATAGCCTTCCTCGTCAACCTCAAGGGCCTTGCCGTCAACTTCGATAGTAGCCATTGGATGTCTCCTATACAGAGTTCAATTGTTTAATGGTTAAAGCCAGGCCTGCACACGGTCGTGCTGGGTGGCCAGTTCTACGAATCCGCTGTAATCGACCAGCTTGACGCCATCGAGCAGCTTACCCTGGATTCCACGGGTTTTGACATCGGGCTCCAGAGCGTAGATTTCGACCTCGCCCATGGCTTTGGTCATGGTATCGGCCACAGCGCTGCCTCGCAGGGCAGCGTAGACACCGTCTTCGATCAGAAGAACAGCGCTACCAGCTTTGGCCACCGACAGACAGCTCTCAAGAGTGCCGTTGCCGAACGGGGATTTGTTCACGGTATGCAGCATGGATGGATCCTCCTCAGAAGCTCAGGATGACGTCGGAGTCTTCCATCAGGTCGGCAATCTCCTCACGGGAGAGCACGCGGATGGAATCCTTTTCGGCCCAATCGTCGTCCTCGTCTTCCCAGACCAAGTGCTGGAGGTCATCCAGGGTCAAACCGCGCTCGTCCAGTGACTGCTGGTCAACGTAGATCTTATTGACGTCATAGTCGCCTAGGGCGGTGTAGGTCGGAGAGAAGTTCTTCATGTCGGAGTCGCTGGTGTCCTGGTTCTTGGTGAGCTGGAACACACCGTCGTCCATGAACAGCAGGCTCACATCCTGCTCGAATGCGGCACCGATCAGCACCACTTCCAGGGATTCCAGGGCGTACACCGTGCCGTAAGGTGCCTTACGGTTGACGTACAGGAATTTCTTAACGTCACTCATTGCCTTTAATCCTCCCGTCAGTCACCGAAGACCATCAGGCGATCCGCCTGAATACCGCCTTCGATGAGCTGTCCCAGGCCGGAGATGCGGAACGCGGGGTGGATGTTGTTCGCATCCTTGCCATTGCGTTTCGCTTCGTCTTCGTCGGCCAGGCCGCGGCGCTGGGCAGCGGCCACGCAGACCACCAGGTCCAGGTTGTGCTCTTCTTTCAGAGCGGCCCAACGTTCGACGATGTTGCGGTCATCCTGGGGCGGGGTGGTCAGGCGAGTGCCGTTGTTGACCCCGTCATGGTAGAAAAACACGCGGAAGATCTCGTGACCCGCCGCCAACGCTGCCTTGGTGAAGTGATAGGCAGTGTCGGAGGCCTGGTGCTGGTACGGACCTTCGTTTACTTGGATTGTGAACTTCATCAACCGAGTCCCTTACCAATCAGAAACGGATGTGAGCGGAAGCGTTCAGGTTCACGCGGCCGCCACGCCAATTGTCGATGTGGTACTTGGTGAACGGCAGTTCGGTCAGCTCGAAGAAACGCGGCCAGCCGATGCGCTCGACCCAGTCACCCATGCGCTCCCAATCCAGAGCGGTTTCCTTGTAGGCCCGCAGGATCTTCTTCACCACGGCGGCGACTTCCGGCCAGCGCGGGGCGTTGTTGGGGAGACCAGCGGCCACCAGCTTGTGGAACATGGGCTTGGAGCGTGCATTGGAGTGCTTGCCGCCGACCCAGATGGCGATCTTGGAGTGTTCCGGATCGTTGATCTGCATGGGCGGGCAGGGCGGGAAGCAGGCGCCGCAGCAGACGCACTTCTTCTCGTCGACTTCCAGGGTGGGCTTGCCGTTGACCATGGCGGGACGGATGGCGGCCACCGGGCAACGAGCCACGACGGAAGGACGCTCGCAGACATTGCCGACCAGGTCGTGGTTGATTTTCGGCGGCTTGGTGTGCTGGATGTTGATGGCGATGTCGCCCTGGCCACCGCAGTTGATCTGGCAGCAGGAGGTGGTGATATGCACGCGGTTGGGCATATCTTCCTTCACGAACTCGTCGTACAACTCGTCCATAATGGCCTTCACGACGCCAGAGGCATCGGTGCCGGGGATGTCGCAGTGCAACCAGCCCTGGGTGTGGGACAGCACGGTCACGGAGTTACCGGTGCCACCCACGGGATAGCCGGCCTCATTGACCCGCTTGATCAGCGGTTCGACCTGGGCTTCGTCGGTGACCATGAACTCGACGTTTCCGCGCATGGTGAAGCGGATGTAACCATCGCAGAACTCGTCGGCAATGTCACACAGGGTGCGAACGGTGTGGATATCGATCTGACGGGCGGAACCGGCCTTGACGGTCCAGATTTCCTCACCGTTCTTGGATACATGATGCAAAACGCCGGGGCGCGGACGGTCATGGTACTTCCACTGGCCGAAATTCCGGACCAGCGTGGGATGCATGTACTGGAACGGATCAGGAGTACCGCTCTCAATGGGCATACGCGGTGCAGACATGCTTACCTCCAACTGTTTATGTCTTGGGTGCGGGGCGGGCACCTGGAGCGCCCGCCCCGTCATTAGCTTAATTTTGGGGAATCAGGATGGTTCAACCAGCGGCCTCGGCCTTGCGCTCGAACCATTTTTCGGCTTCTTCGTCCCAACCGTCCGTACGGATGTAGGGGTTGGTGCGAGGAGCGGTGATCATGTTGGGATCGATCTCAACACCGATACCTTCGAGGAAGTTCTGCAAGCCGATACGCTCGATCATCTCGCCGGTACGCTCGTGTTCCAGGGCGTTTTCGGCAAAGAAGTCGATGGTTTCGGAGGCGATCTCTTCCAGACGCTCCCAGTCCTCGTCGCTGTCCAGCTTCATGAACGGAACGACCACGGTACCCAGCAGGTCACCGATCTTCAGGGTTCGCTTACCACCGATGAGGATGGTGGCGCCCTTGTCGTCACCAGGGGACAGGGCCTTGGTCATGACGTTGATGCAGTGCATGCAACGGACGCAGTTCTTGTTGTCGATGGCCAGCGTGTCGTCGTCGTTCAGGGACAGGGCATTGGTCGGGCAGCGGGTAATGACGTTGTCGATCACCTTCTTGCGGCCATGCTCGGCGACGTATTCCTTGACGGCCTCCTGATCGACCTTGATGTCGTCGCGCCACATGCCGATGACGGCGAAGTCGGCGCGCTGGATGGCGTTGGTGCAGTCGTTGGGGCAGCCGGAGATCTTGAACTTCATCTTGTAGGGCAGGGCCGGGCGGTGCAGATCGTCCTGGAAGGCGTTCAGCAGAACCCGGTGCGCCTTCTGCTCATTGATGTTGGAGTGCTCGCAACGGGCGGCACCGACGCAGGACATGCCGGTGCGCACGGCCGGGCCGGCGCCACCCATGTCGAAGCCCATTTCGTTGATTTCGTCGAAGGCGGGCTGGACGTTTTCGCTGGTGCAGCCCTGGAACATGATGTCACCGGACTGGCCGTGCACGCAGATCAGGCCAGAGCCGTACTTTTCCCAGATGTCGGCGAACTTGCGCAGCACCTCGGTGGTGTAGTGCATGCCGGGGGCCGGCTGGATGCGGATGGTGTGGAACTCGGCGGCGGCCGGGAACAGGGGGTTGCCGTCGTCGTCCTTCAGTTCGGTGAAGCGGGGGATAACGCCACCGCCGTAGCCGATGACACCGACGGTGCCACCTTTCCAGTAGCCCTTGCGGGTCTGGTAGGAAGTCTCCAACTGACCCAGCAGGTCTTTCATCATGTCGGAGTACGGTTTGTCTTCATCTTTGGCAAGGCGCTTGATGTTGGTGATGAAGCTGGGCCACGGGCCCTTCTCCAATTCATCAAGATTGGGGGTGGGGTGCATTTCTTTAGCCATCTGTTCGTCTCCTTCGGAAAAGGACTAACCCATGCTCGGGTTGCTGACTTCAGTTTCAAGAATCTCTGGTTGTGTTTCAGCAGACCCGGCCGTTCTTTCGCGATCTGACTGAGCGGTAGCCGGTGCATGTACCGGTACGTCACCTCTCAGGCGCTTATCCACCCATGAGGCCGCGCGGATTATAGGCAACCACCCTCGTGACCAATACCTAGCCGATGGAGTGCCACGCTTGTTCAGATCTATCCCATCGGAGATATGCCCAATAGGAAAGAACGATCAAATCCTATGAAAACAATAACTTACAATTATGCTCCCAACCCTTTCCATGGCGGGTGCAACAAATTGGCCGGAAACTATAAGGGTTTTCATAAGAATTTCAAGATACAGTCATTCATTGATAATCCGAGTAATACCCTCGGTTATTAATGAGTATGGATAACCGGACCAATCGTTTATTTGATACGGGCGCTTATGCTGGTCGGAGAACGTTCACCCTTTGCCCTGGAAAATGTGTCTGCATACAGGCAATGGCGTATCAACAAATTGTCCATGCGGCCGGATTCGGCAGAACAATTGCTGGTCGAAGTCGGTGACGGGGCCAATCTCACACCAGCGGAGCGGGCCGCCATTCTTGAGCGAGTGTCCGCGTGCAATATTGCGCTGTATCGCTCCATCGAGCCGCTGGACAAGAGTGGTGTGATCCGGCTGGCGGAACAGTTGGGCCTGTATTCACTGGATAAAAACCATTGCGCGGACGGAGATAAAATCACTGCCATCCGCGTGGTGAACGATGGCAGCCACCGGTTCTATATTCCCTATACCGACCGCAGGCTCAACTGGCATACCGATGGGTATTACAATCCGCCGCAGCGCCGTATACGTGCGATGACCCTGCATTGCGTGCAGCCCGCGGCGCAGGGCGGTGAGAATGAGCTGCTGGATCCGGAGATGGTCTATATGCTCATGCGGGACGAAGATCCCCGGCTGGTGGCTGCATTGATGGCCAGGGATGCCATGACCATTCCGGCCAATGATGTGGAAGGCGGGACACTGCGTGAGGCCCAAAGCGGCCCTGTATTCAGCATCGATGGCCAAACCGGTGCCCTGCACATGCGCTACACGGCGAGACGGCGCAACATCGTTTGGAAGAACGATGGGGCAACACGGGATGCGGTGGAATTCCTGCGGGACTTGTGCAGCGGCGGCAATGCCCCCATCTACCGCTGCAAACTGAATGCCGGTGAAGGCATCCTGTGCAACAATGTCCTGCACAATCGCACCGGTTTTAGCGACGATCCGGAGCATCCGCGCCTCCTCTACCGGGGGCGCTATCATCAACGGATCGGCAGTACCTCACCGCCATGTCTGGAGGTTGCCGGATGATGGGGGCGATGCGGGAACGGGTGGATCGATTTACCATTCCTCCGTTCTGTGCGGGCGGTTCATCCATCATCCGGTGGCCTGCTGGATCCTCAACATATACAACGGGTACGACATCATGCTCTATCTGAGCGAAATCATGATCCAGAACCACGATCTGGAAAAATTCGACGATCTCAAACCTCTCATCCAGGAGGCGGCGCGCAAGGGCGAGATGTTCTTCCGCATGGATGTGACTCCACCGTTTTCGGATACGCCCGAGAACTGGGAGGATCAGCTGGAGGCCGTATTCAGCGGTGCCTTGCGATGAACGATGAGATGCAGACCAACGACCTGGGCGAGCTTCCGGCCACTTTCGGCAAGGAGGTGCATTTGCAGGAAACCATCTACGAGAACGGTTTTCCGTTGCTGCGCCTGCGTATCAAGGAACGCAAGCGATTCACCGATCTGGAGCTGGATCCGGTGACGGCCATGGCCTGGGGCAAGGCGCTCACCGATTGGGCGCAGCGCCATCCCTTGGAGGAGGCCTCCAACGATGGCTGAAATCCAGTTTTCCAGTCCGGGCAACAGCCGCGACAGCCTCGGCGCGCACGAGCCCGATATGGCCAATGTCACGGCGCAACTGCGTTCCCTGCAAGAGGAACTGGCCGATCTCCAGGAACCGGTGGATCCGGACATCCGTGCCGATCTGCAATTGCGTATCGCCCAGTTGCGTATGGACCTGGGGGACAGGAAGGAAGCCTGGGCGCCTGCGCGTGAATGCTTCGACCACATGGTCAGGGTGGAGAAATGGGAACAGGCTGTGACCGCCTGTGAGATCATGTACCTGTCCGAACAGGACAAGTCCATCGCTGCCCTGGCCCAGGGGGTCTGGTTGGGGGTGACCTTCCCCATCGATCCGGAGTTGTCAGTGGCTATGCTCCAGCACCTGATCGAGGAGATGCCGGAACGCGCCGATGGCCGCGCCGTGGCAGCTGCCACGGCCCACTATGTCGCCGATATGCGCAGCACTGGCGCAGCCCGCGACAGTCTGATGTTCTTCACCGCGCAGCTCATGTCCATCGTTGCCCAGAAGCACCGCGAGATCGAGACGCAGGACCATTTCAATATCTGGCTTCAGGGCCTGGAACTGGACAATCCCTCGGTGTTCCTGCCGCGGCTGTCAAAGGTGCTCGATGCCGTGGTGGGCGGGGATTGGTGGTACGACCGCGACGAGCTGCGGGCAAAAATCCCCAATGACTGATATGTACTGGGAAGAAGAGAATACCGAAGAGATCTATCAGGTCCCGGACGATATCGTCGACGTGGTCTACAGGATGGAGTGCAAGACACTCCGGGTAGACCATGCCTATGCGTTGTCGGCCGCCATTCAGCAGGTACTGCCCTGGTTTGCCTCGGAACCCGCGGCAGGTCTCCACCTGATCCATGGGGCCGATTCCGGCAATGGCTGGATTCGTCCCGAGGACGGGGATGATCTGCTGTACCTGTCCCGCCGGACCCGGCTGGTATTGCGGCTGCCCAGGGAACGCCTGCAGGATGCCGAAGCCATGTGTGGGCAGACGCTGGATGTGGATGGCCACCTCCTCAAGGTGGGTAGTTTCAGCACCCGCCTGCTCAGCGACCTGGCCACCCTGTTCTCCCGCTATGTGGCGCTCGAGGAGGGCGAACTGGAGGACGAGGATGCCTTTCTCAGGCGTGTGGCCGGTGAGCTCAAGGACATGGGGTTGCCGGTCAAACGCATCCTGCCAGGAATAACCCACTCCATCCGACGTCCCGAGGGGGAGCTCCCCGTGCGCAGCATCATGGTGGCCGACCTGGACCCGGAGTCTGCCGTGATTCTTCAACAGCGTGGGGTGGGCGGGCACCGCCATTTGGGTTGTGGCCTGTTCGTGCCGCATAAAGGCATCAATGACATCCTTGCCGGGAAGAAATAACCGCGGCTTGGAGTCTGCTGGATTTAGGGAACCTCCGAATCAGTCTGGAGCGATGTGATCGCCGCTTCCGGCGGCGAGGTCGCGCTTCATGACTTGTTCAGAGGCTCCTTAAGAGGGGGAAGCGAAAAAATGGACCGCTCTCCCGCTTTTGCAGCCGCTTCATCCTGGGTCCGACGGACTTTTTGGGTAATAGATCGAAATTATGGGCCTATCCGGTTTTTCGGGGTTTATACCCGTGCCGCATGTGATGTAATGACCGGATAGGCGTATCCCTTGGGAAACCAATCCCATTTCGCAATATCGAGATCGGAAGAGGAGAATATCATGCCGTACGAAGTTGACGGTAAGACCATCGAAACCACTGAAAACGGTTATCTGGTTAACCTGGAAGACTGGAGTGAGGATGTGGCCAAGGTCATCGCCGAGGCCGAAGGTATCGAACTGACCGAACGCTCCTGGGATATCATCAATTATCTGCGTGACGAGTATTTCAATAACAATGGCAATCAGCCCAACGAGCGCAACATGGTCAAGCACTTCAAGAGTGTCTGGACCGATCTGAAAAAGGTCGACACCAAGGTGTTGTACGAGTCCTTCCCGCGTGGCCCCTCCAAGCAGGCCAGCAAGGTCGCCGGTTTGCCGGAGACCAAGCGCAAGGGTGGTTACTGATAAGCTCTGACAGCAGCCAGAATCGAAAAAGCCGGGGTTTCCCCGGCTTTTTCATGTCTGTCGGAACTAGTTTATGTAATGGGTTAGGGAACCTCTGGACAAGTGCTTCAAGTATTTTCTCAGAAATCCAATTCAACTTATTGATAAAGCAAAAAAGAGGCCGGAGAGAAAGGCGGGGAGCCTACTCGTCCGGCCCAATCAGGGGTTGAACCAAAATGAACGAAAAGTCGTGCGGTCGCCTGGTGGTCAGGTCAGCGCGGAAGACCTCCGATCAGGGGGGTGAGGCACAGGGCGGCGAGCATCGCGGCCATGGTGTCCATTTCCATGCCAAGATCGGTGGCGATGCCGGCGGGCAGGACCATGCGTAGACTTGCTACCAGGGCCAGACCTGCGATGACCGGCATCCATCTGTTCATGACCTAAACCTCCAAGTAGTCGTTTGACTGCTTGCTGGAAAAGCATACAAACCCCGTGCCAGGTTTTTATGCTCGTTTATAACGCATTGAATAAACCGCAGATTGTTTTCTGCTTTAGATGCCGTGGCACGGTGGATGGTGGCCAGATTGGGATGAGGAATGCCTACGCTGTGGTCATGTTCGCGGGTTGGAGGGCAGGAAGCCCGCCAGCAGGGCCCTTCGCGGTGATGTAAACGTCGTCAGTGGCTATGTAAACAAGGGTGCCGTCAGGCCACCCGCCATGGCCCAACGGTTGTCCACCGCAGCCAATATTTGGTGTGAAAGAAACGTGGCGCAGGCAAAGCAGCCCTCCCCTGACAGTATTGGCTGCCCCCCTTCTCCCCAGGGAGAGGGAGCGGTTCTTTCACGCTAAGGAACCTCTGAATAACTCTGGGGCGATGGGATCACGGTTCATGAGTTGCTCGGAGGTTTCTTGATAGACATGCATAACACAATGTTTTGTAAAGGGAACTATGGAGCGGTGGCCATGCTGCTGAGAGGGGGGCGCACAGGCAAGGGCAGCTTTCGTTGCGGGACCGTCTGTCCGTCGGTCTGTACCACGACTTGATCCAGGGGAGAGGTGGTTACCGGCCAATCCCCTTTCAATACGATGCTGGGGCGCCGGCCCGAAAAGACGGTGTAGCCATAGCGCCCATAATGGGGGAGTTTCCTGGCCAGGCCCGGCAGGGCCTCCGCCTGTGAAGTCAGCAACAGGGCGATGGCCGCGGAAGGCCGTTTTGGCAGGGTGACGGTCAGGGCGAAACTGTGTTCGGTGCGGGAAAGCCGGGTGTCTCCTATCCATACCCCGTCTCCACTGATTTTCAAAGGGGCGTCCTGCATGGCGGACAGCAGTGGCGGTACAAAACGGTTCTGCCAGCCGAGTATCCAGACGGCACGATCTTCAGGCAGACGTTCCAGTTCCCGGTCCCAGATGATTTCCACACCGGTTTCCCGCCAGGCCCCGGCCAATGCCTGATAACCCTGTTTCAGTGCCTCCGGGGCCTCGCCTGGCAGGACCAGCAGGACCCGCTCGCTGCCCAGCAGGCGGCTGAAGGTGGCGGGTACCTCACCCTTGTGCAGCCGGCGGAACAGATCGAATCGCGGGTCCACCTGGATACGGAACGGGCGTGCCGGCAGCTCCAGGCTCAGGACCAGTTTCCGTTGTTTCATTTCGATCACCTGCTCCCGCGCTTCGTCCTGGCCCTGCATATGCACGGCGATGGGGACCTGGAGCCGGTAGACAGGGCCGTCCTGCACCTGTTCCAGGGTTGCATCCAGACGGAAACCGCCGGCAATGGGTGTCGCCCGTGCCTGGCTGAGTCTCAGTTCGGGGGCGCCGGTCCATTGCACCCATTGTTCGAACAGGGTTTCGAAATCCTCTCCACCCGTGCAGGCGAAGGCCTTTTGCAGATCGGTGAAGGAGGCGCGTTTGTGCAGATTGTCCTGATAGAACAGCCGCAGGGCATCGATAAAGGCGGCATCCCCCATTTGCCGGCGCAGCATATGGAATAGCATCATGGTTTTGCCGTATCCCACCGCCTGACTGGCATCGCTGTGGCGGCCACGGAATTCCGTCAGGGGGAAATCCTCGCCCTCATCCACGTGGTTGCGGTAATCCAGCAGGGTGTCGCGCCGGTAGCGTGCATCCTCTCCGCGCATCTCGCGCAACAGATGATCGGACAGATAGGTGGTGAGCCCTTCGCTCCAGTTGCCACCCGGGTAGTCCACGTAGACTCCGTTGCCCCACCAGTTGTGCAGCACCTCGTGGGGGTAGGAGGTGTGGATGATGAAGGGCAGGCGGATGACCGTGGGGCCCAGCAGGGTGAAGGATGGCATGCCATAGCCCGTTTCCCAGAAATTTTCCACCAAGGCGAATTTGTCGTAGGGGTAGGGGCCGATCAGCCGGCTGTACAGGTCCAGGTACCGTTCGGTCGCCTTCAGGTAGCGCCGGGCCAGATCCCTGTCATCATGCAGCAGATAGACCTCGGCACGTCCGTTTTCGTCTGCATGGCGGTTGAAAGGGCCTGCGATCAGGTAGATCTCTTCCTGGGGCGTGGTTTCGATCCATTCCCCCGTGTCGCCGCGGTGGCCCTGGCTGACCGACTGCCAGCCATCCGGCAGTTCCACCCTCAGTGAGAAATGAATGTACTCGTCGCCGAAGACGGGATACCAGAAGGTGGAACCGGCCAGAAACACACCCTCCCGGCTGATCAGCCCCGGTGAACGTTGCCGGCCGCGGCCGAACCCTTCCCGCCGGGTGCTCAGGCCATGAACGATGGTGCCGCCATATTCCAGGCGGATACGGTTCTGTCCGGCAGGGATCTCCAGCTGATAGATCTCCAGATCCACGCCCGAACGCCGGCGGCCGACCGGTCTGAGCGTCACTCCCGGTGTCCTGGCGCGGGGTTGCAACCCCGCGTGCAGTGTCATGTGCAGGGGCGAGCGCCCGCCTGTGCCGGTTGGCAGCGTGATGACGTCCGTCACCGACAGGCTTCCCCCGGCCGGATTCAGCCTGACCGTGAGCTGGTGCCCGATGACTTGGGCGGCACTTGCCAGGGAGGGGAGCAGGACGGTCAGCAGTATATGGATCAGCAGAAAGGATAGGCGCATGTTAGGAGTCTGTCGGATTTAGGCTGAATCGGCTGCAAAAGTGGGGCAGCGGCCTGATTTTTCGTTACATAGTTCCTGCTATGCTCCTCAAAATCATACTCGCTGTCCCAATCTTTCGCTTCGATCCCCCTAAATCCGACAGGCTCCTAGAGAAAACTGTGCTTTTGTCGGTTGTGTTCCCCCGGGGGGTCCGGATAATGGAGCATTTTCCGCTCAAAGTATCATGGCAGTCCACGGGCAGACTTTCGGCGGTCATGCCTCGGCCACCCGATCAGCGAAGGAGTCTTTAGCAGTGAAATCCACCCTGTTGCCGCGCACGGCCATGCTTTTGCTGTCCGCCAGCTTGCTCGGCGGCTGTTTCGTCCCCCAGCCTGACTTTCCGGTACGGGTCAGGGACGATCACCGCATCCTGGCCGATCAGAAACTCATCAAGCCACATGACATGGGGCAGTTTATCCTGCCGCGAGTGGTGGATCTGACAGCCGTGCCGGGCCTGGATCAGGTGATACCGAAACTGGCCGAGAAGCAGGTGGTGTATATCGGTGAAAGTCATAGCCGCTACGAGCATCATCTGAATCAATTGGAAATCATCAAGAGGTTGCACCGGATCCACCCGGATCTGGTCATCGGCATGGAGTTCTTCCAGCAGCCGTTCCAGCCGGTTCTCGACGACTACATTGCGGGAGAGCTGACGGAGTACGAATTCCTCGAAAAGAGTGAATACTTCGAGCGCTGGGGTTATGACTACCGGCTCTATCGCCCGATCCTCGAATACGCCCGTGAACAGCGCATTCCGGTCATTGCGCTCAATGTCTCCAAGGAACTGGTGGAGAAGGTGCGGCGGGATGGGCTTGGCATTCTGTCGGATGCACGGTCCCTGACCGAAGAGGAATTCAGGCAGGCCCCCGCGGAAGTGGACCGTTCCGACCTGAAGTATCAGGAACGCTTGCAGCGGATCTACCGCATGCATCCGAACAAGGATCAGCAGACCTTTGCCCGTTTCCAGGACGTGCAGCTCCTGTGGGACGAGGGCATGGCCAAGAAAATGGCCGATTTCCTGCGGGAAAACGAAGACCGGCACATGGTGGTGCTGGCCGGTTCCGGCCATCTGATCTATGGCTCCGGCATCCCCAACCGTGTCAAACGCCGTCTCAAGGTGGACAGCGCCATCGTCTTGCAGGACAGCAATCAGCCGCTGGATCTGGAGGCAGGGGATTTCCTGCTGCTGCCGGAACCGCTTGAACTGCCCCCCGCCGGCCGCATGGGCATCTACATGGGTGAGAGCGGTGATCATGGTGTCATCGTGGAGAAACTGGCACAGGGCAGCGCCGCCAAGGAAGCGGGCATAGAAAAAGGGGATGAACTGCTCACCATCGACGGTCAGCCGGTCAAAACCGCCGCCGACGTGAAACTGGCCATGCTCGACCGGGAGCCGGGGGATACCGTGGTGGTAACGGTCTGGCGCCCCAAGTGGGTGATTACCCACGAAGACCTGGAGTTCAGATTCGAGTTGCGCTGACAGGCTGGTGGTATGCGCGTTGTCTGAAGCGGAAAGAGTTTCGATCATCCTGACTCAGGCTATCCACTGCTCCGCGCCGGTTTTCATGGCCCCGGCGGTCTGGGCGGATGGGCCGTGGAATGGTTACCCCGGGAGCATGCCGGGGGTGCCGTTGCAGCCATTCGAGTATCGGCTGTCATGCCGACGCCGTTGCCGGTGTCGGCCAGCCCCAATCCCATGTCTGAAAAACGGTGACGAGACGGTTCCGGAGGAACTGGTGAATATCATGGATATCGTCATGTAGGCCACTCCACGGCAATTTTTTGCCGGAAAACGGGTGAAAACAGGCTCAAATAATGCGTGCAGCAGACTCCGGTAGTATTTCCTTATGGTGTAACCAGGATGGGTGGTGTAACTTCGACTGACCCATACCACAGACCCATAACGAGACAGGGAATATCGAACTTATGATTCACGTGCTCCTGGTGGATGACCATGAACTGGTTCGTTCCGGTATCGCGCGTATTCTCGGAGACACCCCTGATATTCAGGTAATCGGTGAAGCGGCTACCGGGGAAGAGGCCCTCGAACTGGCGGCCCGCATGGAGCCGGATGTCGTGCTGATGGACGTGAATATGCCAGGGATCGGCGGCCTGGAGGCCACACACAAGATCCTGCGCCAGCATCCCAAAGCCAAGGTGATTGTGGTGACGGTTCATGCCGAGGAACCGTTTCCCACCCGTTTGATCGAGGCCGGGGCCGCCGGCTATCTGACCAAGAGTTGCGGGGTGGGGGAAATCGTCAAGGCCATCCGCAAGGTGGCCGAGGGCGGCCGTTATATCGGCAGCGACATCGCCCAGCAAATGGCCCTGTCGCAACTCCCCGGTGGCGAGGCCTCGCCATTCGATCAGCTCTCGCAGCGGGAGATGCAGGTGATGCTCATGGTGACCCAGGGACAGCCCGTGCAGGCCATTGCCGACAAGCTGTTCATCAGTCCCAAGACGGTGTCCACCTACCGCCACCGTCTGTTCGAGAAGCTCGGTGTCCGCAATGACGTGGAACTCACCCATCTGGCCATACGCCATGGACTCATCGAAGGCGCGGGCAAGAGTTGAACCCGCTTTACTCACGGTGGCGGCCGAGGCCTGTGGTAAGTCAATGACAATCATGACCCCTCATCGAGAACCGCATTTCCCCCTGAGGGTGGCGGGCTTCGACCTGTCACGGCCCTGGCTGATTCTGGCACGCCTGGGCTGGTTTTTTATCCAAGGGGTAGCCACGGCTGCCCCTTTTGTTCCAGAGCGGCGCCCAGACATACCGGCCCGGCGCCAGGAGCTGTGATCCACCATGGATAAAGCGGTTTGAAAAAGCTGGCATTCGATCCGGACTGCCGGGCCTGCCCGCGTCTGTCCGGCTTCCTCGACGAAGTGAAGCGGGAACACCCCGATTACCACGCCCGCCCGGTGGCACCGTTCGGTGATGCCGGGGCGCGTCTGCTCATCGTCGGTCTGGCGCCCGGCATGCATGGTGCCAACGCAACCGGCCGTCCCTTCACCGGTGACTATGCCGGCCTGCTGCTCTACCGGACATTGCATGAATTCGGCTTCAGCAGTGGGCCGGAATCGGTATCCAGGGACGATGGCCTGCGTTTGTACGACTGCCGCATCACCAACGCGGTCAAATGCCTGCCGCCGCAGAACAAGCCGCAGACCGTCGAGATCAACCGCTGCAACGATTTTTTGCGGGTGGAGCTGGAGGGTCTGGCGGCCGGTTCGGTCATTCTTGCCCTGGGGTCCATAGCCCACAAGGCTGTGTTGAAGGCCCTCGGCCTGAAACAGAGTGCCCATGCCTTCGCCCATGCCGCGGAACACCCGTTGGGGCAGGGACGCACGCTGTTGGACTCGTATCATTGCAGCCGCTACAACACCCAGACCCGGCGTCTGACCGATGAGATGTTCCGCCAGGTCTTCCAAAGGGCGCGTCAACTGCTGCTCTGACCCCCATGAACGGCGAATTCGACGCCAAGGCCTTTCTCAAGACCCTCACCAGCCGCCCCGGTGTGTACCGGATGCTGGATGATGACGGCAAGATCCTCTATGTAGGCAAGGCGCGCAACCTGAAGAAGCGCGTTTCCTCCTATTTCCTGCGCAGCGCCCAAACTCCCAAGACGCGGGCCCTGGTCGCCCGGATCCGGGGGATCGAGGTCACCGTGACCAATACCGAGGGCGAGGCGCTGCTGCTGGAAAACAACCTCATCAAGGCGCACCGGCCGCGTTACAACGTGTTGCTGCGCGACGACAAGAGCTATCCCTACATCTACGTTTCCAGCGAAGACGAGTTTCCCCGCCTGACTTTCCACCGGGGGGCGCGCCGGGGCAAGGGCCGCTATTTCGGTCCCTATCCTAATGCCGGTGCGGTGCGCGAGACCCTCAATCTGCTGCAGAAACTGTTTCAGGTGCGCCAGTGCGAGGACAGCTTCTTCGCCCATCGCACCCGGCCTTGCCTGCAATACCAGATCAAGCGTTGTACCGCCCCCTGCGTGGGATTGATCGACAGCAGGGAATACCGCCGGGACGTGGACAACGCCATGCGGTTCCTGCAAGGCAGGAGCAGCCGCATCATCGATGAGCTGGGCGAACGCATGAACCAGGCGGCGGAGCGGCTGGAATACGAGCAGGCCGCCCGTTACCGGGATCAGATCCAACAGCTGAGGCAGGTGTTCGAACGCCAGTACGTCAGCGGGGAAGGGGGGGATCTGGATATCGTCGCTGCGGTCACTGCCGGTGGGAGTGCCTGCGTGCAGGTGTTCTTCATCCGCCGCGGGCGCAATCTGGGCAACAAGATCTTTTTCCCGAGAGTGCCGGCGGAGGCTACCGAAGCCGAGGTGCTGAGCGCCTTCATCCCCCAGTATTACCTCGATAAACCGGTTCCGGGGGAGGTGATTGTCAATCGCCGCCTGCAGGACAGTGGCCTGTTGCAGGAAGTGCTGAGCGAACAGGCGCAACATAAGGTGGCCATCCGCGCTGGTGTACGCGGGGAGCGGGCCCGCTGGTTGCAGATGGCAGTGAACAACGCGGAACATGCGTTGACGGCGCACCTGGCCGGCCGCGCGGGGATGTTGGAACGCTTCGAAGCCCTCCAGGATGCCCTGGGCCTGGAGCAGATGCCGGCCCGCCTGGAATGTTTCGACATCAGCCATACCATGGGCGAGGCGACCGTGGCCTCCTGCGTGGTGTTCGACCAGGAAGGGGCGGTCAAATCCGATTATCGCCGTTTCAATATCGAGGGCATCGAGCCAGGCGACGACTACGCCGCCATGCAGCAGGCATTGACCCGCCGCTACACGCGTCTGAAAAAGGGCGAGGGCAAGCTCCCCGATCTGCTTTTCATCGACGGTGGCAGGGGGCAGTTGTCACGGGCCCTCGCCGTATTGGAAGAGTTGCAGGTGGAAGGGGTGACCCTGGTCGGCGTGGCCAAGGGAGAGGGACGCAAACCGGGATTGGAAACCCTGTTTCTGGCCCCCCATGCCACACCGCTGAGGTTGCCGGCCGATTCCGCCGCCTTGCACCTGATCCAGCAGATCCGCGACGAGGCGCACCGCTTTGCCATCACCGGCCATCGCCAGCGCCGGCAGCGCAGGCGCAAGACCTCGGTGCTGGAAGAGATTCCCGGCATGGGCCCGAAGCGGCGCCAGCGTCTGTTGACCCAGTTCGGTGGCCTCAAGGGAGTGGCACGGGCCAGTGTGGAGGAGCTGGCGCGGGTGGAGGGGATCAGCCGGGAACTGGCCCGGCGTGTATATGATGCCTTCCACGGTGGCGAAGAGGTGTGTTGAGAGGCAAGGGGGTTTCCTGTCTTCCCGCCTGGATTCATCGCTAGGAGTCTGTCGGATTCAGCCTGAATCCGACAGACTCCTGGGACCAATTTTCAGTGGCAGGTAATGAACCGCGAAGATACCGCGAGGTACGCCAGGG
>CAYPEH010000022.1:12740-25627 GCA_964409585.1 uncultured Chromatiales bacterium | reverse complement strand
GCCTGCGGCGCGCGCCTTGACAGGGAAGATGCCTGAGGCTCTGAACACGACCTATCAGGTGGCCGGGTTAATAAGATCCATGTCTACCTGAACGGGCGGGAAGGGATCGTTCACCGGCCACACAAAAGTAGTGTGATCCCCAAGCCGGAGGTGCGCAGCCTGCGTGGATTTCTCGCCTCGGCGGGGGTGACCCCGGCCCTGTATGGGGCGGGAAGGTGAGCGAGGCTGCCGGATGCCGGTCCCGTGCGGAAGCGGATCAGTTGAAGCGCGGATTGTAGGTCACCCAGGTTCCATCCACTTTCTCTTCCTTGCCCTTGGGGTCGGTGACACGCACCGAACCGTCCGGGTGTATGGTCACGGATACGATTTCGGGGTCGTCATTGGTCACCATGCGGCCATCGTCCATCTGGGCGCCCCATACCTTGATCGGTCTGCGAATCTTCGACATCTCACTGAATCTCCTGGGTAGTTTGTGGATGCGAGCAAATTACCTAGTAATTTACTCGGAATAAACGCAGAGATCGGGAGGAATGTCCGCCGGAGGCCGGGAGGTTCCTCGTATTTTCCTGGTGATCGGCCCGGATTTGCGGGCAGACAGGGGGCACGAAGTGGCTATATTTCCTGTGTGGTCTGACCGCCATGGGGTGATGGCGCGGTGATCAGGCGCGCAAGGAGAAGGCTGATGGCAGGGGTTCTGTTCGATCTGGATGGGGTGTTCTACGTGGGCGGCGAGGCGGTCGAGGGGGCCGCCATGGCTCTGGATTGGTTCCGGCGGCGTGACATCCCGTATCTGTTTCTGACCAATACCACCACCCGTCCCCGTTCCGCCCTGGTGGAGAAGCTGCGGGGATTCGGCATCGAAACCGACGCGGAACACATTCTCACACCACCGGTGGCCGCCCGGCGTTGGATTCAGGATCACGCTCAGGGCCGTTCCGCCCTGTTCGTACCCGAGGCCACACGGGCCGAGTTCGACGGACTGGATCTGGCCGGGCCTGATGCGCAGCCACCGTTGGCGGCGGTGGTGGTCGGTGACCTGGGCGAGGAATGGGACTTTGCCACCTACAATGCCGTTTTCCGGCTGTTGATGAGTGAGCCACGGCCGGCGCTGGTGGCACTGGGCATGACACGGTATTGGCGCGCCCCTGACGGTCTGCGTCTGGATGTGGGGGCCTATGTCTCCGGGCTGGAATACGCCTGCGGCATCAATGCCGTGGTCATGGGCAAGCCCGCTGGGGCGTTTTTTCACACCGCACTGGACATCATTGGCTGCAAGGCCGATGGGACCATCATGATCGGAGACGATATCCGCACCGATGTGGGGGGCGCCCAGGCGGCCGGTATCGACGGTGTGCTGGTGCGTACCGGCAAGTTCCGGGAGGAGGATCTGGATAGGGATATCCAGCCGGTGGCCGTACTGGATTCGGTGGCCGATCTGCCGGCCTGGTGGGAGCGGCGTTCCGGTCCCTGATGCCCCGCCCGCCGAAAAGGGTTCTTCGCGGATCTGCGGGGGTAGTGAGCACGGCGGGAAAGGGCAATGCCCATGATGGTGTGCCGGGACCTTGTCCCATTGGCCCGTTGCGCCCTGGCCGATGGGATGACGGGTTTTCTTTGATTTTTCCTTCCACAGGCCGCAAAATCCCCGCCCCACACCCCGCAAGGGATTCATTAGACAGGTTTTTTATCGACTTCTCACGAAGGGGAAAGACATGCGACTGATTCTTCTGGGCGCTCCCGGCGCCGGCAAGGGCACGGTGGCCAAGATGCTGACCGCCATCGACGGCTCCGTGCAGATCTCCACCGGCGACATCCTGCGTGCTGCCGTCAAGGCCGGCACCGAACTGGGCAAGAAGGCCGAAGCTGCCATGAAGGCTGGCGAGCTGGTCTCCGATGACCTGATCATGGGCATCATGGAGGAGCGCCTGCAGGAAGACGACTGCAAGGCCGGCTTCCTGCTGGACGGTTTTCCCCGCACCATTCCCCAGGCCAAGGCCCTGAAGGAACTGCTGGCCAAGCTGGATATCGAGCTGGACGGCGCCGTCAACCTGAACGTGCCGCGTGAGGTCATCCTCGACCGCCTGACCACCCGCCGTACCTGCGTCGATTGCGGCGCCATCTACAACGTCAAGTCCAACCCGCCCAAGGTGGAAGGCAAGTGTGACGCCTGCGGTGGTGCTGTGGTGCAGCGTGACGACGAGACCGAGGAGGCGATCTCCAAGCGTCTGGACGTGTTCAACGAGCAGACCGCCCCGCTGGTCGATTTTTACAAGGAAGAAGGCATGCTGCTGGACGTGAACGCCACCTCCAGCGATGCGGTGGTCGAAGCCATCCAGAAGATGCTCAACAAGGGCTGAGCCCCGCCCGTTCCGGGAGAGGCAAGCAGCAAAAGGCCGGTGGAGCCCACGATCCACCGGCCTTTTTCGTCAATGGCCGTCGTGTCCGGCTGCCGGATACAACATTGGGGCTACACTGGGGCCAGATCCGCCACCAGTGACCGCCGTGAAGCATCGTCCAGTAGTGTCTGGTGGCGATATACCGGATGGTCGATGCCCATGCGGATCGGGGCGCCAGCCCGGGCCTGGCTCACCATGGCCGGGCTCAGCTCGAAGCGCAGGAAGTGCACCGAGGAGGTCTTGTCCTCGGTCTCCCGCTCCAGATCCTCGTTGGCGATGGGATGCACACGCTCCAGCTCCCCCACCTGCACCCAGACCGCCTTCTCGATGCCCAGCATCCGCGCCAGGGCCTGCCTGCGTTCATCCGCATCCTCGAATTCCACCATGAAGGTGGCTTTCCAGTTGCTGCCGTCGGGGATCAACGGGTTGTACACATCCAGTTCGTCCTGGATGCCCTGCGGTTCGAAGATGCGTTCGATGCGCAGCATCTCCTGCACCTGGTACTGCATGGTCAGGGCGTCCTCGAAGTAAAGCGCGGCATTGGGGCCGATGGCGACGCGGCGATGTTTCTTGTGTGCCATCACCCGCGCGCGGAACTCGTCGCGGATGCGGGCATATTCTTCCAGGCTGTAGAGATCTTCGTGGGTCAGCTTGTTCATGGGGGGAATCCTCAGATGCCGTAGGCCTTGCGCAGCAGGCTCATGGGGTGCTCCGGCCGGCGGCCGTCGCGCAGGCCGTTCTCGATGTGGTGCCCGGCCATGGCGCAGTCGCTGCCGTAGTGGTCCGCTTCGGCCTTTCTGACCCGGTTCACCACCGGACGGCCGATCTTCATGGCGTATTCGTGGAACTCGCTCTTGACCGCATAGGTGCCGTCGTGTCCGGAACAGCGCTCGATGACGGTGACCTCGGTGCCGGGCACCAGCAACAGCACGTCACGGGTCTTGGCGCCGATGTTCTGTACCCGCTGGTGACAGGCGGCATGGTAGGCGACATGGCCCAGGCTCTGTTTGAAATCGGTGTTCAGCTGGCCGCCCTTGTGGCGGATCATGAGGTATTCGAAGGGATCGAACACCGCCGCGGCCACCTTTTGCACCTCGGCATCGTCGGGGAACATCAGCGGCAGTTCCTTGCGGAACATCAGTGCGCAGGAGGGGATCGGAGCGATGATATCCCAGCCCTCGTCCACCAGTCTGGCCAGTACCGGGATATTGGCCTCCTTGGCGGCGGCGACGCTGTCCAGGTCGCCCAGTTCCAGCTTGGGCATACCGCAGCACTGTTCCTTTTCGGCGATGGTCACCGGGATGCCGTTGTGCTCGAACACGGCGACGAAATCTTCGCCGATGTGCGGTTCGTTGTAATTACCGTAGCAGGTGGTGAACAGGGCCACCTTGCCGGTGGTGTTGCCTACCGGTTTGCCCTCGGCATGGCGGCCCCGGCGGTCGGCCAGGCGCTTGCGCAGGGGCCTGGAATCGAAAGGCGGCAGCCTGGCCTCGGGGTGCACGCCCAGCACCTTGTCCAGAACCTGGCGGGCCGGTTTCATCCGGTTGACGGCATTGACCACGCCGGAGACCACCGGGATGCCGGCCAGCCGGCCAAGCGTGTCGGTGCTGGTGAGGATCCTGTCGCGGGTCCTTGTTTTACCCTGTCTGAACTTCACCGCCTTGGCGCGGAGCATCAGGTGCGGAAAGTCGATGTTCCACTCGTGGGGCGGGACATAGGGACACTTGGTCATATAGCAGAGGTCGCACAGGTAACAGTGGTCGACCACCTGCCAGTAATCCTCCTTCTCCACTCCGTCCACTTCCATGGTGTCGGATTCGTCCACCAGGTCGAACAGGGTGGGGAAGCTCTGGCAAAGGGATACACAGCGGCGGCAACCGTGGCACAGCTCGAACACCCGTTCCAGTTCGGTGAACAGCTTGTCCTCGTCGTAGAAGTCTGAATTGGTCCAGTTGATGGGATGCCGGGTGGGGGCTTCCAGATTGCCTTCGCGTGGGATGGCCATGATGAGTTCCTCGCTGTGGGAAGGGGGTGCGGCCGTGGTGGTGGCGGACCGCCCCACACGGGGCCGCCCGTACTTCGTCACCGGTTAGTCTGTTGGACTTTGGGGGATCGAAGCGAAAAAGTGGGACAGCGAGGATGCGCCCCGGATCGCGAGAGTGTAACGCTTGACGGAGACGGGGCGCATGGCGGCCGAAGGAACACGTTCTGGAACCGGGGCGCGGCGTCCGCTCCCGCACCCGGCTCACGCACACCGTGTCGCGACCGCCATTTCATGATTTGTAGAGGCGCATAGTGGGAACTATGTGACGAGAAATCAGGGAAAATCAGACCGCTGTCCCGCTTTTGCAGCCGATTCAGCCAGAGTCCGGCAGACTTGTCAGTCCAGTTCGTCCAGGGCCTTCTGATAGCGGTTGGCGTGGGAGCGCTCCGCCTTGGCCAGGGTCTCGAACCAGTCGGCGATTTCGTCGAAACCTTCCTCGCGTGCAGTCTTGGCCATGCCGGGGTACATATCGGTGTACTCGTGGGTCTCACCGGCCACGGCGGCCCGCAGGTTGTCGGCGGTGCTGCCGATGGGCAGGCCGGTGGCCGGGTCGCCGGTCTCTTCCAGGTACTCCAGGTGGCCGTGGGCGTGGCCGGTCTCGCCTTCGGCGGTGGAACGGAACAGGGCGGCCACGTCATTGTAGCCTTCCACGTCGGCTTTGGCGGCGAAGTACAGGTAACGGCGGTTGGCCTGGGACTCACCGGCAAAAGCGTCTTTCAGATTCTGCTCGGTCTTGCTGCCTTTCAAGCTCATGGGGAAATCCTCCGGTAGGTTGTCCAATATCACGTGCCTGGGTCCGACAGACTCCTGAAGGCACAGTGAAAATCTAGACTCATCCCATGATATTTGCCAATGGATGGTTTATATTTAAATGATAGATTTGGTCTATTATTGACCCGGCCACCCAATGTTTGCACCTTCAGGGCTTCAAGAATGCGTCAGATCGAGGCGCGGTCCGCAGCCAATGGTCATTCCCTTGGCAAGGGCCGCAACAAAGAGCTGGCGCATTCTTGAAGCCCCGAACCCATTGATTTTTTCAAATGACCGGCCAGCCTGTACCCGCCCGATGCGGCGTTATCGAAACTGGCTGTAGGAATGCTACAGCGGCGTTTCGATGCCTTGCCTCGGGTGGGTACAGGCTGGCTGAAGGCGCAAACATTGGGCGGCCGGGTCAATAAGAGTCCCTATGAATCTACGCGACCTGCAATACCTGGTGGCGGTGGCCGAAACGGGCCATTTCGGCCGGGCCGCCGAGCGTTGCTTCGTCAGTCAGCCCACCCTCAGTGCCCAGATCAAGAAGCTGGAGGAGCGGTTGGGTGTGGTGGTGTTCGAACGCAGCAACCGCTCTGTGGCCGTCACCCCCATCGGCGAACAGATCCTGCACCACGCCCGCCAGGTCCTGGAACAGGCCGCCGCCATCGAGGAACTGGCACGCGCCCAGCGTGATCCGCTGTCTGGTCCCCTGCGCATCGGCGCCATTCATACCATCAGTCCCTACCTGATCCCGCTGATCCTGGCGCCGCTGCGGAAAGCGTATCCGCAACTAACCCCGGTCCTGACCGAGGAAATGACCAAGGTGCTGCTGCAACGCTTGCATGAGCACGCCATCGATGTGGCCCTGCTGGCGACGGAGGAAAGCCAGCCCGACCTGGAAGAATGGGTATTGTTCGATGAGCCCTTCTGGCTGGCCCATCCGCACGACCATCCCATCTATACCCAGGACGAGATCGGCGCGGATGACCTGAGCCGGCTGGACATGCTGCTGCTGTCGGAAGGCCATTGCCTCAGTGAGCAGGTGCTGGATGTCTGCAACATGAAGGAGCGCCCGCAAAGCGGAGCCATGGGCGATTTGCGTGCCGCCAGCCTGGAGACGCTGCTGCAACTGGTGGGAGCCGGCTACGGCTGTACCCTGGTGCCGGCGCTGGCCCTGCGCAGTGGCTGGATGACCGGCTCGGGGGTGATTGTGCGCAAGCTGGATCTGCCGGGGGCCTCGCGGCGGGTGAGGCTGGTGTTCCGCAAGACGTTTCCGCGGCGGCGGGCGATCGAGGCGTTGGCGGAGGTGATCCGGGGGCAGTTGCCGAACACGGTGAAGGTGGTTGATTGTTATTAACCCGACATACTTGGTCGCCGGGTTAATATGCACCCTGATCCGCGGTCTTCCATGTCCGCGGCACCACATGCACCGTCTGTTCGCTGTCACCCAGCCAGATCTCGCCATCCTGCACCGTGCACTGCAAGCGCATGTTCCGTTTCGCCAGTTTCCCCAATGCCCTGGACACATCATCGGCGAGATGCAGCACCGACAGGTTGCCGAAGCGCCTGAGCCTGTCCTCCATCTGACTCCACCACACGGCCGCGCTGCGGTCCTGGTAAGTGTAGACGACTACCCTTCCGGCACGCCCGCAGGCGCGGCGGATGCGCTTCTCATCGGGCTGCCCCAGTTCGATCCACAGTTCGATCTCGCCGCTGAGGCTCTTTTGCCACAGATCCGGCTCGTCGTCGGTGCTGAGGCCCCTGGTGAAGGCCAGTTGTTCATGGGCGTGCAGGGCGAAGGCCAGCAGGCGCACCATCATGCGTTCATCGGTTTCGGAGGGATGCCGGGCGATGGTCAGGGAATGGTCCTGGTAGTGCTGCCGGTCCATGTCGGCGATTTGCAGCTCGGCTTTGAAAATCGTGGCGGTGAGGGCCATGGTGTGCTGTCCTGAATGGGGGGCGATGGGGGAGGATATACGGCTGTGGCGGAAGGGCCAATGCCTGCCCGGCCACCCCTGAAAACCGTTCAGGCGGTGACCTCCACCGGGTCGAAACTGGGCCTGGAGGCGCCGCAATCGGGGCATTTTCAGTCTTCCGGTACATCCTTCTCGCGGGTGCCGGCGGGAATTCCGTGCTCGGCATGTCCTTGGCTTCGTCATGGAAGAGTCCACATACATACTTTTTCATTCCTAGTGAGCCGCCTTCGGCTTGCTATCATGTCCGGATCACCGCTCAGGACACGGGACACCATGACCGACGAAGATCAGGAATTCATCAGCAAGACCCAGCTCAAACGCGAAGCCGAGGCATTGCAGAAACTGGGCACCGAACTGGTGGAGATGCCACCCCAGCAGCGTGCCCGCATCCCCCTGCCCGAAGAACTGATCGAGGCCATCGAGCTGGCCCGGCGCATCCACAGCCGTGGCGGCCGTCGCCGTCAACTCCAGTACATCGGCAAACTCATGCGCCGCATCGATGCCGCACCCATACGGGATGCCCTGGAGGCCATGCACCTGGAACGGCGTCAGTCGGCCCGGCGTTTTCACCAGTTGGAGCAATGGCGCGAGCGCCTGATCGAGGAGGGGGATAGTGCCCTGGCCGAGGTGTTGAGTGCCTTTCCGAACGCCGACCGCCAGCACCTGCGCCAGTTGGTGCGCAATGGGATCAAGGAGAAGAATACCGGCAGACCGGCCGGCGCCGGGCGGGCGCTGTTCCGCTATCTGAAGGAATTGCAGGGGGATGGGGAGCACTGAAGTGCTTGTCCGGCGGCCCCGGCTGGCAGTGGCAACCCCGGCCGGCCGGGCGAGGATGGGCCGATTGCATCAATCAATGGGGTTGTGAAACGAGGGATTGCGGGTATGAGCAGCGACGACCTTCACGACCTGGAGATCACCCTCCATTCCCGTCTGCCGCTGGTGGTCATCGAGACCCGGGAGGAAAACCGCCTGCTGGAACTGTTCGCCCGGCTTGGCGAGGGGCGGGATCTGCGTATCCAGACCTGGTCGGTGACCCGTGGTCTGACGAGACTGGGCGCCACGGGTGGTCCTCGCCGTGACCTGGCCGAGCCGGAGGCGATGCTGCGCCATATCCTCGCCGTGCGCAACCTGCCCGGCATCTTCCTGCTGCTGGATTTTCACCCCTACCTGGATGATCCCCTGCATGTGCGCCTGTTGCGGGAAATCGCCCTGGCCCATGGGGAACTGGGGCACACGGTGGTGCTGGTCGGGCATCGGCTGGAGATCCCGCCCGAGCTGGAGCACCACAGTGCCCGTTTCAGCCTCCATCTGCCGGGGCGGAAGGAATTGGCGGCCCTGGTTGGAAGGATCGCCAGTGAGTGGGCGGCCGCTCATGGCGGCAAGGTCCGGGGGGACCGGGAGAGCTTCCAGCACCTGGTGGATACCCTGCGTGGATTGCCGCTGGTGGATGCACGCTGTCTGGCACACAAGGCGATTTTCGATGACGGCGCCATCACCCCCGATGATCTGCCGCGGGTCATGCAGGCCAAGTATGAACTGCTCAACCGGGGCGGCGCCCTCAGCTTCGAGTACGACACGGCCCGATTCGCCGAAGTGGGCGGGCTTGCCAATATCAAGCGCTGGCTGGAGCAACGCAAGCCGGCCTTTCGTGGTGCCATCCCTGGTCTCGACCGGCCACGGGGCATCCTCATCATGGGGGTGCAGGGGGGCGGCAAGAGCCTGGCGGCCAGGGCCGTGGCCGGCAGTTGGGGAGTGCCCCTGTTGCGCCTGGACTTCGGCACCCTGTTCAACAAGTATCATGGTGAAACCGAGCGCAACCTGCGTTTGGCCCTGCAATCGGCGCAGGCCATGGCGCCCTGCGTCCTCTGGATCGACGAGATCGAAAAGGCGATATCCGGCGGCGATCACGATGGCGGCACCTCGCGGCGCCTGCTCGGCAACCTGTTGACCTGGATGGCGGACAACCAGTCCGGCGTATTCATCGTAGCGACCGCCAATGAGATCGAGGCCTTGCCACCGGAGCTGGTGCGCAAGGGACGCCTGGATGAGATCTTCTTCGTCGATCTTCCGCGGGCGGAGACCCGTGCCGAAATCTTCGCCATTCACTTGCGCAAACGGGGGCTGGCGCTGAACGGTTTCGATCTGCGGGCCCTGGCGGAAGCCAGCGAGGGCTTCTCGGGGGCCGAGATCGAACAGGCGGTGGTGTCGGCCCTGTATGGCGCCCACGCTCAGGGTCGGCAGCCCGATCAGGCGATGATCAGGGAGGAACTGCGGCGCACCCGTCCCCTGTCGGTGGTGATGGCCGAACGCCTCGACCGGCTGCGCGGCTGGGCGAGGGGACGCACGGTGGCCGCGGATTGAGGTGAAAAAACCCGATGGGCCTCAGCGGCGGCCGTAGGCGTACAGTTGTTGCTGGAAGTGGCGGCGGTAGAAGGTCACTGCGCTGCTCTGGTTGGCAATGGCGTCGAAGATCTTCCAGCCGTCGCGGGAACGGTAGAAGCGGAACTCGATCTTGACCGGATAGCCGCCGGGGCGGGTGATGCGGACGCCGACACGGACTTCATTGTCATGGCGGCTGCGCCGGGTGCCGATAATGTCCACCCGGGTGTTGCCGTCATAACCACCGAGGCCCCGGGCCAGGGTGCTGAAGAACATCTCCTTGATCTTCGATTCCAACTGCGTCCTCTGTGCATCGGTCATGTTGCGCCAGGCACGGCCGGCGGCCCACCGGGTCATGTAGGCAAAATCGAAATAGGGGGTGATCTCGCTTTCCAGGAAGGCCATCAGCTTGAGCTTGTCACGGGCGTCATTGCTGCGCAGGAAGGCTCGTAGCTTTCCCAGGCCCTCTCGCACCAGGGCCTCGGGAGTTTCGGCCTGTTGCGGGGCCGGGGCGTAGTAGCCGCCATAGATTGCGTGACCGCGCTGTGGACCATAGCCGGGGTAATACCCTGGACCCATGGCCCATGCCTGTGATGCCGCAAGGGTGAGCAGGGCGCCGGTGGCGATCAGAATCTTTTTCATCATCAACTCCTGGAGGTCGGTTGTCGGAAGACCCGGATGAACCCTCTTTGGGTACCTGGGTACGGTACGCAATGATGATCCGGCCCCGGCTTCCTTGTTCGTGTTGGCAGCACAGGTTTGGCCTGAAATGGAGCAAGTGCAGCATGCCACGAAGATCACGGCCAATCCAAGGGGTTGGCAGTCTGTCGGACTTTTGGGATCGAAGCGAAAGATTGCCGCTGTCCCGCTTTTGCAGCCGATTTCGCCAGGGTCCGACGGACTGTTGGCGCCTGCACCTGATTCCCCGCATTGGCAGGAAGCACCAGCGTACTGCCTGCGTGGAGTGATGGCGGTCTTTGAAGGGACGATACGCTACACTCCCGGCCTGATCCAGAGCACGGGGATCCAGACGACATGGCCAGGAAGAAACGCAAGCCGCGGAAATTCGATGAAACCGCCTTCGAAGTGAAGAAGTCGTCCATCGAGGGCATCGGCCTGGGGTTGTTTGCCAAGGAAAAGATCCACAAGGGGGATACCATCGGCTATTACACCGGCCGGATCCTCACCGACGCGCAGACCGAGCGCAAACCCTATGTGGATTCCCACTACATCCTCTGGGTGTGCAAGGACTACAACATCCTCGGAGAGGGCAGGGAGGCCAATTACACCCGCTACATCAATCACAGCGACCGGCCCAATGCGCGGCTGGTGGTGTCCACCCGCTGGAAGACGGCCCGTTTCGAGGCGCTGAAGAAGATCAAGCCCGGCGAGGAGATCTTTTTCGATTACGGTCCCTACTTCTGGGAAAACGCGGATTTCGACAAGGTCTGAAGGCCGCCCCCCGGCGGTCACTCCTTCACCGCCAGCGCCACCGTGTAGCTCCTTCCCTGCTTGAGCTTTTTGTAATTGCCGAATACTTCGTTGAAGGCGCGCTTGATGAACTGGCGCAGGCCGGAGATGGTGACCACGTACAGGCGCCCCCCCGGTTTCATGCGGGCATGGGCATCGTAGAGGTAGAGATAGAGCATCTCCTTGCCCACCTTGGCTGGCAGGTTGGAGGCAATGACATCGAAGCGGCGTTCTTTCGGCACATGGCTGAAGCCGTTGCTGAGAATGGCCTCGGCATTGTCGATGCCATTGGTCTTGGCATTGCGGTTGCTGTATTCCACCGCGACGAAGTCCTTGTCCACCAACAGGGTGTGGCCACCCGGTGCCAGCCTGGCCATGGTCAGGCCGATGGGGCCGTAGCCGCAGCCGAGATCCAGGCAGTCGTCATCCCGGCCGATCTCGATGTGGTCCAGCAGCAGCCGTGTGCCTTCATCGATGCCCCGTGGGGAGAACAGGCCCCAGGTGGTGTGGAAGGTGAAGGGGTGCCCACACAGCCGGTCCTCGACGAGGAGGTCCTGGCGGAGCCTGGCGGCCTGTGCGGTGAAATCGTTTTTCATGGGTGCATCGGTCCGCACCGCCCGGCGGGGGATGTTCCGCTGCAAAAAAACGGCGGCCGGGCCATGCCCAGCCGCCATTCGTCTTCGGGGGCGCCCCCGCCCGGGCCGGTTACTGGCTGGCGAGCCAGTCGGCGATGGCCTTCATCTCCTTCTCGGTCACATTGGCGATGATGCCTTTCATGACCGCGGCCTGGGCATTGTTGCGGGCGCCGGACTTGATGTCCTTCATCTGCGTCAGCAGATAGGCCGGGGTCTGGCCGGCGATCTTCGGGTAGGTGGGCATGATGGTCTTCCTGCCATCCGGGCCATGACAGGCGGGGCAACCCTTGGCCTGATAGAGAGCGGCGCCATCGTTGGCACCGGCATTACCGCCCGTACCGTCGGAGGGTGCTGCCGCCACCTTCTTTGCGGCCGGGGCAGCACTCTCTCCGCCTGCCTGCGGAGCAGGAGCACTGCCCGCCCCGCTTGCCGCAGCCGTGGCGCCGCCGGCCTCGGTCTGGGCGGCAGGGGCACCTTTCACGTTCACCTGACCGAGGGGCCTGATCCGGTCGTCAACGGATTCCGCGTTGGCGGTGGCGGAAAGGGTCAGGGCAGCCAGGACCAGGCCGAGTTTGAACGCCTTGTTTCGCATCGTGTGAGTCCTCTTCTCAGGAACTTTTGCAGGGGTGAGGCTTCCCGGAATCGCGGAAAACCGACAAAAAAGTCCAAGCAGTATATCTTCTCATGGATCGTCTATAAACTTTGGGTGATGTACTGATGGATGCCGGTCATCGCCTGGGGCCTCTCATGCGTGGACGATCGAGGCCGGTAACGTTATCATCCGCGCAGTTCATGCGTCCGTGGCTCAGCTGGGTGAGCGCGGGTCCGCGAAGCGGAGGAAAAGCCATTTAACATGGCTTTTCCAGGCGTGAACGCCCGGCCGTGGAAGGCCGGGCAGGTGGTGGAAAGAGCCGCCATCGTTGGGCCAGGGAAGGCAAGGAAAAGGTTTCCATGAATTGCGCCCGTGGCTCAGCTGGGTGAGCGCTGGTCGCGAAGCGGAGGAAAAGCCATTTGACATGGCTTTTCCAGGCGCGAACGCCCGGCCGTGGATGGCCGGGCAGGCGGTGAGAAGAGCCGCCATCGCCAAGCCAGGGAAGGCGAGGAGAAGGTTTCTGTAAATTGCGCCCGTGGCTCAGCTGGATAGAGCGTCGGCCTCCGGAGCCGAAGGTCACAGGTTCGAATCCTGTCGGGCGCGCCAACAACCGAGAGCCGGCCTCCGCGCCGGCTTTCCTTTGAG
>CAYPEH010000022.1:3723-12640 GCA_964409585.1 uncultured Chromatiales bacterium | reverse complement strand
GGGCTGAAGCTGGCGCTTCAGCATGTTTTCCGCTTTCGCCCTGTCGGGCGCGCCAACAACCGAGAGCCGGCCTCCGCGCCGGCTTTCCTTTGAGCTTCCACGCCAGCCCACGGGAACGGCGGGGGCGCCCGCCGGATTTCCGGCCCTTCGCCGGTAGGCTCAGGGCGCTCAAGCGGGCTGAAGCTGGCGCTTCAGCATGTTTTCCGCTTTCGCCCTGTCGGGCGCGCCATATTCTTTCAATCACTTACGGGTGATCTGGCTGCGCAGCGGACCGTTCGTGCCCAAAACGCGATGAGGCCTCGAACACCGGTGGCCGTTTTTGACCCTTAAACTTCCTGTCTGTCTCCACCATCATCCTGGGATACGCCTGACCGATGGATCAAGTGCGCGCATATCGGTGGCGTGAGGTATCGATTGCCGAGCAGAGACACGGCAAGAAGGCGCCGGAATCAAAGGAAGGGAAACTATGGACTACCATATCATTGGCGACATACATGGCCAGGCAGACAAGTTGGAAGCCTTGTTACAGCACCTTGGTTATCGGCAGCAGCAGGGAGTCTATCAGCAACCGGGGGCCAGGGTGGTTTTTCTGGGCGATTTCATCGACCGGGGGCCGCACCAGCGTCGCGTGATCGACATCGTCCGCCCAATGGTCGAGCAGGGGCACGCGCTGGCAGTGATGGGGAACCACGAGTTCAATGCCATTGGTTACCACACGCGTCATCCAGAAACGGCAGAGCCCCTGCGTACGCACGGCGGGAAGAACACCGTTCAGCATCAGCGTTTTCTCGATGAGTACGGTCTCCATGAAGACGAGACACGATCGGTCATCCAGTGGTTCAAAACCTTGCCGATCTACCTCGAGGTGAAGGACTCGCAAGGCGGGGTGTTGTTTCGTGCCGTCCATGCCTGCTGGAGTCGCCCCGTCATCGCACGCGTACCTCGGCACCTGGACGACGACGATATCGTGGAAGCCTCGACCCGGGGAAAACAGACATACGAGGATATCGAAGTGTTGCTCAAGGGACCGGAGGTCCCACTGCCCGAAGGCATGAGCTTTCTGGACAAGGACGGCAATCCTCGACACAACATCCGCATCAAATGGTGGAATGCAGGAGGGCCTGTCAGCTATCGTGACATTGCCATGGTGCCGGAAGGGGAGGAAGGGGAGCTACCCGCCACTTTTATCGAGGACAGCCAACTCGGCCAGTACCGATACGACCCGACGGAGCCTCCCGTATTCTTCGGCCATTATTGGCTCACGGGCAAGCCCTCGCTCATTGGGGCCAACCTGGCTTGCCTGGACTATTCTGCGGGAAAGGGGGGCGCCCTGGTGGCCTATCACTGGAAAACAGGGGATACCGGCTCCCTATCATCGGAACGGTTCGTCACGACAGTCGGCTGACGAAGTCCCAATGAGCCAGGATATGAATAAAGGAGAATAGTGATGCCCCCCGAATACTTGCTGCTCTTTTCCGGCGAAGGCCCCATTCGAGTTCGGGTCCGGTTCAAGGATTTCAAGGGTCACGTGGCCGAAAGCGCCCTGTATGCAGACGAACTGGAGAAGTTGGTTTCACCGCACACTGGCGGCTTCATTACAAAAATGACGTTCGACGAATGGCCGTTTGAGGTTTACAAGTACGAAATCGACCCCATCAAGAATGTGTTGACCATTCGTGTCCGGCCTATGAGCGAGTAAGGGCCAATGCGCCCCAATGAATGCGAACCGCCCTGCCCTAGATGGAGGGTTTCCCATTCTTCGTGCATTTTGCGGACCTTGGCGGTCTGGCTTCATCGGGGGTCAGGTGAAATGCCGCAGTCCTTCGGGCAGCTTCACTTCCATGGCGATGGGCAGGTGATCGGACAGGGTGTAGCTCAGGGTTTCGACACGTTCCACTTCCAGGCTGGGGGAGACCAGGATGTGATCGATGTTGCGGTAGGGCCGCCAGCTTGGCCAGGTGGCCAGATCCTCGGCCGGCTCGCGCAGGCCCGAACGGGCCAGCAGTTGGCGGGCCTCGCGACTGCTCAGGCGGCAGTTGAAGTCACCCATCAGCACGATGTGGCGATAGCCCTGCACCAGATCGGCCACATAGCCCAGTTGCCGTTCGCGTGAACGGCGTCCCAGGGCCAGGTGCAGCAATACCACTACTAGTGGCTGCTCGCCGGTGCCGTATTGCAGCAATACTCCGCCACGCCCCGGAATCAGGCCGGGCAGTTGAAACTCCTCGGCCCGGTCCGGGCGGATGCGGCTGAGCAAGCCCTTGCTGTGGTGGGCGATCTGGCCGATGCGCCGGTTGGTCTGCTGCAACCAGTAGGGGAAGTGGCCACGGTTGGCCAGGTATTCGATCTGGTTGACGAAACCGGTGCGCAGGCTGCCCGCATCCGACTCCTGCAGGCCAACGATATCGAAGTGACGTACCAGGCGGGCGATGGCGTCCAGGTTCTGCATGCGCTCTGGATGGGGCAGCACGTGCTTCCAGCTCTGGGTGACATAGTGCCGGTAACGCCGTGTGGTGATGCCCACCTGGATGTTATAGCTGAGCAGGCGCAGCATGCCCGCCCGCCGTGGTTGCAGCCATGACACATCCAACTGGGGAAGCGCCCGGGCCGAAGGTGTGGGGGTGATGGCGGTTGCCATGTCGTTGTGGGGGGGTGGGAGCTCTAGCTGCCTTCCTGGGCGACCAGGAAGTCCACCACCCGGAACATGCCTTGGGTGCCATTGCCGAGGGTCGCGTCGGTGCGGTATTTGCCGTTGATGATCATGGCGGGCACGCCGTTGATGCCGTAGGCCCGGGTCAGGCGTTGTGCACGGCGCAGTTTTACCTCTACGGCGAAGGAATGATAGGCCTTTCTGAAGTCCTCCTCCGGGACGCCGTGTTTGGCGAAGAAGGCGGCGATGGAATCCAGATCGAACAGACGTTGACGTTCCACGTGCAGGGCGTTGAACAGGGGGTCATGGATCTTGTCCAGCACGCCCAGCACCTCGGCGGCATAGTAGGTGCGTGCATGGATGGCCCATTCGGGGTTGAGGATGGCGGGAATGCGCACGAACTCGACGTTTTCGGGTTTGTGCTTCAGCCAGTCCTTCATCTCCGGTTCCAAGTGGAAACAATGGGGACAGCCGTACCAGAACATCTCGACCACTTCCACCTTGTCCGGGGTCGAGGTGGGTTGGGGCGGGACGATGAGCTGGTATTCGATCCCTTCGTCGAAGGATTCCGTGGCGGTCGCCGGCGCCAGGGGCAGCAGGCACAGGCTGAGGGCGATCAGGTGAAAGAGTCGGCTGGCGGTATGCATCCTGGATGGTCCTGTTGTTTCTCGCTCTTTTGAGGAAGGCGTTGTGATCCTAGGCATTCGGGGGATGGGAGGCAACCCGGCACCGGTTTGCCGTTCCCGTATTGGACGCCGGGTTGGGCTCAGGGTTCCCCCGTGCCTGCGGGGGGCAGAACGAAAAAAGGGGTGGCTGTGCGGCCACCCCTTTTTTGTACCACGAAGGATCGGATTCAGTGCAGGCCGCTTACATAGGAAGCGACGGCCTTGATTTCCGCATCGGTCATCTTGGCGGCGATGTCACGCATCATGCGGTTGATGTCGTTGGCGCGTTCACCGGAACGGAACTTTTTCAGGGTGCCTTCCACATAGGCGGCGTGCTGGCCGCCGATGGATGGGAAATTGGCGGGGCCGTTGCCGGCGCCCTTCGGGCCATGGCAGGCGATGCAGGCGGGCAGTCCCTTGCTCAGGTCGCCGCCACGGTAGATGGCTTCGCCTTTCGCGACCAGGGCGGGGTCGGCCTCGCCGATCTTGCGGGGCTGGCTGGAGAAGTAGGCGGCCAGGTCTTCGATGTCCTGGGCTTGCAGGGGCGCGGCCATGGGGCTCATGGTCTGGTCGGTGCGCGCCTTGGCCTGGAAGTCATTGAGCTGCTTGATGATGTAGCTGGCGTGCTGGCCGGCCAGCTTGGGCCATACGGGGTTGGTCGGGCTGTTGCCGTCCGGGCCGTGGCAGGCCATGCAGGTGGCGGATTTGGTCTTGCCGGCATCGGCATTACCGGCGGCCATGGTGGTACCGGCGACGCCGATCAGGGCGCATGCAATGGCGGCAGTGAGCAGTTTTTTCATCGCGGGTAGTCTCCTGTATCCTGAGGCGGCCTTTTCGCGGGCACCGGCCCCACCTGCATTCGGATCGTGTATCTGGGCAAAAAAACGGCAGGTTTTATAGCAGACTGGCTGTCAATCAGTCAATTAGTCACCTTTAATATTCTTATTGTTCTTTGAGAATTTGTGCATGGAATCTGCTCCGTGCCCTGTGTCGCTCATGCCCAACCTGTATCAACGTGCCCGTTTTCTCATCAGTGCCAACAGCTTTGGCGGTCTGCCACCCGACGAGGGTTTCGAGGTGGCTTTTGCCGGCCGCTCCAATGCGGGCAAGTCCAGTGCCCTCAATGCCATTTCGGCGCAGAAGTCCCTGGCCCGTACCAGCAAGACCCCCGGGCGCACTCAGTTGATCAATTTTTTTGAGATCGATGGCATGCGCCGTCTGGTGGACCTGCCCGGCTATGGTTTTGCCAGGGTGCCGGCGGCGGTGCAGCAGCATTGGCAACGCCTGATGGGGCGCTACCTGCGTGAACGCCAGGCCTTGCGCGGCCTGATCCTGCTGATGGACGTGCGCCACCCGCTGAACGCACAGGATCGCCAGATGCTCGAATGGTGCGCCCATGCCGGTCTGCCGGTGCACATCCTGCTGACCAAGGCAGACAAGCTGAAAAAGGGCCCGGCCAGCAGTTCCCTGCTCCAGGTACGGCGTGAGCTGGGATCATCCGCTCTGGTGAGCGTGCAGCTGTTCTCGGCGCTGAAAAAGACCGGTGTGGACGAGGCGCGCGCCGTCCTCGATGACTGGTTGGAAGTGAATCACGGTGGCTGAGGAACCTCTGAATAAGCACCGGGGGAAGGGGGGTTTGGGGGAAGGGGTGTATCCACGTTCCCGTCAGCCATTGATTTCCATCCTTCCCCCAATAGACCATCCCCTACAAGGGGACTCTGATCAAGCCGTGCGCGGCTTGATCAGAGTTTCCCTGAATGGCCGGAAGGTGCGGGTTGGTGCACATAAAAAGGCCCCGTGCCTCGGAGGGGGAGGGAGGACGGGGCCAATAACACCCGGTTGGGGTCGCCGGGTAGCCCGCTCAGGGAGGTAAGCGGGCGAGCGTCGGAAAGCGACGTTCGGGAAATAAGACCGGTGGCAGGGGAAACAGTTCCCTTGGGAAATTCCCTGTTTGTCATGGTGTTTTTTGCCGGGGCTCTCCCATGGTTTTTCCACCCGTGTCCCCATCCGGTTGATGACGCAGCGGTTCGAGGATGGCCTGGTCGAAATGCCGTGGTTGCAGGTACTGCAACACCACCTTGCCGCTGGTGCTGATGGCGATATCCAGGCCCTTGTCCGGATACAGCAGGTGCACGGCGCCGCCGGCCTTCTCGATGATGCGTTCGGCCGGGTTCCCAAAGCGGCGAACCAGCAGCGTCTCTTCCAGTTTCGATGCAGGCAGATAGGTGATATGGCGGATGGGGGTCTGAAGCACCACCGCCTCGTCGTCCGGGTGCAGTTGGATCTGTTTGCCGCCACCCTCCAGGGCATTCATGCGGATACCGCGGTGGTACATTCCGGAGAGGATGTCCTGCGGCAGATCGGCGGTGAGGATCATCTTGGCCTTCAGGCCCGCCAGCCAGACCTCCTTGAAGAAGGCCTCCACCACGTATTCGCCCTGTTCCGATGCGAACAGGCTGATCTTCGCGCCCTCCTCGAACTTCTGCTGGGCCTCGCCGATGGTGGTGTAGCCCAGGTGCAGGCCGAACACCCGGATGGAGCCGGTATCGGTGACGCTGATCTGCCAGGGCAGCACGTCCCGGGGCTGTTCCCTGCCGGAGGGGATCAGCATGGCGATGATGAACAGCACGAATGCCAGGGCGAGTATGCCCAGTATGATTTTTCGTTCCATGGGATGGGAAGCCGGGTCTGCAAAGAGGCGTCAATGTACCGCAAAACCACGGGACGTGCCGCCATGATCATGGGGGAGGCGGTACCCGCAAGGTGAAGGTCACCGGGCCGTCGTTGATCAGATGGACCTGCATGTCGGCGCCGAAACGGCCGGTCTGCACGGGTGTGTGCTGCTGGCGCGCCTGCTCCACCAGGTAGTTGAACAGGCGTTCGCCTTCCGCCGGCGCGGCGGCCGGGGAGAAGCTTGGCCGCATGCCCTTGCGGGTATCGGCGGCGAGGGTGAACTGGGGGACGAGCAGCAGTCCGCCACCGGTGTCGGCCACACTGAGGTTCATGCGTCCATGCGCATCGGCGAACACCCGGTAGCCCAGCAGACGTTGCAGCAGGCGGTCGGCCTGTGCCTCGCCGTCGCCCTTCTCCACGCCCACCAGCACCATCAGGCCCCGGCCGATGGCGCCGATGGTCTCGCCGTCCACCAGGACCCTGGACTCGCTCACCCTTTGCAGCAATCCGATCATGGGCGCAGTTCCCCGGCCAGGCGGTCGGTGGCGCTCACCAGGGCATCGACGATGCCCGGCTCCGAGGCGGCATGGCCGGCGTCGGCGATCACGCGCAGCCGCGCCTGCGGCCAGGCCCGGTGCAGATCCCAGGCCTGTTGCAGCGGACAGACCACATCGTAGCGGCCATGCACGATGTATCCGGGGATGTCCCTGAGTCGATGGGCGTCACGAATGATCTGGTCCGGTTCGAGGAAGCTGTCATGGACGAAATAGTGGTTCTCGATCCGGGCCAGGCTGAGGGCGGTATGGGCATCGCCGAAGTGTTTCACCAGGTCCGGATTGGGCCGGAAGGTGGCGGTGCGGGCCTCCCAGACCGACCAGGCGCGGGCCGCGGCCAGGCGCGCCACTTCGTCATCGCCGGTGAGCAGACGATGGTAGGCGCGCACCATGTCACCGCGTTCGGCGGCGGGTATGGGGCGCAGGAAATCCTCCCAGTAATCGGGGAACAGGGCGCTGGCCCCCTGCTGATAGAACCAGTGTATGTCCTGTGGACGGCACAGGAAGATGCCGCGCAGCACCAGTCCCAGCACTCGTTCCGGGTAGGTCTCGGCGTAGACCAGCGCCAGGGTGGAACCCCAGGAGCCGCCGAACAGCAACCAGCGCTCGATGCCCAGCCGTTGGCGGATGATCTCCATATCCGCCACCAGGTGCCGGGTGGTGTTGTCGTTCAGGTCGGCATGGGGCGTGGAGCGGCCGCTGCCGCGCTGGTCGAAGAGGATGATGCGGTAGCGCCGTGGATCGAAGAAACGCCGCTGCCAGGGTTCGCAGCCGGCGCCGGGGCCGCCGTGCAGGAAAACCACCGGCAGCCCGTCGGGGTTGCCGGATTGTTCGACATAGAGACGGTGGCGGTCGTCGACCGCCAGGCGCTGGCAGGCATAGGGGGTGATTTCCGGGTAGAGGCTGCGCATGAAGAATCAGAGATTTCCTACAGGCGGTGTTTTTTCTGGCTGACAGACCTCCGCCTTTGACTGCACCACACTTGTGACCGCTGGCAATGACAGGGGCGTCGAAGGCCGGCAAGGATCGCACAACCGGGGCATTATGCCCCATTCATGGATTGCAACGGGGCGTGACCAGCAGGGACGATGGCCATGTACCCACCTCCACCGAAGACGCTGTTGCCCCGGCAGGTTTCTGCCGGGGTTTTTTGTTTGCCCCGTATGCCGCCGGCCATCCGTGGAGCCGTGGTGTGGACGGCAATGGACCGGATCGCTTACAGGGCCCCTCCGCAGCTGCTGCCCTGACCGGCGGTGCAGCCGTAGCAGTGGCCCGCCACGGTCACGGCGCGGCCGTTCAATTCCCCCGGCTCCAGTTCCGACAGCCTCAGGCGTGGCCGTGTGCCGATGCGCAGCGGCAGGTCCAGCATCTGGTTGAAGTCGCAATCGTAGACATAGCCCCGCCAGTCCACGCTGATCAGGCTGCGGCACATGACACCCGACAGGTTCTCGTCGCGATGGGATTCCCGCAACAGCCGCATATAGGGATCGAACTCCCCCTGGGACAGGAGGGTGCTGCCGAAGCGCTGTATGGGCATGTTCGCCAGGGCCAGCAGGTGATTGAAGACGATGCCGTGATGTTCCTTCAGGCGTTTCCTGTAGTCCGCCTCCAGTGCGCACTGGGACGGTGGCAGAGTGGCCCCCTGGGGGTTGTAGACCAGGTTCAGAATCCGGCCGCTGCCCGGCTCCCCATAGCCCAGGGCATTGAGCCGGGCCAGGGTTTCGATGCTGGCCTGGAAGGTGCCCTCGCCGCGTTGCCGGTCGACGTTCTCTTCCAGGTAGCAGGGCATGGAGGCGACCACCTCCACGTCATGGGCGGCGAGAAAGGCGGCCAGATCCTCCTGGCCCGGTTCCAGCAGTACCGTCAGGTTGCAGCGGTCCATGACGTGTACGCCCAGGTCCCGCGCCGCTTCCACCAGGTAACGGAAATGGGTGTTGAGTTCCGGGGCGCCGCCGGTGAGGTCCAGGGTGCCGACGCCGGAGCGGCGCAGGAAGTCGATCACCGTGTCCGTGGTGTCCCGGTCCATCTGTTCCTTGCGCCTGGGTCCGGCATTGACGTGGCAGTGCAGACACTGCTGGTTGCACACATAGCCCAGATTGACTTGCAGGGTCTGCAGTGGTCCGCGGTGGATGGAGGGGAAATCGATATTCCGCAACTTCGGCAGTGTGGCGAGCAAGATGGCATTCTCCGGATCGGGGTGGTCGGACGAACCGCGCCGCTGGATGTGGGTGGATTATGGCAGCAGACGGTTGATCCAGCGGACGAGGCGCCTGACCCTGGGGTTGAACAGTCTGGGGCCATAATAGGTGTTCACCGTCCGGCGGTGAACCTGGGCCAGGGTCGGGTAGGCATGGATGGTGGCGCCGATGGTGCCG
>CAYPEH010000022.1:0-3623 GCA_964409585.1 uncultured Chromatiales bacterium | reverse complement strand
GATGGTGCCGCCGAGGATACGGCCCTTGCGGGTCACCAGTTTCACCAGGCCGCCGGTCGAGCCGTCGGTGATGGCGCGGTCCACGTTGCTGAATTCGAAACGCAGCACATCCACGGCCATGCCCCGGTCCCGCGCCTGCGCCTCGGTCAGTCCCACGGAGGCGATTTCCGGATCGGTGAAGGTGACCCTGGGCACCACCCGGTAATCGGCTTTCTTCGGTATGCGCAGGACCGCGTTGGCGATGACCACTCCGGCCTGGTATTCGGCCATGTGGGTGAACGGATAGGGGCCGCACACATCGCCGCAGGCAAAGATGCGCCGGTTGGAACTGCGCATGCGTCGGTCCACCTGGATCCTGCCCCGGTCATGGGCCACCCCGGCGGCCTCCAGGCCCAGCCCGTTCAGCGCCGGCCTGTGCCCCATGGCCACCAGGATGCGGTCGGCCTCGAGGACACCGCCACCGCCCTTCAGTACCACCCGCCGGATGCCGCCGCTGGTCTCGATCCGTTCCACGCCGGTGCCGGTGAGGATGGTCATGCCCTCGGCCCGCAGCAGGGCGGCCAGGGTGTCGCTGATCTCAGGGTCCTCGCGCTTGAGGATGGTGGTTGAGCGCTGCACCACGGTGACCCGGCTGCCCAGGCGCAGGAAGGCCTGGGCCATCTCCATGCCGACGGGGCCCGCCCCCAGCACCACCAGGTGTTCAGGCAGCCGGCGCAGGTCGAACAGGTCCAGGTTGGTCAGGTAACCGGCCCCGGCCAGGCCCTCGATGGGGGGGATCCAGGGGCTGGAGCCGGTGGCGACCACCGCCCGGCGGAATGCGATGCGCTGTCCGTCGACCTCCACCTCCCGCGGACCGGTGAAGCGTGCGGCGCCGAAGATCACCTCGCAGCCGTAGGAACGGAACCGTTCCGGATCGTCGTGCCGCTGGATGTGGCTGATGACCCCGGCGACATGATCGGCCACCGCACCCAGGTCCACCTCCGGTTCCACCGCCTTGAGGCCGCAGTCACCGGCGCGGCGCATGGTGTGGGCTACCCTGGCGGCATGGATCAGGGTCTTGCTGGGCACGCAGCCGTGATGCAGGCAGTCACCGCCGAGGGCCGCCTCCTTCTCGATCAGGACCACGTCCAGACCCAGTTGGGCGGCACCGGAGGCCACCACCAGCCCGCCGGCGCCGCCGCCGATCACGATCAGATCCCGTGGTTTCATGCTAGGAGCCTGTCGGATTTATGGGGATCGTAGCGAAAAAGTGGGACAGTGAGGGGAATTTTTCATGATTTTGAGGAGCATAGTGTGAACTATGTGACGAAAAATCAGGGGAAATTGGACCGCTGTCCCGCTTTTGCAGCCGATTCAGCCTGAGTCCGACAGGCTCCTGGCCCCAATATTGCACCCGGTCGCCGAAACAAGTTGATAGCGAACGGGTTTTATTGCGCCATCATCGTATATTGGACGGTAGCCGAAATGTAATCGGCCCTGGCGCCCCCGTTTCTCCCGGACTGCGCCGCGTTTCGTTTATAGTGCACCCCGTATGCAGATTCCCTGGAGCAACAGCACCATGAGCGAGACCGAAACCGGCTTCGGAGCCTTCCCCTTTACCCGCATGCGCCGCATGCGCCGCAATGAATTCTCCCGCCGCCTGATGCGTGAGACCGTGCTCACCACCGACGACCTCATCCAGCCCGTATTCATCCTCGAGGGCAAGGACCGGCGCGAGGCGGTTCCGTCCATGCCCGGCGTCGAGCGGGTCAGCATCGATCTGCTGTTGCGGGAGGCCGCGGAACTGGTGGAACTGGGGGTGCCGGCCATCGCCCTGTTTCCGGTCACGCCGGCGGAAAGGAAGTCCCTGGACGCCCGTGAGGCCTACAATCCGGAGGGCCTGGCGCAGCGTGCGGTACGCGCATTGAAGGAGGCCCATCCCGAACTGGGGGTGATCACCGATGTGGCCCTCGATCCCTTCACCACCCATGGACAGGACGGGCTGATCGACGATTCCGGTTATGTCATGAACGACGAGACGGTGGAGGTGCTGGTGCGCCAGGCCCTTTCCCATGCGGAGGCGGGTGCCGACGTGGTGGCGCCCTCGGACATGATGGACGGGCGTATCGGCGAGATCCGCGAGGCACTGGAGTCGGAAGGGCACATCCACACCCGCATCCTTGCCTATTCGGCCAAGTACGCATCCAGCTTCTACGGTCCCTTCCGCGATGCGGTGGGGTCCGCCGCCAACCTGGGCGCGGGCAACAAGTACACTTATCAGATGGACCCGGCCAATGCCAACGAGGCCCTGCATGAGGTGGCCCTGGATCTGGATGAGGGCGCCGACATGGTGATGGTCAAGCCGGGTATGCCCTACCTGGATATCGTGCGCCAGGTGAAGGACAACTTCGCCGTGCCCACTTTCGTCTACCAGGTGTCCGGCGAATACGCCATGCTCAAGGCGGCCGCGCAGAACGGCTGGCTGGACGAGCGGGCGGTGGTGAGCGAGGCCCTGCTCTGTATCAAGCGTGCCGGTGCCGACGGCATCCTCACCTATTACGCCAAGACCGTGGCCGGCTGGCTGCGGCAGGTTTGAGCGCTGGCCTGCCATGACCGACCAATACGCCGTCATGGGCAATCCCATTGCCCATTCCAAATCCCCCCGCATCCATGGGCTGTTCGCCCGGCAGACCGGTCAGGATCTGGAGTACCGCGCCATCCTGGTGGAGATCGGCGCCTTCGCCGCCGCGGTGGACGATTTCCGCGCCGCCGGGGGCCGTGGCCTCAATGTCACCGTGCCCTTCAAGCGGGATGCCTGGGAGTACGCCAGCGAGCGCAGCGAACGGGCCGAGCGGGCCGGGGCAGTCAATACTCTGGTGCTGCGCGAGGACGGCAGCAGTCTGGGTGAGAACACCGATGGGGTCGGCCTGGTGCGTGATCTGACGGAAAATCACGGTGTGGATCTGGCGGGCAGGCGGATTCTGTTGCTGGGCGCGGGTGGTGCCTCGCGCGGGGTGATGGCGCCCCTGCTGGCCCGGAATCCGGCGCAGATGGTCATTGCCAACCGCACCGAGTCCAGGGCCCATGAGCTGGCGGCCCTGTTCGCCGATGCAGGCCCGGTGTCCGGCAGTGGTTTCGACGGCCTTGCCGGCCAGCGTTTCGACCTCATCATCAACGGCACAGCCGCCGGTCTGAAGGGCGAGGTGCCGCCCATCCCCGAGGATGTGCTCGAACCCGGTGGCGTGACCTACGACATGATGTATGGCGACGAACCCACCGCCTTCGTCCTGTGGGGGCGCGGGCATGGCGCGGGCAAGGCCCTGGACGGGCTGGGCATGCTGGTGGAACAGGCGGCCGAATCGTTCCTCATCTGGCGGGGGGTGCGCCCCGATACCGCCCCGGTGATCGAGGCGTTGCGCGGCGGCTGAGGAAACTCGGATCAAGTCGCTACGCGCCTCGATCCGAGTCCCCCTGCAAGGGGTTGTCTATTGGGGGAAGGATGCAAATCAATGGCTTACGGGGGGGTATGGGCGCGTCCCTTCCTCCAAACCCCCTTCCCCTGGTACTTATTAACCCGGCCACTTAATATGTCGTGTTCAGAGCCTCAGGCATCTTCCCTATCAAGGCGCGCGCCGCAGGCAATG
>CAYPEH010000021.1:0-26243 GCA_964409585.1 uncultured Chromatiales bacterium | reverse complement strand
GCAGAGTTACGCATGACTGCATGAATACCGGGTACCGGTCCCAGCGCATACGGCTGGGACCGGTTTTTGCCATTCAGGTGGTGGGATCATCCCGACTTTTGGCTGACGCGGGCTTGAGCAGGGAATGTCGTGGAGCAGAAAAAGACAGATAAAACCCTGGATGAGCAATTGAGCTTCCCCTGGATGGGAATTCGGCGGGATCTGCTGCTTCATCCGGGGCCTGCCGATGTGGATGGTCAGCCCACCTGGGTGGTGGAAGACCCCTTGCGTGGCAACAATTACCAACTGGGTTATACCGAGGCCCAGTTGTTCATGGCGCTGACGCGGGAAGCGACCGTGGAAGCCGCCGTGAAACGGCTCTACCGCACCACCAACCTTCGCCCGGCGCCGGAAGACATCCTCAATTTCATCGGTATGCTGCAACAGCAGCACCTGACACGCGCTTCCTCCGAGCATGTCATCGAGGAGGAAAAGAAGAGCAAGATCAAATCGGCGCAGCCCTCACTGGGCAAGCGCCTGATGTTCGGCTATGTGTATTTTCGCGTGCCCCTGGCCCATCCGGATGCATGGCTGACGCGTATGTATCCCTGGGTGTCCTGGCTGTGGGCGCCTTTCATGCGCATGCTCTATGTCGCGGCAGGTATCAGTGGCGTCCTGCTCACGGCACAGCAGGCGGAACTGTATTTCAATTCCATTTCCCACCTGTTCACCCCGCAGGGTGCCCTGTCCTTCACGATCTGTCTGATTCTGATCAAGATCGGGCACGAGCTGTCCCATGCCTTTACCGCCAAGAGCCTGGGGCTGCATGTGCGCAGCATCGGCGTCGCCTTCATCGTCCTGTGGCCGCTGCTGTACACCGATACCACCGATGCCTGGAAGATCCCTGACCGGCGCCGCCGTCTGCGTATCGATGCCGCCGGCGTGTTGTTCGAACTGGTGGTGGCCGGTCTGGCGCTGCTTGCCTGGGCGCTGTTGCCCGATGGGATTCTGCGCAGTCTGATGTTCTTCGTCTCGGGAACTTCCGTGCTGTCCACCCTGCTCATCAATCTCAATCCATTCACGCGTTTCGATGGCTATTACGTATTGATGGATCTGTGGGGGGTGGACAATCTGCAACCCCGCGCCTTCGCCCTGTTCAAGTACAGTCTGCGGCGTCTGTTGTTCGATTGGCAGGCCGCACCGCCGGAACGCCACCCGCAGCACAGGCGGATGGTGCTCTACGCGGCCGGGGCGGCCTTGTACCGGGTGTTCGTCGCCATATCCATCGGCCTGGCGGTCTACCATCTGTTCTTCCAGGCGCTGGGCGCGGTGGTGCTGTTGGTCGAGCTGTGGATCTTCCTGCTCTATCCCATCTGGAAGGAGCTGGTATTCGTTGCCAAAAACCGCAGATTCTTGGGACGGCCATGGCGCCTGGCGGTTACCGCCCTTGGTTTCGTCGCGTTCATCTGGGGCATGGCCCTGCCCATCGCGCGAGTCTACGAACTGCCGGCACTGGTGGTTCTCGACTCGGTGACACCGGTATATACACCGTCCAAGGGCTATCTGCGCGATGATCTTCCGGCCATGGGGAGTCACTTCCGGGCAGATCAAAAACTTGTGAGGCTGGGTTCGCATGACCTTCATTACCGATTGGTGAAGGCGGGATTCGATCTGGATGTGATCAATGTGAAACTGAACACGGTGGGCAGTGCCGGTGAGCAGGGTGGCTACCGCAACTGGTTGCTGGCGGAGCAGCGCCGGCTGGTGGCGGTGAAGGACAAGATCGGCGAGGCGATCGATCTGCTGGATGTGCATGCGCCCATGGACGGTACGGTGGTGGATGTCAACCAGTCCCTGCGGAGGGGGGACTATGTGGACCGGGGCACTTACCTGTTGACCATGGCCAGGTCCAATCGACGCTATGTCAGGGCCTTCGTGGACGAGAAGGATTTTCGTGAACTGGGAGACTTCTCGGCACGTCCGGCCGAACTCCATTGTCCCGATCTGGAGACACCGGTGGTGGAACTCAGGCTGCGCGAGGTCCATCGTTTCCCGGTCCGAGTATTTCCCAACCAGAGCCTGTTCGATATTGCCGGTGGGCCGGTGGTTTCACAGCCGGGAGAAGGCGACCGGCGCATGGCGCGTGCCGCCCATTTCCCCATACTGTTCGACCTGGCGGGGGAGAATCTGGAGCATCTGGTCCATGGCACCCCTTGCCGTGTCTGGGTATTTGGCCGGAGGCGCTCCCTCGCCACCAGTATCAATCTGTTCTTTGGCCGCCTGTTCGCCGAGGAGGGCTTTCTGTGAAGCGGTCGAATGCGGCGATATCGCCGGGTTACAATCCCGGGAAGCGCGCGCCGTTGCAGCGGGAACAGTGTGAATTCCGTGCATCGGGCGGGTACAAGCTGGACAGCCAATCACTATGAAAATGAAAAAACTGCTATTCATACCCATTCTGCTGCTGGTAACGGCCGGGGTCAGGGCGGAAGTCCTGCCGGTGATCTTCGAGGCGGAGTTCAAGGCCGTCCTGGCAGCGGAACGGGCGGGTGTCCTGAGCAAGATGCACGTGGATGTGGGCAGCCGCATCGCCAAGGGCAAGGTATTGGCGGAACTCGATACCGGCGAGTTGTATCTGCAAAGGAAACGCAGTGAACACAATCTGAAATTTCTCAATGTACAGTTGGAGAACTTCGCCAGCCTCAACAAGCGTGCCATGGTGACCGACGAAGAACTGGCCAAGGTGCGCATGGAGCGGGATGTCACCCGCACCGAGATCAAGATCCTCACCCATAAGATCATCCACTCGCAGATCCGCGCCCCATTCGATGGCGTGGTGGTGAATCGGGCGGTGAACCAACATGAATGGGTGACCGAGGGGCAGGCGGTGCTGTCCGTGCTCAATCCCAACCGGCTGCGCGTGATTGCCAACGTGCCGGTACGCCTGGCGGTAAAACTGAAGCCAGGCGACAGTCATCTGGTGGTGGTGCAGGATCTGGGAAAGAAGATTCCCGTTACGGTCAAGACGGTTGCCCAGGCAGTGGATGCGCAGAGCAACACCGTGCAAGTCATATGGCGTGTGAGTGAGCGCGCCAAGGGCCTGCTGTCCGGCATGAAGGGTGAACTGGTCATCACTCCCTGAATCACGCCGATCCATGTCTCCAGCCAATCCCACAGCGGCCGGGCAGGCCAGGACCCAGGTGACCCGGGAACGCCTGCTCGCCCGGGTGATTCAGGCGGGTTTGCAGGCCATGGAGGCGCACACGCGCAAGGAGACGGCGGCCATCATCGTCAACCGGGTGGGGGATATCCTGCCCATGGACCGGGCTGTCCTGGTCCGCATGCACGGAAGGCTGCCCATCGAGGCGGTGTCCGGTGGCGGCGTGGTGGAACAGGCCAGCAATTTCGCCGATGCCGTGCGGGAGGCGCGACGCCGTTACCGCGAGGCCAACGAACCCAAGGCGCTGCCCCCGGAGCCGGAACCGGGCGGTTCGATGCATCTGCGGCGCGTGCAGAAGGCCATGGGCGGGACCAGCATCGTCTGGCTGCCGTTGCGGCTGGGGCGTGGCAAGGAGGCACCACCGCCGGCGTATGCGCTTTGGCTGGAGCGCTGGAACGGGCGTGACTGGAAGCCCAATGATCTGCAGTTGCTGGACCTGGTCGCGCTGCCGTTCGGGCATGCCATGGTGGAGCGCAGGAAGACCCTGTCACTGGGCGTGAAACGCCTGCTGATGATGGGGGTGTTGCTGGCCTTGCTGGTGGCCATGTTCATCCCGGTGCGTTCCAGCGTGGTGGCTCCCGTACAGGTGGTCCCGGACCGGCCGGTTCATGTGCTTGCACCGCTGGAGGGCATACTGCGCAAGCTGGAGGTGCGGCCGGGACAACAGGTTGACGTAGGTACGCTGCTGTTCAGCTATGACGCGCGGGTTCTCGACAAGCAGATTGATGAGGGGCGCCGGGCGGTGGCCGTGGCGCGGGCCGAGCTGGCCCGTCTGGAAGGGGCCGCTTTCGGTGACGCCCAGGCCCAGGCCCAGTTGCCGGTGCAACGTCTGGAGGTGAAACGGGCCGAAGCCGAGCTGGAATTCGCCCAGGCTCAGCGCCGCCGGGCGGATGTGCGTGCGACGGTGGCCGGTACCGTGGTGCTGGAAGATCCGGAATCCATGATCGGCGCGCCGTTACAGGTGGGGCAGTTGGTGATGAGTATCGCCGATCCTACACGCACCAAATTACGCATCATGGTGCCGGCCGGTGATGCCGGTTTGCTCAGGAAAGGGGCGGATGTGGAAATCCGTCTGGATCGCAATCCATTGAAAAGCCTGCCGGCGACGGTTACCCGAATCGGATTCGATGTGCGCCAGTCGGATCTGCAGATCCCGTCGGTCCTGGTGGAGGCCAGGTGGAACCAGCTTGGGGCCCGCATCCAGCCCGGTCAGCGCGGTTCGGCCAAGCTGTACAGCGAGCCCACCGCCTTGGGCATGCAGATCTTCCGTAAGCCGCTGGTCACCCTGCGCATGCTGACGGGATTGTAGCCTGGCGGCGAGGCCGGCCCGGAGCTTCCCCTGCGGCTAGCAGCCTGTCGGACTTAGGGGGATCGAAGCGAAAAAGTGGGACAGCGAGGATGATTTTTCATGATTTTGAGGAGCATAGTGGGAACTATGTAACGAAAAATCAGGGAAAATCAGACCGCTGTCCCGCTTTTGCAGCCGATTTAGCCTGAGTCCGACAGGCTGCTACCCCCAATGTTGCACCCGGTCGCCGGAATAGACTTGCCACTTACTGATTTTATTGGGGTATCGCCGTATATAAGCCGGTAACGAAATGTAACCGTGCCCAGCCCGGCACGATCATCGCGCCCCCGGATGCAACATTGGGGCTATTCATTCGCAGCCTGCCACTGCCGCTCCCATTCCCGTCCGCCCTGATTTTCGATGACATCGAACAGGGCCGCCAGGACGCGCCGGTCGTACTTGCTGCCGGCTTCCTGCATCAGCCGGTCGAGGGCCTTGTCGAAGCCCATGCCCTTGCGGAAGGAACGCGAGGTGACCATGGCAACGAAGGAATTGGCCACGGCCAGGATGCGGGCCGGCAGGATGATTTCGTCGCCCTTGAGCCCTTGCGGGTAGCCACTGCCGTCCAGACGTTCGGTGCTCTGGGCCATGGCGGTGAGCACCGGACCGTCGAATTCCACCTGCGAGAGCATTTCCACGGCCTTGGCCACGCTGCCGCGGATCATGGCGAATTCCTCGTCGGTGAGTTTGCCTTCCTTGGTGAGCACTTCCTTGGGAATGGTGATCTTGCCCATGTTGAGCAGGCTGGCCGCCATGCGTACCGCATTGCGCTCCAGTTCCGTCATGCGGATCTGCTCCGCCACCGCCATGCAGACGGTGACCATGCGCTTGGAGTGGTTGGCCGACCAGGGATCATGTTGATCGAGAACACCGGTGAGGGTGGAGACCAGCTGCCACATGACACGGGCACGCTGTTTTTCCGCCGCCATCAGTTCGGTGATGTCGTCCATCACCAACAGCACGCCTCCGGATCCGGTAATGCCCCCGTCGAGAGGAATGACGGTGATTTCATAGGTACGGCGGCGGTCTCCCACGTCCAGGTCACGGGTTTCGCTGACGATGCCCTTGGGCTTGTCCCCGATCAGTTCTTCCAGTTCCTCGCCCACGTGGGGACCGAACACCGCGGCCAGTGTCTTGCCGGCCAGTTCCTCGGCGGGGGTATCCAGGGCCTTGCCCACCGCCCGGTTGGCGAAGATCACCTCGTTGCCGTTGTCGATGATCATGAGGTAATCGGTGACGTTCTCGGTGATGCTGGTGAGCAGTTGTTCCTTGCCGCGCAATTGTTCATTGAGGTGGCGCATCTTCTCCGCCGCCTGCTGGAAGCGGACGCTGGAGCCGTGTTTCCAGGCGGCGATGAGGGTCAGGGCGATGACCGCCACCACGGACAGGAAGGTGTACAGCAGGAGCTTGGCGCGGGCATCGGACTCGGCCATGGCCTCGTCGCGGTCCACCTTGTGCAGCAGCACCCAAGGGGGATTGTCGAAGGCGCGGCTGACTGCCAGCACCCGTTTGCCGCGGTAGTCATTGCCCTGGTGAAAGTCGAAGGGATGGGCCAGTGCCTGCCCGGCCACCTGGGTGGCGGGGTCCTCTTTCAGCCGGCGTTCCATGGCATTGGTGCCATCGGCCTGGGGTGAAAGGTAGACGGTCATGCCATCTTCCTGGCGCAGTAGCAGGGTCTCGTGGCTTTTGGCGGTCAGGCCCTTTTGCTTCAGCAAGGGATAGAGTTCCTTGCCGATCGGTTTGACCCCCATCACCATGCCGATGGGTTTGCTGCCCGAGTCGGCCTGGAAGGCCTGCACCGGCACGAAGAAGGCCATGGCCGGATGCCCATGGGCATTGATGAAGATGTCGCGCAGTGCCCGCCCGCCGCTGTTCATGGCCTCATGGATGGCCCGTTTCATGGCCTCGTCCGGCAGTGGCAGGCCACGGGTGGAGACGATGAACTCACCATCGGGACCGAGCAGCGCCAGTCCGGCCTCGGCGCTGGCGGCCACGTTGGCCGACAGTTCCGCCACGGCGTTTGTGCTGGTGAAACCGCTGCGCGCGGCGGCGGCCACCAGCAGATCACGCAGGTAGATGCGTTCCGAGCCGTCGCCGGTCTCCTGGCCCAGTTCGTCCACCTCTTCTTCCACCGGGCTCAGTACCTGGGTGAGATAGAGCTGTAGCGAGGTGTTGTCTGCCAGTGCCGTGAGGGAGTCGAATTGTGCACTCAACCAGCGTTGCACCGCCTGGAAGCGGCTGTCGGCGACCACCCCCAGCTTGTCCTGCCATTGCAGCAGATCACGTTCGCGTTCCTGGGCGATGAAATGGAGGACACCGGCAACGCCCGCCGTGACCAGCAGAATCAGGCCGCTCACGGCGATCAGCAGCGAGCGGCGATTGGTGTTTCGTGCGGGAGTGCTTGCGGATTCGAACATGCCGGGCTCCAGATTATTTGCTGGAATAGCGCCACCAATTGTGTTCATTGATGGCGTAGTAGGGTTTCAGGTGGGCTACCCGCTTGGCGGCGATCACCTTCTTCAGACGGTTGTCGAGCAGGTACTTCTTGCCGTTCAGTTCCACCATGAGTACGGCGTGGTCCAGCTTCACGTTCTTGTCATGAACCACCAGCACGCGCAGGGCGTCGTGGGGAAACCCCAGTTCCCGCAGAGCGTAGTACTTGGCGATGGAATAGTCCTCGCAATCCCCCATTTCATGTTGGTAGGTTTCATGAAGTGTGGCCCAGTAATCCTTCTGGCGGTAGGTCTGGATGTCGGTGGAATACTTGATCTTGTTGACGGCCTTGTGGATCAGGACCACCTGTTTTCCCGGCGGCAGTTTGCGGGCCTTTTGGATCGTGGCCTTGAGTTGGGTGATCAGGCACCTGGAGAAAAAACTTGGTTTGCACTTCCCTGTCTGTTTCCCCTTGCCGGCCGCCAGGCGCCGGAGCATGTCCTCCCATTTGGGAAACATCTTCCGGTTGGTGGGATAGCGCTTTTCGGCATAGCCGAACAACTGGGGGGTGCCCTTGGCCAGGGCACTGCCGGGACCGGTCAGCGCACCGGCCAGCAACCCGGCCAGCAGGAGCAGGTAGACGGTGCAGACCCTGTTTCGTACCGGACTGGCCGGGACGGAGGATGGAGATGCCACCATCTTTCTCCCGCGGGTCGGGAAGGAATGGCGGGAAGGTCGTGGGGGGATGGCCGAAGGTTCCATGCCTTGTTTGGGTGATTCCGGGACAGTATTCTTCATCGGTTTTTCACCGGCCCACCTGAATCAGCAGCGCGATGGAAGATCTCTACAAGCCCGCCGAAATCGAACGTCAGGCCCAGGAATTCTGGGAGCATAATAAGACCTTTCGTGTCAGCGAAGAACCGGACCGGGAAAAGTTCTACTGCCTGTCCATGTTCCCGTATCCCAGTGGCCGCCTGCACATGGGCCACGTTCGCAACTACACCATCGGTGACGTCATCGCCCGTTACCAGCGCATGCTGGGCAAGAACGTGCTGCAACCCATGGGTTGGGACGCCTTCGGCCTGCCGGCGGAAAATGCCGCCTTGAAGAACAAGGTGCCGCCCGCCGGCTGGACCTACGACAATATCGGTTACATGCGGGAACAACTTAAGCGCCTCGGTTTCGCCTATGATTGGGACCGTGAGCTGGCCACCTGCAAGCCGGAGTATTACCGCTGGGAACAGTGGTTGTTCACCAAGCTCTACGAGAAGGGCCTGGTCTACAAGAAGAATGCCGTGGTCAACTGGGACCCGGTGGATCAGACCGTGCTCGCCAACGAACAGGTCATCGACGGGCGCGGTTGGCGCTCCGGCGCCCTGGTGGAACGGCGCGAGATCCCGCAGTGGTTCCTCAGGATCACCGCCTATGCGGAGGAGTTGCTGAATGGACTGGACGAGCTGCCTGGCTGGCCAGAGGCGGTGCGCACCATGCAGGCCAACTGGATCGGGCGTTCCGAGGGCCTGGAACTGGAATTCGCCATCGAAGGCAGTGATGAGCGCCTGACCGTCTTCACCACCCGCCCCGACACCCTCATGGGGGTCACCTACGTGGCCGTGGCGGCCGGGCATCCACTGGCCCGGAAGGCCGCCGAGGGCAATGCCGAGGTGGCCGCCTTCATCGAGGAATGCCGTGCCGGCACCACCTCCGAGGCCGATCTCGAAACCATGGAGAAAAAAGGCATCGACCTGGGGCTGCGGGCACTGCATCCGGTCACCGGCGAGGCGGTGCCCGTCTATGCCGCCAATTTCGTCCTCATGGGCTACGGTACCGGCGCGGTCATGGCCGTGCCCGGCCATGACCAGCGTGACTATGAATTCGCACGGAAATACGGTCTTCCCATACGGGGCGTGATCCGCCCGGCCGACGCCGAGGCAGCGGACATCAGCGAACGCGCCTATACGGAGAAGGGGGTGCTGTACAACTCCGGTCCCTTCGATGGCCTCGATTTCCAGGGTGCCTTCGATGCCATTGCCGAATACGTGGAGGAGCGTGATCGTGGCCGCCGCCAGGTCAACTGGCGCCTGCGCGACTGGGGTGTGTCCCGCCAGCGCTACTGGGGCGCGCCCATCCCCATGATCAAGTGTCCCCATTGCGGTGACGTCCCGGTGCCGGAGGACCAGTTGCCGGTGGTATTGCCCGAGGACGTGGAATTGACCGGAACCGGCTCGCCCATCAAACAGGATCCGGACTGGTATACCACCACCTGTCCCCGTTGCGGCGGTGCCGCCGAGCGTGAGACCGACACCTTCGACACCTTCATGGAGTCGTCCTGGTATTTCGCCCGCTATGCCTGCCCGGACAACGATTCGGCCATGCTCGACGAGCGCGCCCGGTACTGGTTGCCGGTGGATCAGTACATCGGTGGCATCGAGCACGCCATCCTGCACCTGCTGTATGCACGCTTCTACAACAAACTGCTGCGCGACGTCGGCCTGATCGACAACGATGAGCCGTTCACCAACCTGCTCACCCAGGGCATGGTGGTGGCCGAGACCTATTTCCGCGAGGAGGAGGGGGCGCACCGGCACTGGTTCAATCCCGCCGAGGTAGAGGTGCAGCGGGATGACAGGGGCCGTGCGACCGGCGCCCGGTTGCTTGCCGACGGCCGGCCGGTGGAAATGGGCGGCATCGAGAAGATGTCCAAGTCGAAGAACAATGGGGTTGATCCGCAGACCATGATCGACCAGTACGGCGCCGACAGCGTGCGTCTGTTCATGATGTTCGCCGCGCCGCCGGATCAGTCCCTGGAGTGGTCCGATGCCGGCTTGGAGGGTGCCTGCCGTTTCCTCAAACGCCTGTGGCGCCTGGTCGCCGCCCATGTGGCCGACGGCCCCGCCGGTTCCGTGGACGTGGCCGCCCTGGACGAGGGGCAGAAAAGCTTGCGCCGGCGCGTGCATGAGACCATCGCCAAGGTGAGCGATGACATCGGCCGCCGCTTCACCTTCAACACCGCCATCGCCGCGGTGATGGAACTGGTCAATGACCTTTCACGCTTCGACGACGATTCCGATCAGGGCCGTGCCGTGCGGCAGGAGGCCTGGGAGGCTGTCGTGACCCTGCTCGCGCCCATCGTACCGCATATTGCCCATGCCCTCTGGCGGCACCTGGGGCACGAGCAGGCCGTGGTGGATGCCCGCTGGCCGCAGGCGGACGAGGCGGCCATGGTGCGTGATTCGGTGGAGATGGTGGTGCAGGTGATGGGCAAGGTGCGTGGACGGGTTCAAGTCCCCAGCGGGGCAGCGCGGGAAGAGGTGGAACGCCTGGCCCTGGCCGAACCCAATGTGCGGCGATTTGTGGAAGGCAGGGAAGTTCGGCGTATCATCGTGGTTCCCGATAAACTGGTGAACATCGTGGTGGGCAAATGAAAGGTTTTTCCCGCGCCCGGGTCTGGCTCCCCCTGTTGCTGGCGGTATTGCTGCTGGATGGCTGTGGTTTCCACCTGCGTGGCGCCGTCTCCCTGCCCCTGGGCATGGAGAAGGTGTATGTGAAGGCGGAAAAGCCCAATACGGAATTGCTGCGTGAGCTGAAAAAACGCCTGCGCTTCTCCGGCGCCTCCATCGTCGGCCCCGAAGAGGCCACTTCGGTCCTGGAGGTGTTCCGGGAAGAGGCCGACCGCAACATCCTGACCCTGGAATACACCACCGGGCAGATCTCCGAATTCCAGCTGGAATACCAGGTGGAGTTCGAGGTGCGGACCCGTGGCGGCAAGACGCTGGTTTCGCGCAAGGTGGTCTCCGCCACCCGCAACTACACTTACAACCGCAATAATGTCCTGTCCATGAGCAGCGAGGAACGCAGCCTGCTGGAAAGCATGCGCGAGGAGGTGGTTGACGACATGATGCGCTACATGCAGATGTGGGCACGTGTCTGGGACCGGCGCGCACGAGAGGCGCAGTGAAGGTCCCCCCCGGGCGCCTGCCGGCGCAACTGGCCAAAGGACTGGCCCCCGTCTACCTGATCAGTGGCGATGAACCGCTGCAACTGATGGAAGCGGGCGATGCGGTGCGTGCCCGTGCCCGGGAGACCGGCTACACCACTCGCGAGGTGTTTTTCGCCGAGCCGGGTTTCGATTGGAATCATCTGCGCCAGAGTGCGCAAAGCCTGTCCCTGTTTGCCGAACGGCGCCTGCTGGAACTGCGTCTCCCCTCGGGCAAACCGGGGGATGGGGGCCGCGAGTTTCTCAGCGGGTATGCCGCCTCGCCCCCGCAGGATACCGTGTTGCTGGTCATCACCGGCAAGTTGGACAAGGGGCAACTGAGCAAGGGCTGGGCCAGGGACCTGGAACAGGCGGGCGTGCTGGTGCAGGTGTGGCCGGTGAAACTGGCGGATCTGCCGGCCTGGATCACGCGGCGCATGCAGGCCAGGGGAATGCGTCCCACCCCCGAGGCTGCCGCCATGATTGCCGACCGGGTAGAGGGCAATCTGCTGGCGGCGGCCCAGGAGATCGACAAGCTGTTTCTGCTGAACGGGCCGGGTGAAGTGGGCGCCGGGGAGGTGCTGGCCGCGGTGGCCGACAGCTCCCGCTACGATGTGTTCAACCTGGCGGATACGGTCCTGGCAGGCCATTGCGGTCACGGTCTGCGGATTCTTTCCGGTCTGCGGGCCGAAGGCGTGGCCCCCTCCCTGGTGCTGTGGTCACTCACGCGCGAGCTGCGTGCGCTGGCCGGCATGGCTGCCGAGGTCGCCAGGGGGGAGCGGCCCGAGCGAGTGTTGGACAGGCACCGTGTCTGGTCCAACAAAAAGGGCCTCGTGGGTGGCCAGCTCAGGCGCTATTCCGTGGCGCATTTCCGCCGCCTGTTGCTGCAATGTGGCCAAGTGGACCGGATGATCAAGGGGGCGGCCGATGGCGAGCCCTGGGATGCGCTGGAGTCGCTCACGGCCGCCGTGGCCGGTCAGCCCCTGAATTCGTGAAACCGATCTGGAGTGGACAGCCCCATGAATATCCAAGGCTATATGAACGAAGTGGGCCGGCGCGCCCGCGAGGCCTCACGGCTGATGGCCCGTGCCGACAGTGGCGCCAAGAACGATGCCCTGCTGGCCATGGCCGATGCCATCGAAGCGGACCGTGAACGCCTGCAGGCGGAGAACCGCAAGGATCTGGAGGCGGGCCGCGAGCGCGGCCTGAGCGAGGCCCTGCTGGATCGCCTGACCCTGAGCGACAAGGTGATCGATGGGATGGCCGGGGGGCTGCGGCAGATCGCCGCCCTGCCGGACCCGGTGGGTGAGATCACCGACCTGAACTACCGTCCTTCCGGCATCCAGGTGGGGCGCATGCGCGTGCCGCTGGGGGTGATCGGCATCATCTACGAATCGCGTCCCAATGTGACCGCCGATGCCGCCGGTCTGTGCCTGAAATCCGGTAACGCCACGGTCCTGCGGGGCGGTTCCGAGGCCATCCATTCCAACCAGGCGGTGGCCGGCTGCATTCGTGAGGGACTGCGGGCCGCCGGTCTGCCCGCCGAGGCGGTGCAGGTGATCGAGACCACCGACCGCGCGGCGGTGGGGCATCTCATCACCATGCCGCAGTACGTGGACGTGATCGTGCCCCGTGGCGGCAAGGGGCTGATCGAGCGCATCAGCAACGAGGCGCGTGTGCCGGTGATCAAGCACCTGGACGGCATCTGCCATGTCTACATCGACGACCGCGCCGACCTGGCCAAGGCCGTCGCCGTGGCCTTCAACGCCAAGACCCACCGCTATGGCGTCTGCAATGCCATGGAGACCCTGCTGGTGGCGCGTGGTGTGGCCGCCGAGGTATTGCCCGAACTGGGTGGCAAATACCGCCAGGCGGGCGTGGAACTGCGGGGCTGCGAGGCCACCCGGGCCGTGCTCGACTACGCCCTGCCCGCCAGTGAGGAGGACTGGGACACGGAATACCTGGCGCCGATCCTGTCCATCCGCGTGGTCGATGACATGGACGCGGCCATGGATCACATCCGCGCCCACGGCTCCGGTCATACCGAGTCCATCATCACCGAGGATTACTCCCGCGCGCGCCGCTTCCTGCGTGAGGTGGATGCCAGTTCGGTGATGGTCAATGCCTCCACCCGTTTCGCCGACGGTTTCGAATACGGCCTCGGCGCCGAGATCGGCATCAGTACCGACAAGCTCCATGCACGTGGCCCGGTGGGTCTGGAGGGGCTGACCTCCCAGAAATTCGTGGTGCTGGGTGACGGGCATATCCGGAATTGAGCGGGTCACGGAATTGGTGGATGCGCGCGCGGAGTGATCACACCCCGTGACTTCGGACTCCCGAACGTACAAGCCCATCGGCATCTTCGGCGGCACCTTCGATCCAGTCCATTTCGGTCATCTGCGCACGGCACAGGAACTGTTGCAGGATCTGGATCTGGCCGAGGTGAGGCTGATGCCCTGTGGCGCTCCCCCCCATCGTGGCGCTACGCTGGCCTCTTCCGGGCAACGCCTGCAGATGCTGCGTCTCGCCCTGGCCGGATGCGAGGGCATGGTGGTGGACGAGCGGGAACTGTCGCGGCCGGGACCGTCCTACATGATCGACTCCCTCACTTCCCTGCGAAGGGAAGTGGGAGACGACCGGCCATTGGTTCTGATCCTTGGCATGGATGCCTTTGCCGGCCTGGATGGCTGGTATCGCTGGCGGGAACTGACCTCCCTCGCCCACCTGCTGGTCATGCACCGGCCTGGTTGGCGGCTTCCCGACAGCGGAGCGGTGGGGGCGCTGCTGCGGGATGCCGTGGCGAACGGGGCGGAGGCCCTGCATGGACGGGCGGCTGGCGCGGTCCTGCCCTGGCCGGTGACCCAGTTGGATATTTCCGCGACCCGCATTCGCGCACTGCTGCGGGAGCATCGCAGTCCACGCTTCCTGTTGCCCGACGCGGTGTTGGACTACATTCTTGCCCAGGGCCTGTATCAGGAGAACCGGCAAGACGGTTCCTGATCAGGACGGTACCCGGTACCCCACTGATAGGGTGAAGACCATGGATCAGCCATCCGCCGAAGATCACGCCACCGACCCCCTGGATGCGGCCCTGACCCTGCACCGCGAGGGGCGCATGGAGGAGGCGGAAACGGCGTACCGCGCCATTCTGCGGCAAAGCCCTGAACGCCCCGAGGCGATGCATCTGCTGGGCGTGCTGTATGGCGAGATGGGGCGCTTCGACGAGGCCCTGCGCCTGCTGGCGGACGCCATTGCGCGGCGGCCCGGCGATGCCATCTATTATTCCAACCTGGGGGAGACCTGGCGGCGTTGCGGCCGCTTGCAGGAGGCGCGGGAGTGTTTGCAGATGGCGTTGCACCTCAATCCCAAACATGCCGACAGTCACAACAATCTGGGCCTGGTGTGGCAGCAACTGGGGCGCATGGAGGAGGCGGCGGATTGTTACCAGGCGGCCATCGATGCCGATCCCGGGCATATCAATGCGCATGGCAATCTGGGGTATATACGCACGCGGCAGGAACGCCTGAGTGAAGCGGTGGCCGCCTATAAGCGCGCGCTCGAACTGCAGCCGGACAATGCCGGTGTGTACAACAATCTGGGTTCGGTGCTCTTGCGGCTGGGGAGGGTGGAGCAGGCGGTGGCCTGTTTCCGCCGTGCAGTGGAGTTGGATGGCGGCATGGTCATGGCCATGGCCAATCTGGCCACTGCACTGGACCGGCTGGGGCGAACGGACAAGGCGCTGCAACTGTTCGATTCGTTGTTGCGCCGTCATCCCGACCAGGCCGGTTACCATGTCGGCCGCGCGCCCCTGCTGTTGAAGCAGGGGGATTTCGCGGAAGGCTGGCGGGAGCTGGAATGGCGTCTGCGCACCCCCGGCTGGTCCCGGCAGGCCTATGCACATGAATACCAAAAGCCCCGCTGGGCCGGTGATGATCTGCATGGCAGGCGCCTGCTGGTCTATGGTGAACGGGGCCTGGGCGATTTTCTCCAGTTCGTCCGCTACCTGCCCCTGGTGAAGCAGCGAGGCGCCCGTGTGTTGTGCGAGTGTCCGCCGCCGTTGATGCGCCTTCTGTCCGGTTTCGAGGGGATCGACCGGCTGCTGGAGCACGACCCGCACCGGCCGGTGCCGGAGTCGGACTTCGATCTGCACGCGGCGCTCATGAGCCTGCCCTGCCTGTTCGCGACCCGCGCGGAAAACATCCCTGCCGCCGTGCCTTATATCCATGCGGATCCGGCGTTGGAACAACAGTGGGCCAGCCGGCTCGCCGATGTCCAGGGACGCCGGGTGGGGCTGGTCTGGGCCGGGGACAAGAGTCATCCGCGCGATTCCGACCGTTCCTGCCGTCTGGCCGATCTGGCGCCCCTGGCGGCAGTGGAGGGGGTGGGCTTCATCAGCCTGCAAACCGGCGAGGCCGGTGAGCAGGCAAGGCAGGCGCCGGAGGGTATGTCCCTGTTGCATCTGGGTGACCATCTGGAGGATTTCGCCGACACGGCCGCCGTGATCAGCCAGCTGGATCTGCTGGTGACCGTGGATACCGCCGTGGCTCATCTGGCCGGTGCCATGGGGCGTCCGGTGGCCCTGCTGTTGCCGCAGGTGGCCGACTGGCGCTGGCAGCAGGAGCGTAGCGACAGTCCCTGGTATCCCAGCATGCGCCTGTTCCGTCAGCGGCAGCGCGGTGATTGGGCGGAGTTGGTGCAGCGGGTGGCCGAATCGCTTCGGCAGTGGAATACCCCCAATTTTGCACCCGGTCGCCGGAATTGACTTGGGAACCTCTGAACAAGTACCGGGGGAAGGGGGGCACCCGCATTTCCGTAAGCCATTGATCTGCATCCTTCCCCCAATAGACAACCCCCGCAAGGGGACTCTGATCGAGGCGTGTAGCGGCTTGATCAGAGTTTCCCTTGCAGCTTCCCTGCCATCTACCGGATCCGTGGCCTGCCGGGTCAATGGTACAATCCCTCCTTATCGTGTTTTCGTATTTTCCCGGCGGGGTCGCACCCGTGGAATCATTGGATCATTCATGCAAGCCGAATCCCTGAGAGACCTGGTCCTGTCCGTGCTGGACGATATGAAGGCGGTGGACGTGCACGTGGTGGATGTGCGCGGCGTCAGTTCCGTGACCGACATCATACTCATCGCCAGCGGCAACTCGGACCGTCATGTGCGCGCCATTGCCGGCGAGGTGGCTCGCAAAACCAAGCAGGCCGGTGTACAGCCACTGGGCATCGAAGGCGAGGATACCTGTGAGTGGGTGCTGGTGGATCTGGGAGACGTGGTGCTGCACGTGATGCTGCCCAGGGTCCGGGACTTCTATCAGCTGGAAAAGCTCTGGAGCGACGAACTCCATGGAACCCCCTGATAGCCGGTGCCGGGATGGCCGGCTCATTGCATGACCCGCGCACCCCGACCCTGCGGACGATGTCCGGTATGAGCCTGTGCAGATTCACCTGATCGCTGTTGGAACCCGCATGCCCGCCTGGGTGCAGCAGGGGTATGAGGAATACCAGCGCCGCCTGCCGTCCGAATGCCGGTTGCGCCTGGTGGAAGTGCCGGCCGGTAAACGCGGCAAGGGTGCCGACGTTAACCGTATCCTGGTACAGGAAGGTGAACGCAGTCTCGCCGCGGTTCCCAAGGGGGCACGGGTGGTGGCCCTGGATGAGCACGGCCGGGGCTGGGACAGCCAGGGCTTGGCTATGCGCCTGGATTTCTGGCTGCGGGACGGGCGTGACATCGCCCTGCTGGTGGGCGGCCCCGAGGGGCTGGCGCCGGCATGCAGGCAGGCGGCGGACGAGACCTGGTCGCTGTCGCCGCTGACACTGCCCCATCCACTGGTGCGGATCGTGGTGGCCGAGGCCCTCTACCGCGCCTGGAGCATTCTTTCCCATCACCCCTATCACCGTGCATGACGGCTGCTGCTGACACCCCATCCCTGATCCTTGCCTCGGCCTCTCCCCGGCGGCGTGAGCTGCTGGCACAACTGCGCATCGAGGCAACGGTGATGCCGGTGGACGTGGATGAGACGGTACGGGCAGGTGAGGCCCCGGAGTTGTACGTGGATCGCCTTGCCTTGGAGAAGGCCCGCGCGGGACTGAAGGCCGTGGGTGGTGGCTGGCTGGTGCTGGGATCGGATACCGCCGTGGTGGTGGGGGACCGGATTCTCGGCAAGCCCAGGGATCGGGCCCACGGCCTGGAAATGTTGGCTATGCTGTCCGGGCGGGAACACCGGGTCCTGTCCGCGGTTGCCCTGGTTGGCGACGGTCGGGAGGAGAGCCGCCTGAGCGTCAGCCATGTCCGCTTCCGCCCTTTGCAAGCCGGGGAGGCCGAGGCCTACTGGGACACGGGGGAACCGGCGGACAAGGCGGGAGGCTATGCCATCCAGGGCCTGGGCGCCATGTTCATCGAACGCCTGGAAGGAAGCTACTCAGGGGTGATGGGATTGCCCCTGTTCGAGACGGCCTCTCTGTTGCGGGATTTTGGCCTGGATCCTGGCCTGTCCCGGGTCCTTCGCCCGGCAGGTGGGGCCGGGAGCCTGTCCGATTCGGGATGAAGCGGTTGCAAAAGCGGGGGAGCGGGGTCCATTTCCCCCCGGTTTTTCGTTATATGGCGCCCGGCTCTCGGAGGGCGAAGCTTTGGAGCGGAGACGGGCGCCGCCCGGCTCTCGGAGGGCGAAGCCTTGGAGCGGAGACGGACGCCGCGCCCCGGTTCCACGGCTCTGCCTGGAGGCCGGCATGCGCCCTGTCTCCGTCAGGCGTTACACTCTCGTGATCCGGGATGCGTCCTCGCTCTCCCACTTTTTCACCTTGCTTCCCCCAAGCCGGCAGGCTCCTGGCTGAAGAAACCACCTGATCCACGGAACCGAACCCATGAGCGAAGAAATACTGGTCAATGTGACTCCCCGCGAAACCCGGGTGGCCGTGCTGGAGAACGGTATGTTGCAGGAGGTCTTCGTCGAGCGCACCGGGCGTCGTGGCATCGTGAGCAACATCTACAAGGGCAAGGTCTGCCGGGTGCTGCCGGGAATGCAGGCCGCCTTCGTCGACATCGGCCTGGACAAGGCCGCCTTCCTGCATGCCTCCGATATCATGGCCGACGGCAATGGGGACCGGGACGAGCCCTTGCCGATCACCGAATTGCTCAGTGAGGGGCAGCAGATCCTGGTGCAGGTGACCAAGGACCCCCTCGGAACCAAGGGCGCCCGCCTGACCACGCACATCACCATCCCCTCCCGTTACCTGGTGTTGATGCCGGACTCGGCCACCGTGGGGGTGTCCACCAAGATCGAGGACGAGGAGGAACGGCAGCGGCTCAAGGGCCTGCTCGCCGGTGTCGTGGAAGAGGGGGATGGCGAGGGTTATATCGTCCGCACCGCGGCGGAGGGTGCGTCGGCCGAGGCCATCCTCGACGATACCCGGTTTCTGCGCCGCTTGTGGGCCTCGATCCGCGAGCAGGCGGCGGAGGCCAGGCCGGCCTCCATCGTGCACGAGGATCTGCCGCTGTTCCTGCGTATCCTGCGGGATATGATGGACACCGACGTGGAACAGGTACGGATCGATTCACGGGAGAGTTTCCACCGCGCAGTGGGCTTCGCCGAGCGGTTCGTGCCGGAACTGGCCGACCGTATCGGCCATTATCCCGGCGAGCGGCCGATCTTCGATCTCTATGGTGTGGAGGATGAGATCCAGCGGGCCCTGGATCGCAAGGTCATGCTCAAGTCCGGTGGCTATCTGATCATCGACCAGACCGAGGCCCTGACCACCATCGATGTCAATACCGGCGGTTATGTGGGCCGGCGCAACCTGGAAGAGACCATCTTCAAGACCAACCTGGAGGCCGCCCAGGCCATCGCCCGCCAACTGCGGCTGCGTAACCTGGGGGGCATCATCATCATCGATTTCATCGATATGACCCTGGAGGAACACAAGGAAGCGGTACTGCGTTCGCTGGAGAAGGCCATGGAGAAGGATCACGCCAAGAGCCATCTGTCCGCCGTCTCTCCGCTGGGGTTGGTGGAAATGACCCGCAAACGCACACGGGAAAGCCTGGAGCACGTGCTCTGCGATACCTGTCCCGCCTGTGGCGGACGCGGCACCATGAAGACGCCGGAAACGGTCTGTTACGAGATCTTCCGCGAAATCATGCGCGAGGCGAGGCAGTTCGACGCCGAACGCCTGATGGTGCTGGCCTCCCAGGAGGTGGTGAATCTGATGCAGGAGGACGAGTCCACCAGTCTGCTGGAGCTGGAGGCATTCATTGGCAAACCGATACAGTTGCAGGCGGAAAGCCAGTACAACCGTGAGCAGTTCGACGTGGTCCTGATGTAAACAGCCTGTCGGACTGAGGATGAAGCGGCTGCAAATGCGGGAGAGCGGTCCATTTTTCCCTGATTTTTCGTTGCGTAGCCCCACTATGCGCCTCAAAATCATGAAAAAATGGCTTCGCTCTCCCACATTTTCGCTTCGCTCCCCCTCAGTCCGACAGGCTGTAAACCCGTCTCATTCATGAGGACAGCCGCTCCCCCCGGATCATGCGCATCATCGCCCTGAAAACACTGGCCGGTCTGTGGATGGCATTCGCCATCCTGTTGCTGGTGGTGGCGCTGACCATCACCGGCCTGCGGCTGGGTTTCATGAGCATCTCCCAGTTCCGCGGGGAGGTGGAAACCTGGTTGAGCGATGCCCTTGGCAGCGAGATGCGCATCGGCCGCCTGCAGGGCGGCTGGCATGGGGTGTCCGGTGTTCTGGATGTCTATGACGTGGAATTGCTGGATGCCGACCGTGAACGGGTGCTGACCCGTTTCGGGCACCTGCGCGTCACGGTCGATCCCATGAGCATGCTGCTGGGCGGGCAGAGGCTGGTGCGTCTGACGGTGATCGGTGCCAACCTGGGCCTGCGGCGTTTCGAGGACAGGCGCATTCAGGTGCTGGGAATGGGGAATGTGGAGCCCGATGACGCCGATGCATCCGCTGCTCCGGCCTTCTGGCTGTTCTCCCTCAGTGGACTGGAAATCCTGGACAGCGAAATCCACTGGATCGACGATCGGCGCCGCCCCGGCCGGCCGCCCCTGGTGCTGACGGATGTGGATCTCGCGGTGGACAACGAGGGGAGTGTCCACCGCATCCATGGCTCGGTGCAACTGCCGGAGGAGTACGGTTCCAGGCTGGTGGTGACCATGGAGATCGAGGGTGATGTCACCAAGGCCGGGGGCTGGCGCGGTGACATCTACTTCCGCGGCAGCGGTCTGCGTCCCGCCGCCTGGCTGGAGGGCCGTGAGTTCATGGGCTTCGGTGTCCGGGACGGCGTAATCGACATGGAGGTGTGGAGCGAATGGAGAGTCTCCAGGCTGGAAACCGTGCAGGGCCGTCTGGCGGTCCATGGCCTGCGTCTGAGCGAAGAGGGGGGGCGGCAGGCCGTCAGCCCCATCAGTGACATCGCGGGTGACTTCCGCTGGCAACGCCGGCAGGACACCTGGCAACTGGATGTCGAGGATACGCGTTTGCGGGGCGTGCAGGGGGAATGGCCCCTGGGCGGCTTCAGCCTGCGGGGGGAAATGGCCGGGGCGGAGAAGGAACGGGTTCATCTGCGGCTGGGTGTGGATCACGCCCGTCTTCAGGATGTACTGCCCGTGGCCCTGTTGGGCAGCGTGCTGGACAGGAAGCTGCGTCTCGCCCTGGCCCTGATGCGTCCGGAAGGCAGTCTCGACGGCCTGCAACTGGATCTGTATCCAGGGGAGAAGGGCCCGGACTCGTTCCGCCTGCATGCCGGCATCCGGGATCTGAATCTCCGCCCGTGGGGTAATCTGCCCGGCCTGCGTGGGGTCGATGGCAGCATCGATCTGAGCGGGGCCGGCGGTGTGCTGACCCTGGATGCCAGTGATGTGGAGGCCGAGTTCCCCGATCTGTTCCGCGCTCCCCTGGCCTTGAGCCACATCGATGGGGAACTCACCTGGTATCGCAGTGATGACGGCTGGCACCTGGAGCTGCCGTCGTTCCGGGCCGCCAATGCCGACATCCGTACCCACGGCCGGGTGCGGGTGGATCTGCCTGCCGATGGCAAGACCTTCCTGGACCTGATGGTGGCCTTCGAGGACGGTGATGCTTCCACCGTGCCCAAATACCTGCCCGTTGGGATCATGAAAGACCGGCTGGTGTCCTGGCTCGAGCGGGCGATCGTCAGCGGGCGGGTGCCCAGCGGTGCGGCCCTGTTCAGGGGCCATGTACAGGACTTCCCCTTCGATCATGGCGAGGGACGCTTCGAGATCCGCTTCTCCACGTCGGACATGGTACTCGACTACATGGAAGGCTGGCCGCGTATCGAGGAGCTTGAGGCCGATGTCGCCTTCATCAACCGGAGCATGCGGATCGATGCGGTGGGAGGCAAGATTCTGGGTGCCGATATACGCCGTGTGCGCGTCGGTATCGACGACCTGACCCATGCCTCCCTGGCGGTGGAGGGGGATGTGGAGGGACCCGTGCAGGACATGTTGCGCATCCTGCGCGAGACACCGCTGCGGAAGAACGTGGGCGGCCATGTGGAGGGTATGGATGCCAGTGGCCCCGGCCGCGTGCATGTGGCCTTTGAATTGCCCCTGCATGGCAGGATGATCCCCACCGTGCATGGGCATGTGGATTTCCTGGGCGCCGAACTGCACCTGGGGGCCGCGGGGATGCGGCTTGGCGCCGTGGAGGGGCGGCTGGGATTCACTGGCGAGGGAATACACGCCGATGGACTGAAGGCCAGGCTGCAAGGGCATGATCTGCGGATCTCCCTGAAGACGGAGCGGCCTGCATCCTCGGCGCCTTTCACGCGCGTGCACGCCAAGGGCCGCATGCCCTTGCCGGTATTGCTGGGCAAGGACCTGCCGGGAATGGAGCAATACCTGTCCGGTGCCGCTAACCTGGACCTTTACCTCAAGATACGGGCCGACGGCGGCAGGCCCGGGGATCGGTCTATCGATGTGCGCCTGGAATCCGATCTGCGTGGGATCGAAGTCAAGCTGCCCCCGCCGCTGGGCAAGACGGCGCAAACCAAACGGCCCATGCAACTGAGGACATCCCTCGATGGTGGGCATCACGGTGCCGTGAAACTGCGTTATGGCGACGATATGCAGGCACTGCTGGAACGGCATCCCGATGCCGACGGGCAGGCACAGTGGCGGGGTGTGTTGCATTTCGGCAAGGGTGAGCCCCCCCCAATGCCGGGCCATGGCCTGCTGATCACTGGCCATCTGGACCGTCTGGATATGGACCGGCTGATGCACGATCTGCCATCCGCCGATGCACCGTCGGCGCCGGTCTCGGCGGACATCGATCTGCACATCGGCCAGTTGCGGGTCCTGGGGCGCACATTCGACGATCTGGATATGACCGTGAATGAACAGGCCGGCCGCTGGAAGGTGGTTGTCGATGGCGATGGAATCTCGGGGGATGCGGAGCTGCCGGTGGACAGGGGTAGCGGTGCGCCGTTGGTGATCAGGTTGGACAGGCTGCTGTTGGCCAAGGCGGATGAGGAGGAAACGGAGGGTGAGCCGGAAGAGCGGCAGGAGCCGGACCCGTCCATGTTGCCGCCGATGCGGATCCGTTGTGATCGCCTGGTCTTCGACGGCCTGGAGCTTGGACGCCTGGAAATGGACACGGAGACCCATGGCAATGTGCTGGAGATCAAACGCCTGCACTTGGATGCCGATGTGTTCCGCATCGACGGTGATGGTCGCTGGGTATCCGTCCCCGGAGGCGGACAGACCCGCCTGGAACTCGATGTGGAGGCCGGGGATCTCGGCCAGGCCCTGTCACGGCTTGGCTTTACCGGTGCGGTGGAACAGGGGGCGACGCACATGCACTGGGGGATCAACTGGCCGGGTGGGCCCGGTGATTTCCAACTGGAACGGCTCAATGGCCGCATCCGGCTGAAAGTGGACAAAGGGCGCCTGTTGGAACTGGACCCCGGTGCCGGGCGCATGTTCGGCCTGCTCAGTCTGCAAGCCCTGCCACGGCGTCTGCGCCTGGATTTCAGTGACCTGTTCAAGAAGGGGTTTTCCTTCGATGGTATCGAAGGTGGTTTTACCGTGGTGGGAGGGGATGCCATCACCAATGACCTGTTCATGGAAAGTCCCGCCGCACGCATCGATATCGCGGGCCGGGTCGGGCTCGCCAGCCGTGACTATGATCAGACCGTCACCGTGACGCCCCATGTGCAGTCCAGCCTGCCGGTGGCCGGTGCGCTGGCCGGTGGCCCGCTGGTCGGTGCGGTGCTGCTGGTGGTGGACAGATTGTTCAAGGACAAGCTGGATAAAATCACAGCCACGCAATACAGCGTGAAGGGGCCATGGGATGATCCGCTGATCACCAAGATCGGAACCAGGGAAGTACCGGTGGTCGAAGAGGAACCGGTCCCGCCATCCGAACCGGTGCCGGGGTTCGGGGAACTTGATTAGAATGTTCAGCTGTGTGCTGGTGGCAAGGCTGGTAAAGAAGAAATCTCACCATGAAGAACATGAAGGACATGAAGAACCCGAAGGAAGACCCATGCGTTCGGTCTTGCCAGTCTTGATCTTCCCGCCCTTCATGTCCTTCATGGTGCATATTCCTGCCTTTCTTGGTTTGCTCGGCGATGCGGCTGTAATCAAGTCGGGGAATGAGCGGCAGGATGGTATCCTGCGGGAATGATCAGGAACCTTCTGTTTACTGTCCTGTTGTTGCCGTCCCTGGCCGGGGCGGGGACGTATCTGCTCGACGGTGAGCAATGGGCCAGGCCACGCAGTGGCGGGGTGGTGGTCTCCATGCGGCCTGTGGCCGATGGGGTGCGGGAGTGGCGGCGCACACCCGGCAGCCGCCTGGTGATCGGTTATCCCGGTGGCGAGGAGGGCAGCCTCTGGGCCCAGGAACTGAAGGATTGGCTCGTATCCCTCGGCATACCTTCCAGTGCGGTGGATACGGTTCCCGGCAGTCCGCGTCCTGACGCCATCGCCATCACGATTCGCAAGGGTTCCCCCTGACCGGGGCTTTGAAAGGTGCGTTCACTGTGAATGTAGCAGCCGTGCAAATGGCCTCCGGGCCGAACGTCAATGCCAACCTGTTGGAGACCGAGCGCCTCATCGCCAAGGCGGTGGAGCGTGGCGCGCGTCTGGTGGTGCTGCCGGAGAACTTTGCCATCATGGGGATCACGGAAGACGAAAAGGTCTCCGTGCGTGAACGCCCCGGTGAAGGGCCCATCCAGGAATTTCTCTCCAAACAGGCCGAGCGTCACGGCATCTGGCTGGTGGGCGGCACGATTCCCCTGGAGGCATCTTCGGCGGAGAAGATCCTCGCCGCCAGCCTGTTGTTCGACGACCGGGGCAGGCAGGTGGCCCGCTACGACAAGTTGCACCTGTTCGATGTCAGTATTCCCGACAGCGGTGAGGAATACAGCGAGTCGGAAACCATCGAGCCCGGTGATGATGTGGTCGTGGTGGACACGCCGCTGGGGCGTCTGGGAATGGCAGTGTGCTACGACCTGCGTTTCCCCGAACTGTTCCGGCGCATGATCGACGATGGCATGGAAGTTCTGGCCGTACCCTCCGCCTTTACCGCCATCACCGGCAAGGCGCACTGGGAGACCCTGCTGCGCGCCCGTGCCATCGAGAATCTATGTTATGTGATTGCCGCCGGCCAGGGTGGGTTCCATCTCAGTGGCCGTGAGACACATGGCGACAGCATGATTGTCGATCCCTGGGGAGTGATCCTGGAACGGCGTGCGCGTGGTGCCGGTGTGGTGAGCGCGGATGTGGACCTGGAACACCTGCACAGCATGCGGCGCAATTTCCCGTCCCTGGACCACCGCCGCTTGCACTGCGGGATGGGGTGAGCATCCCCGTGGGCCGGTGCGGGGGCGGGCCGCGGTTCAGACCAGGAACAGGGCCGCCAGTCCCAGAAAGGTCATGAAGCCCACCACGTCGGTGACCGTGGTGAGCATCACGCCACCGGCCAGTGCCGGATCGATTCCCAGCCTCTTCAGCACCAGCGGGATGGCGACCCCGGCCAGACCACCCATGAGCAGGTTGATGACCATGGCCGCGGCGATGATCAGGCCGATGCCGACCTGATCGAACCAGGCCACCGCCACCGTGCCCACCACCGTGGCCCAGGTCAGCCCGTTGAGGGCGCTCACCAGCAATTCCTTGCTCAGCAGCCAGCGGGTGTTGCTGCTGCCCAACTGGCCCAAGGCCATGCCGCGTATGACCAGGGTCAGGGTCTGGCTGCCGGCGATGCCGCCCATACTGGCGACGATGGGCATCAGCACCGCCAGGGCGACGATCTGATCCAGGGTGGACTCGAACAGGCCGATCACCCAGGAGGCGAGAAAGGCGGTGAGCAGGTTGACCCCCAGCCAAAGCGCCCGGCGTCGGGCGGAGGTGATCACCGGCGCGAACATGTCCTCCTCCTCACCGAGACCGGCCATGCTCATCATGGAGTGTTCGGCCTCTTCGCGGATGACATCCACCACGTCATCGATGGTGATGCGGCCGAGCAGACGATCATCGGCATCCACCACCGGCGCGGAGATCAGGTTGTGATCCTCGAACAGGCGCGCCACTTCGGTGGCCGGCATGTCCACGGGGATGGTCTGGAAGTCGGTGTCCATCACCGCCGCCACGGTCAGATCCTCATCGTTGGTGAGCAGTTCACGCAGCAGCAGCACACCGCGGTATTCACCATAGCGGTTGACCACGAACAGCTTGTCGGTCAGTTCGGGCATGTCACCGCGCATGCGCAGGTAGCGCAGCACCACGTCCAGGTCCACGTCGGCCCGGACCGTGATCATGTCGGTATTCATCAACCCGCCGGCACTGTCCTCGGGGTAGGACAGCACGGCCTCCAGATGGCGGCGGTTTTCCTGGTCCATGGAGCGCAGCACTTCCTGGGTGACCGCCGCCGGCAGGTCTTGCAGGAAGTCGGCCATGTCGTCCAGGTCCATGCCCTCGGTGGCGGCCACCAGCTGTGCCTGATCCATGTCACGGATCAGGGTGGCGCGCACCTCGTCGTTGACCTCCAGCAACACCTCGCCTTCATCGTCCTTGGACACCAGCCCCCAGACCAACTGGCGTTCGGCGGGCGGCAGGGATTCCAGCAGATTGGCGATCTCGGCCGGATGCAGGGCCAGGATCATCTGCCGCATGGTCTGGAAGGCGCCGGTCTCCAGGGCCTTGTTGAGGTTTTGCAGGCGTGTCTCGACGTTGGTGTTGGGCGAGGCCTCGGACATGGCGGGTACCGGCTGGGGGGTGAGCAGGTGGGTGGGGAGTGTAGCGGGCCTGCCC
>CAYPEH010000020.1:0-26344 GCA_964409585.1 uncultured Chromatiales bacterium | reverse complement strand
GCGGTAAGGCCCCTCTTTACTTACTGGGGAAAAGTGTGTCCCATCTTGGATCTTTGTGGCCACTTCTCGAAGCGGTTTGACCTGCCACCCCTTCGGAATCCTCCCCAACTCCGAATCCTTGAACTGCTCCGGGTGGGCAATGGGGTCGCGGAGTTGGCCGTTTTCGTCAATGCCTCGGGTGAGGAGGTCATGCAGCAGGCCTTGCTTGATCTGCTTGAGCTTATTGATGAGTTGTTCGGTTTTCTGGATGGCGTCGTCGAGGGTGTCGAGGATTTCGGCGATGCAGCGTTGTTCTTGGATTGGGAAAAATGGTATTTTTATCTTTGAGATATCTTTTGTTGATAAATGGCGAACCGTTGTCTGCGGAGTCCGACGGTGTATCTCATCCAACTTTGGCTGCAACCAATAATAAAGGTACCCCTTGTCCAGCTGATTAGATGAGGGCTCTATCTTGCAGACTCGTTGATTGAGCAGTGCTCGCCCGCCCTGCCATTTGACGGCGGTGAAATCGCCGTCCATGCCAATTAAAATGTCATCGTTTTCTACAATGTAGGTGTCCTGGAAGGGGCCTGAGAAACACACTTCAGTTTGGGCTCTTCCTAGGTCGCGTATCCGAATAAGTGGCACACCGCGGTCAGTGCTGAAAAGTTCAGAAGCAAAGGCAAACCCGGACAGAATTCTAACGTGGCCAGCAATAGGCTCTCGGGAAATATCATACATACCCCAGCTCCTTCAAAAACCCCTCCAGCTTCGCCTTCGCCGCATCCCGTTCGGCCTCGATCTCCCTCGCCGTCACCTTGTACTTGTCCCACCAGTTTTCCACCGCCGCAATGACGGTCTGGCGGTGGGCGGTGACGTAGCGCTCGAGTTGTCTGGCCAGGTCGTCGCGGGCGATGTCGAGCACCAGTTGTTCGGCCTCTTCCGGCGTGAGCGCCAGATGGGCCTCGGTGAGTCGCTGGGCGAGCTGGGCCTTGAGTTGCTTGAGCTGCTTCTTGGTGGCGGTGAGTTGCTTCTTCAGCGCCTTGATTTCGGCCTCGCTCAGCGCGGCTTCGTTGTCGCTGTCTTCGTCGCCTTCCTCGTCGTCGGTCTTGGGCTTGGCGGCCTCGATTTGCCCTTCCAGCTCGGCCTTGCGGCCCTCCACTTGTTCCAGCTCTTGCAGGTAGTCGGGCAGCAGGCGAACCACCAGCTTGTGGTCCAGCGGGTTGAGCCTGGCGGCCTGTTTCTTGTCGTCGCTGTTCAGCGCATCGAGGATGGTGTCCACCCAGCCTTCCACCAGCCCCTCGAAGCCCTGGGCGGCGAGGGTACGCAGGTCGTACTGGTAGTCGTCCCACCAACTGGCGATAACGCCGGCGATCTTGTAGCGGTCGAGCAGGCCGACCGGCATGAGGGCCGCCTCGAAGCTGTGCAGCAGCTCGGCGCGCAGGGCCATGAGGTCGCGGCGCTCGGGCAATTGGCGCAGGTGCTGTTCGTGGGCCTGCCACCAGGCGGTGAAGGCATCGCGGAGGGCCTGTTCTTTGGTCTCCACACCGGGGTCAGCCTCGATGGTGGCCTTGAGCTGGGCGCGTTCGGTGAGTTGCGGGGCGAAGTCGTAGTAGTGTTCGTCGCGGTCCACGAATAGCACTTCTGGCTTGAGGCCATGGGCGTCGAGCAACCCTGCCTTGTCCGCCACCTCCTGTCTGGGCACGCCGCCGATGAGGTGGGCACGTACATCATGGGGTTCGGGCGGCGGGCTGTTGTCGGCGTAGCGGCGGATGTTGAGGTTGTAGTCGTTCTCGGCCAGGGTGGCGTGCTCGACTACGGCGGCATAGCCGGGCACGTCCTCGAAATCGTCGTAGGTGCGGACGATCTTTTCGATGTGCTCGGGGCGCAGGTAGTTCTGGGCACGGCCGGCGTGGTATTCGGCGTCGGCATTGATGAACAGTACCTTGCCCCGGCGCTCGGCGGGCTTGGCGCCGGCGTGGCGCAGGATGAGGATGCAGGCGGGGATGCCGGTGCCATAGAAGAGGTTGGGTGGCAGGCCGATGACCGCCTCCAGGTGGTCGTGCTCGATGAAGGCCTTGCGGATTTCCTTCTCCGCGCCGCCACGGAACAGCACGCCGTGGGGCATGACGGTGGCGACGATGCCGCCGGGGCGGGTGACGGCCAGCATGTGCTGGGCGAACATCAGGTCTGCTTTCTTGCCGGTCTCCGGGCACCAGCCGTATTTGAAGCGCTCGGGGAACAGCATGCCTTCCCGCGTGTAGTTCTGGCTGAAGGGGGGATTGGTGAGCACGTAATCAAAGCGCATCAGCTCGCCGCCCTCGACGTGCTGGGGGCTGGCCAGGGTGTCTTCGTTACGGATGTCTGCCTCGGGAATGCCATGGAGGATCATGTTCATCTTGCAGATGGACCAGACGTTGCCGGCATTCTCCTGGCCGAACAGGGCGAGGTTGCGCGGGTTGCCGCCGTATTCCTCCACGTAGTGGCGTGACTGGATGAGCATGCCGCCGGAGCCGCAGCAGGGATCATAGACGCGCTTGCCTTCCTGGGGCTTTAGCAGGCGCACCATCAGCCTGACCACGTCGCGCGGGGTGTAGAACTCGCCGCCCTTCTTGCCAGCAGAGTCGGCGAACTCGGCGATGAGGTATTCGTAGGCGGCGCCGAGCAGGTCGGGGAACTCGAAGTCCTCGTTGAGCAGGCGGTACTGGTTGAAGTGCAGGATCAGCTCTCGCAGCTTCTTGTCCGGCAGCTTGGTCTGCCCTACCCTGCGGTTGAAGTCGATGTGGCCGAGCACCCCGTCCAGCGAGGGATTCTCGGTTTCCAGCGCGCCCAGGGCCTTGTTCAGGCCCTCGCCCACGTCGCGGTGCAGTTCATCGCGGATATGCGCCCAGCGGGCATTGGGCGGCACGTAGAAGGAATCGGTATAGCGCGAGGGCTTCTCGGCGCGCTGTTCGGCCTCTTCCCGGGTGCGGCCCTTGGCCAGGTTTTCGTCGATGATCTGCTGGCGGCGTGCCTCGAAGACATCGGAGCAGCGCTTCAGGAAGAGCATGCCGAAGATGTATTCCTTGAACTCCGAGGCGTCCATCTTGCCGCGCAGGATGTCGGCGGCGGCGAAGAGGTGGCGTTCGAGCTGGGGCAGGGTCAGTTTGGACATCGGTGTCTGTGCAGGAGCCGCAACATCCGGGCGGGTTCCCGGCCTCAGCCGTAGCGCCCTTCGATGTAGTCCGCCGTCTCCTGCCGCCGTGGTGTCACGAACAGTTCGTCGGTGGGGCTGTGTTCCACCACCTTGCCCATCAGCATGAAGATGCAGTCCTCGCTGGCGCGGCGGGCCTGGGCCATGTTGTGGGTGACGATGAGGATGGTGTATTCGCCGGACAGTTCCCAGATCAGTTCCTCCACCGCCTCGGTGCCCTTGGGGTCGAGGGCGGAGCAGGGTTCATCCATCAGCAATACGCGCGGCTTGACCGGCAGCAGGCGGGCGATGCACAGCTTCTGCTGTTCCTCCAGGGACAGGGCGGTGGCCTTTTGTTTGAGCCGGTCCTTGACCTCGTCCCAGAGCAGGACCTGGCGCAGGGCCCGTTCGACGATCTCGTCCTGTTCGGCCTTCGACGGCTTGCGCCCTTCACTGTGCAGGTTGTGACCGAAGAGGATGTTGTCGCGGATGGAGATGGGCAGCGGGTTGGGGCGCTGGAAGACCATGCCTACCTGCTTGCGGACCTGCAGCAGTTCCACGTCGTCGGCGTAGATGTTCTGGCCGTGGACCTCGATACGGCCCTCCATGCGCACATAACCCAGGCGCTCGTTGATGCGGTTGATGCTGCGCAGGAAGGTGGACTTGCCGCAGCCGGAAGGGCCGATCAGGGAGGTGATGCGGCCCTTGGCGATGTTCAGGTCGATATCGAACAGGGCCTGGAATGTGCCGTACCACAGGTTCAGGCCGGTGGCGCGAACGGCGTATTCCGGTTCGGGTGTAGCGTGGATGTTCATCTGCAATAGGGTGGGGTTAGCCGAAACGGCCCTCGATGTAGTCGGTGGTGCGCCGGTCCCGGGCCTGGCCCTCGAACAAGGCCTCGGTGTCGCCCAGCTCGACCATGCCGCCGTCGAGGAAGAAGGCGGTGCGGTCGGCCAGGCGGCGGGCCTGCTGGACCAGGTTGGTGACCAGGATGATGGTCATTTCGCTCTTCAGTTCCTTCAGCACGTCCTCGATGCGCATGGTGGTGACCGGATCCACGGCGATGGAGAACTCGTCCAGCATCAGCACGTCCGGTTGCTGGGAGAGGGCGCGGGCGATGGTCAGGCGCTGTTGCTGTCCGCCGGAGAGCAGGCTGCCGAGGGAATCGAGCCGGTCCTTGACCTCGTCCCACAGCGCGGCGCGGTGGAGGCATTGCTCGACGATGACGTCCAGTTCCGCCTTGTCCCGGATGCCGCGCAGGCGTGGCGCCAGGGCGACGTTGTCGTAGATGGTCAGGGGCAGGCCCACCGGCAGCGGGAAGACCACGCCGATGCGGCTGCGCAGGGCATAGACGTTCTTCAGCCGGCGGATATCGTGGTCGTCGAAGCGGATTTCACCTTCCACCGACATGCCGGGGGTGAATTCGTCCATGCGGTTGAGCGCCTTGAGGAAGGAGGTCTTGCCGGCGTTGGCCGGGCCGATGATGCCCAATACCTCGTTCTCGTAGACGTCCAGGCTGACCCCGCTGATGGCGGGGGTGCCGCCGTAACGGATGGTCAGGTCGCGGACGCTGATTTTGACCCTGGCGTTCTCGCTCACCATTTCTTTTTACCCCGCAGGTACATGCGGAAGGCGATGGACAGGCTGTTCATGATCAGCACCATGGCGATCAGCACCAGGGCGACGCCGTAGGGCAGGTGTTCCGGCACGCCGGGCACCTGGGTGGAGACCACGAACAGGTGCAGGGACAGGGCCATGGTCTGGTCGAACACGCTCTGGGGCAGGAACGGCAGGAAGAAGGCCGCGCCGGTGAACATGATCGGCGCGGTTTCGCCGGTGGTGCGGGAAACCTCCAGGATGATGCCGGTGAGGATGCCGGAAATGGCGTTGGGCAGCACCACCGTGCGGATGGTCTGCCAGCGGGTGGCTCCCATGTTCCAGCAGGCCTCGCGGAAGGCCTGGGGCACGGCCTGCAACGACTCGCGGGTGGCGACGATCACCACCGGCAGGGTCATGATGGCCAGGGTCAGGCTGGCGGCGAGGATGCTGGTGCCGAAGCCGAAGAAGAGGACGAAGGCGCCGACGCCGAACAGGGCGTGGACGATGGACGGCACGCCGGCCAGGTTGATGATGGCCAGGTTGATCAGACGGGTGAACCAGTTGTCCGGGGCGTATTCGCTCAGGTAGATGGCCGCGGCCACTCCCAGGGGCACGGAGACCAGCAGGGCCACCGATACCAGCCACACCGTGCCCAGCAGGGCCGGGAAGATGCCGCCGGCGGTCATGCCGTCGGTGGGGTTGGTGAACAGGAAGTCGATGGACAGGGCGGGGGCGCCCTTGTGGATCAGGGTGCCGAGGATGACCATCACGGGGATGATCAGCAGCACGGTCATGAGCAGGAACAGCGTGCGGTACAGTTTTTCCAAGCGCTTGTTGCGTTGGTTGAGATCGGTTGCGGCAAACATGATGGCTATGGGTCCCGTTCTTGTCCTATCCCTTGCGAATCCCGCGCACGATCAGGTCGGCGGTGAGATTGATGAGGAAGGTGATCAGGAAGAGGAAAATGCCGATGGTGAACAGGGCGCTGTAGTGGTCGGAACCCACGGCGGTCTCGCCCAGTTCGGCGGCGATGGTGGCGGTCAGGGCGCGCACCGAGTCGAACACGCTGGTGGGGATGTTGACCGAGTGGCCGGTGGCCATCAGTACCGCCATGGTTTCGCCGAAACCACGGCCCACGCCCAGCAGTACCGCGCCCAGCAGGCCGTTCTTGGCCGCCGGCAGCACCACCTTGTAGATCACCTGCCAGCGGGTCGCGCCCAGGGCCTCGGCGGCCTCGCGGTAGCGGTCCGGCACGGCCTTGAGGGCGTCTTCCGCGATGGAGGTCATGATCGGAGCGGCCATCAGGCCGAGGATGATGCCGGCGTTGAGCACGGTCAGACCCACCGGCACATCGAACAGTTCGATGATCAGCGGATTCATGATGGACAGGCCGATGAAGCCCCACACCACGGAGGGGATGGCGGCCAGCAGTTCCACCAGCACCTTGAGGTATTCGCGGGTCTTGCCGGTGGCGAACTCGCCGATGTAGATGGCCGCGCCCAGGGAAAAGGGGATGGCCACCAGCATGGCCAGGCCGGTGACGCTGGCGGTACCGGCGATCAGGGCCAGAATGCCGTATTCCGGCGCGTCTTCGTCACTGGGCTCCCAGTACTCGGAGCCGAAGAATTCACCCAGGTCCAGGGTGTTGATGACGAAGCCCATGCCTTCCTTGGTGATGAAGACGAAGATGCCGATGATGAAGACGATGGCGGATATGCCGCCGATGAAGACCAGCGCCTGGACCGCCTTGTCGATGTACCAGTCGAGGTTGCGCCGGTCGAAATCCACCCCGGCGGATGCTGCGTTTCGTCCGGCCATCAGTCGGCCCCTTCACCACGCAGTTGCTCCATCAGGTCGCGCACCTGCACCGAGATCCCGCGATACATTTCCGCCACCTGGGCGCGTGCCTCCTCGTCGGACAGGTCCGCGACCGGTTCACCCACATCCCATTGCAGGAATGCGGTGTGGAAGGGGATCTCCTGGATATAGTCCTCCACCGGGCCTTGCAGGCTGACGATAACGTGGTATTCGGCCAGTTCGGCGGGAGACAGATCGATGGCGTCGATGGTCGCCCCGCTCAGGTCGAAACCGTGTTCTTCCAGGAAACTGCGCACCGCCGGATGAATGGCCTCGGCCGGGCGGCGGCCGGCGCTGGCGTAGCGGCCGCTGTTGGGGTAGGTCTTGCGCGCCACCGCCTCGGCGATCTGGCTGGCGCCATCGTTGCCTTCGTCCAGGAAGAGAATGTTGTAGACCTTGGCGGCCTTGGTCTCTCCGGTGACAGCGAAGACGGTTTCCTCGCACAGATTCTTGGCCTGATCGGACACCCGCTCCAGCATGGCGAAGACGACGAACAGGGCGAACTGATCCTTGATGGGACGGTCGCCCCCCTCGGTCAGCTCGGCGATGACGGCATCCATGTGCCGCTGCACCTGGTCGGCCATGGCCATGGTGGCCTTGGCCTGTTCGGCGTTTTCGCTGGTGAATGCATCCGCGGCATGACGGAGCATCTCCCGGGAGTCGCCTGCCATGGCTTCCACGGCCCGGGCCAGGGTGCCCGCAGGGGGAGAGGACAACTGCACCGATTCGCGGGCGATGCTGACGGCGTAATCGCCGATGCGCTCCAGGGCGATATTGGCGCGGATGGTCGCGGACATGACCCGCAGATGGCCGGCGCTGGGCAGGTGCCGGGCGATGAAGGCGTGACAGGCCCGGTCGGTTTCCCGAACCGCCCGGTTGATGGCGCCATCCCCAAGCACCGTGGCGTTGGCGAGGATGCGGTTGCCGGTCAGCAGGGCATGCACGGCGTTGTGCAGGGCCTCGTCCACCAGGGAGGCGATCCGGCTCACCTGCCGGCGGATACTCTTCAGGTCTTCTTCCAGGCGTTGTTCGTAGTGGCTCATGGGATGTCCAGGAAGGTTGCGGCACGGGGGCGCAGGGCCCCCGGCCGGGTTCAGAGCCTGTCGGACTCAGGCTGGATCGGCTGCAAAAGCGGGACAGCGGTCTGATTTTCCCTGATTTTTCGTCACATAGTTACCACTATGCTCCTCAAAATCATGAAAAATCATCCTCACTGTCCCACTTTTTCGCTACGATCCCCCTAAGTCCGACAGGCTCTTCAGTTACACTTCACGGCGCGTACCGGTGCATAGCCCTTTTTCAGAATGATGCACTGGCCCTCGTCGCTCAGGACCCAGTCGAGGTATTTCTTGATCTCGCCGGTAGGCTCGCCGTTGGTGTACATGAACAGCGGGCGGGCGATGGGGTAACTGTTGTCGCTGGCGGTGGCCACGCTGGGTTTCACGCAGGGCTTGCCGTCCTTGGAGATGCAGGCCATTTTGACATGTTCGGTGGCATAAGCGAGCCCGCTGTAGCCGATGGCGCAGGGAGTCTTCTCCACCAGATCGACCACATCCTTGGAACCGTGCATGTCCAGGGTGCCGGAACGGTACTTGCCCCTCTTGCCCAGCACGGCCTTCTTGAAATAGGCATAGGTGCCGGAATTGTTCTGGCGGCTGACCACCACGATCTTGTCACTGCCGCAGCCGGGCACGCTCAACCCCAGATCGGACCATTTTCTTGCCTTGCCCTTGCGGCCGTAGATCTCCTTCAATTGGGTGATACTCAGTTGTTCGGCGGGATTGTTCTGGTGCAGGTAGACGGCCAGGGCATCATAGCCGACGATGTGTTCCACCGGGTTCTGGCCCCGTTTCTTCGCCCGTTTGATTTCCTTCGCCTTCATCCGTCGGCTGGCGTTGGCAATGTCCACGGTGCCGTTGATCATGGCGGCGATGCCGGTGCCGGAACCGCCGCCGCTGACGGCGATGGCCACGTCCGGCGCGACCTTGCGGTAGGCCTCGGCCCAGGCCTGCGCCACGTTGACCAAGGTATCGGAGCCCTTGTTTTGGATCAGGGTGCGTGCCTCGGCGGCCATGGGACCGAGCAGCAGGGCGGTGGCGAGGGCGGACGCGGTAAACCAGTGCTTGTTCATGTAACCATCTCTCCTAAGTGAGTGCAGGGAACGTTACCACGGACCCCGTGGGGGCACCGGGAAGACGTCCTCCGGTCGGGCAGCCTTTATGCCGACAGGCTGCTTCGCCGTGTATCACGACGGGATGGAAGAATATTGCACGAATATTGCGCCGGCATGAATGAAATGTGACGTTTTTATGAATTCTTGGCATTTTATTTCCGGTGGGAGACGGAGTATCACTCCCCGGCGGCACGCCGGACCTCGTCCCCGTCCATCAACGCATGCCGCCCCTCCACGATCACCAGGCTGTCCGGCGGCAGCTCGGCGCGGGCGGGGCGTCCCTCCAGGGCCCCCGGCAGGGCGACGAAGCGGGCGCGGTCCTCTTCGAGGACGAACACGCCAAGTTGGCCGTGGCGTTGCACCGGAATGTCCGCCGGCAGGTGGGGGGTGGGGTCGCGCCAACGGAGCCGGCCCACCGCGCCGGGCAGGGCTCGTTCGCCGATGAATTCCAGGCGTGCCTCGCGTGAACGCCGGTTGGCGTCCAGGGCCGGCATCAGGGCGCGCAGCTTCACGGGATAGTCCTGCTGTCGGTAGTGGAAGTTCAGCCCGGCGCCGCTCCGCAGGGAACGGGCCAGGCGCGCCTCCACCTGGGCGGAGATCTCGATACGGTCCAGGTCGAGGATGCGCAGCAAGGGGGTGCCCGGAGCGGCGATTTCGCCCTCCTGGGCGATGCGTTGCAGGACCACGGCGCGGAACGGGGCCTGCACCCGGCAGCGCCCCACGTCGCGCCGGGCCGCCCGCAGGGCCGCCTGGCGGGAGTCATGCTCGGCTTGCAGCCGTGCGACATCGGCCTGGCGCTGATCCACCAGCTCCTCCGATGCGTTCCTGTTCAGTTCCAGGGAACGGGCGCGCCGCAACTGCTGGCGGGCCAGACGCAGTTGCGCCTCCAGCCCCTGCAATTCAGCCTCGATACGAGCCACCGCCAGCCGGTAGTCGCCGCAGTCCAACCGGGCCAGCAAGGCACCCGGTTCCACCATCTCGCCCACCCGTACCTCGATGGATTCGATCCGGGCGTTGATTTCGGCGCCGATACGGCTGTCGTTGAGGCTGACCACGGTGGCCGGCGCCTCGAAACGGGGATGGATGAGCAATTGTGAATAGGGCAGGGTGCGAACCGGTTTGGCAGTATCGTTCGCCCAGGCCGGTGGAAGCAGCAGCAGCGACAGCAGGCTGTAACCCACCTTGTTCATGATGGCGGCCGAAGCCCACGGCAAGTGAATGAAAGTCATCACAAATCGCCGTAAGCGGCATATCACCTCAAGGATGAAGGGCGTCGGTCTATCCCGGTCCTGGCTGGTTCCAGCCCGGCGCCCAGCCGCACCGGTCCGGCGCCAGGAACCGCGATCCACCATGAATAAGGCGGGGTACAGGAAGGGATTCAGCATATCCGGATCCGCCGGTCCGGCGACGCCCCACGCCACCGGTCCATCCCTGAACCGGCGGGTGGGGGAGATGCCACGGGCGGCATCCGCGTGCCGATCAAAGCGGCTTTTTCAGCACGAAGGCGCCGCGGATATCTCCAACCTTGAAGCCACGGGCCTTGTCAGAGGGGTAGAGTTCGTGGAGCTTGGCCTCCGTCTCGGGGGATACTTCCTTGCTCCCGTGGCACTTGAGACAGACCTTGCCGGTGGGGATGGCCTTCATGTAACGGAAAACCTGTTTCCCGTCCTCCATCACCACGTCATGGTATTCCATGGTCTTGATGTCCTCGCCCGCGGCCTTTCTCGCCTCGAATTCCTGGAGCACCTTCTTCTCCCAGGGCAGCGGGCGGTTGGCGGTCGCGCGGTTCTTGAGGCTGGTGCGGGCGACGTACCAGCCGGTATCGGCGGCGACCTTGTCCGTGATGGCGGGGGCCTTCTCATTGCAGACGGAGATGGCGTTCACCGGTCCGCCCGCCTTCATGGCCTGCTGCAACTCCCCCTTCAACTGCGAGAAAAACTGCTTGATGACCTGCCGGGCCCCGGCCACGTTGGGATCGGTTTCCGCCAGGGCAGGCTGGGCCAGGGCCGTGGCGAGCAAAAGGGGGACAAACAGCTTGATTTTCATGGGTATGAGTCTCCTTTGTATCGTGGATTGGTTTTCGGTGTGGGGACATTCGCCCCGTTCATGGCGGGTCGCGCAGGCAACCAGGGCCGCCATCACGAACAAGGCGGGATCATGGCTTGTTCAGCCGGTGGTTTCCAGGGTACAGCCATCCGGTGTGCAGACCAGGACGCTGCCCTGTTCCAGCCATTCGCCCAGGACCAGCCGTTCGGCCGGATGTCCGTCCAGGTTGAAATCGTGACGGCCGGGGCGGTGAGTGTGGCCGTGAATGAGCCGTTGCACGCGGTGATAACGCATCACCTTGCGCACTTCCTCTTCGTCCACGTCGCTGATGAGCTGTTCCTTTTCCGGATCGGGCCGGCCAAGACCGGTGGGCAGCACGCCGCGTAGCAATTCGGCGAATTCCGCCACTTCGGCGAGAACCTGCGGGTCCGTTTCCGCCGGACTGGAGGAATGGCCGCGGTTGCGGCTGGCATCGCGCATCTGCCGGGCGAAGACCCGGCGCACCGGCACCGACAGATGGAGGAATTTTTCCTGGATCAGTGGATTGCGGACGATCTTGCGGAACTGGAGATAGTCCATGTCGGCGGTGCAGAGGGTGTCGCCGTGCATCAGCAGGGTGGAGGTGCCGTAGAGGTCCACCACGGTGGGGTCCTCGATCAGTTTGCAGCCGGCCGACCAGGCGAAGACCTTGCGCAGGAGAAAGTCCCGGTTGCCATGCATGACGAAAACCGGCGTACCGGCATCGGTGAGCTCGCGGATGCTGGAGATGACCTCGGCGTGTTCCGGGGTCGGGTCGTCGTCGCCGATCCAGACCTCGAACAGGTCACCGAGGATGTACAGGGCATCGGCTTGCGGGGCGCGTTCGGCGAGGAAACGCAGGAACAGTTCCCGGTTGGCGGGATAGTCCGGGTCCAGGTGGAGGTCGGCGATGAACAGTGTGTGTGGCATGGGGAAAAAAGGGGGCTGCGGCCCCCCGTGGGATTCAGTCGTTGAGCAGAATGGCCTTGTTGATCACCACCAGCGGGTTGGGCACATCGGTGGGGAAGAAACCGCCGCGTCCGGTGGGCAGGTTGGCGATGGCGTCCACCGTGTCCATGCCCTCGATGACCTTGCCGAATACCGCATAGCCCCAGCCACGGGCATTCTTGGCGGTATGGTTGAGGAAGCCGTTGTCCTTGTGGTTGATGAAGAACTGGGCGGTGGCGGAGTGGGGATCGTTGGTGCGGGCCATGGCAATGGTGCCGCGGTCATTCCTCAGGCCGTTGTCGGCCTCGTTCTCCACCGGGGCCATGGTGTCCTTTTCATTGAAATTCTTGTCGTAGCCGCCGCCCTGGATCATGAAGCCCTTGATGACACGGTGAAAAATGGTGCCGTCGTAGTGGCCCTTCTTCACATAGGCGATGAAGTTGGCGACCGTTTTCGGGGCCTTGGCGCGGTTCAGTTCCAGCACGATGTCGCCCTGGCTGGTTTCCAGTTTGACGCGGGGGGTGTCGGAGGCTTCAGTGGTCATGGCGATGAGCAGTCCCAGGCAGGTAATGAGGATTTTCTTCATGGTTCGTGATCCGGTCGGTACACGGGAGGGGAGATGATACCCGCGGGCGGTCGAAATTCCACTTCGGCGTGATGGCCGGCCGCGGGTGGTTTGTGTACGGTTTGTGTACACAAGTTGAACCACCCCACGCCCTGGGCTACGCTCACCCCGTCACCGCTTGCCTTTCTACCCGCCGCCATGCCGAAAACCGCGCCCAACACGCAGGAATTCACCCTTCAAGTCGCCGAGCACGACGGCGTCTGGGTGGCCGAATGCGACGCCATCGGGCTGGTGACCGAGGCCGACAGTTTCGAAGAGCTGACCCGCCGCGCCTGGGAGATCGCACCGGAACTGGCCGAACTCAACGGCTACCACCCGCGGCCCGGCATGCTGCGCTTGCGCTTCGAACACCTCGAAACCGCCCCCCTGCCGCTGCGGGCCTGATCCGGCGTGGGTGGTGGGCTCTACGCACCCCTGCGGCGCATCCTCCAGGAGCACGGCTGCCGGTTCGTCCGCCAGGGCAAGGGCAGTCACGAAATATGGGAAAGCCCGATCACCGGCAAGCGCTTCTCCGTGCCGGTCACCATCAAAGCGCGTCCAACGGCCAACGCCATCCTGCGCCAGGCCGGCATCGACACACGCCTCTGACACCGGCCGTGGCCGGTGGTGTGGCTCGTCCCCCGATGCTGCTACCCTATGCGGCCCTACGTGGCTTTCGTATTGTCCCCGGTTCACCGTCCCGTCATGAAAACCCGCTTTGCCCCCAGTCCCAGCGGATTGCTGCATGTCGGCAATGTCCGCACCGCCCTGTTCAATTATCTCCTGGCCCACCGGGACGGTGGTGATTTCCTGCTGCGCATCGAGGATACCGATGCCGGGCGTTCCCGTGCCGAGCACGAACAGGCCCTGATGGAGGATCTGAAGTGGTTGGGCCTGGATTGGCAGGAGGGGCCGGGCGAGGATCGCGGCCACGGCCCCTACCGCCAGTCGGAACGCGATGCCGTGTATGCGGAGTATTTCCGTGATCTGGAAGAGCGTGGTCTGGCCTATCCCTGTTTCTGCACGCCCCAGGAGCTGTCCCTTTCGCGCAAGGCACAGCGCGCATCCGGGCGGGCGCCCCGCTATGCCGGCACTTGCGCCCATCTGAGCGCAGAGGAGGTCGAGCGCAGGCTTGCCGAGGGGCTGCGGCCTACCCTGCGTTTCCGCGTGCCACGGGATGGCACGGTGGAGTTCGAGGATCTGGTGCAGGGGCCCAAGACCTTCGCCACCGACGATATCGGTGATTTCATCATCCGCCGCGCCGACGGCAGTCCGGCGTTCTTTTTCTGCAATGCCGTGGACGACAGCCTGATGGGCGTGACCCATGTGCTGCGTGGCGAGGATCACCTGACCAATACACCGCGCCAGTTGTTGTTGCTGCGGGCCCTGGATCTGCCGGCGCCCCGCTATGGGCATATCTCCATGATCGTCGGCGCCGATGGCGCGCCCCTGTCCAAGCGCCATGGCAGCCGCAGTCTGCGCGAGTTGCGCGAGGCCGGTTATCTGCCGGAGGCATTGCTCAACTACCTGGCCAGGCTCGGTCATCACTACGTGGAAGAGGGGTACAAGACGATCGGGGAACTGGGCGCGGAATTCGATGTGGCCCGGCTGGGCCGGGCCCCGGGCCGTTATGACCCGGTCCAGTTGGATCACTGGCAGCATGAGGCGGTCCGGCATGCCGCCTGGCAGCGGCTGTGGGACTGGATGGGCGAGGCGGTGCGCGAGCGGGTGCCGCCGGGCCGGGAGGAGGCCTTCGTCGCCGCCGTCCGGGAAAATGCCTTCACGCCGGCCGATGCCCTGCACTGGGCCGGCGTGCTGTTCCGTGACGACGGCTTCCGCCCGGATGGCGAGGCCGCCGCCGTGATCCGCGACGCCGGCGGCGGATTCTTCCGTCACGCCCTGGATGCGCTGGAGGAGGCGGGCGCCGATTACCAGGCTCTGGTGGCGCGGTTGAAGAAGACCAGCGGCGCCAAGGGCAAGGCCCTGTTCATGCCCCTGCGGGCCGCCCTGAGCGGCAGGATCCACGGGCCGGAGATGGCGCGCATGTTCGCTCTGATGCCGCCGGAACGGATCCGGGCGCGTCTCGAAATGGCCCTTGGGAAGTTCTGAACGAATCGTGGCACGGCATCTTGAGGCGCCAAATCGTCCATCTCTGCGTTGCGAATCTTGCCAACAGCGGGCTATTGCCTGCGATTCGCGCCTTGATCTGAACGATTTTTCACCTCAATCCGCTCGCGCCAGATTCATTCAGAGCTTCCCTGGCGCTCTGCGTTGAAGGGCCGGTGGGACGCTGATACATTCCTCCGCACCGGCCGCAAGGAACCCGCCCGATGCTCCCACGCCTCTTTTTCGCCCTGATCGCATTCCTGCCGGTGGTGGTCGTGGCTGCCGCCGGGGAGCCGGTACGGGTGGCGGTGGCCGCCAATTTCGCCGATACCGCCCGGCTCATCGCCCAGGGCTTCGAACGGGAAAGCGGCCGGCCGGTGATTCTGGTGGCAGGCTCCACCGGCAAGCTCTATGCGCAGATCGTCAACGGCGCGCCTTTCGATGCCTTTTTCGCCGCGGATGCGCGCCGGCCGCAATTGCTGGATGAGGGCGGGTTGGCCGTTCGCGGCAGCCGTTTCACCTATGCCACCGGGCGCTTGCTGCTGTGGAGCCCGGAGCCGGGTTACATCGATTCCTCGGCGCAGGTGCTGGCGGAGGGGGATTTCCGCCACCTGGCCATCGCCAATCCCCGGCTCGCGCCCTATGGCAAGGCGGCGCGGGAGGTGCTGGAAAAGCTGGGTCTGTGGGGCCGCCTGCGCGGCCGCATGGTCCGTGGCGAGAACATCGGCCAGACCTACCAGTTCGTCAAGAGTGGCAATGCCCGCCTGGGGTTCATTGCCGCGTCCCAGATCATGCGTCCCGATGGCGATCCACCCGGTTCCCACTGGCTGATCCCGCAGTCTCTGTATACGCCCATCGAACAACAGGCGGTGCTGCTCAGGGACAGCCCCGGGGCGCGCGCCTTCCTGGCCTATGCGCGGGGAGAGGCGGCGCGGGAGATCATACGCCGTTTCGGTTACCGTATTCCCGCCGATGAATGAGGCGCTCACATCCGCCGATATCGCCGCCCTCTGGGTGACGGTGAAACTGGCGGTCGTCACCACGGCGATCCTGTTGTTGGTGGGCACTCCCCTGGCCTGGTGGCTGACGCGGACCCGTTTCCGCTTCAAGGCCATGGTCGAGGCGGTGCTGTCACTGCCCCTGGTGCTGCCGCCCACGGTGTTGGGTTTCTATCTGCTCATCGCCCTGGGGCCCCATGGACCCATCGGCGGCCTGATGCAGGCCATGGGGGGGCGGCCGCTGGCCTTCACCTTCACCGGGCTGGTGGTGGGTTCAGTGGTCTATTCCCTGCCGTTCGTGGTGCAACCGCTGCAGAATGCCTTCAACGCCGTCGGGCAGCGGCCGCTGGAGGTGGCGGCCACCCTGCGGGCCTCGCCGCTGGACCGCTTCTTCACCGTGGTGGTGCCGCTGTCGCGTCCCGGTTTCCTCACCGCGGCGGTATTGTCCTTTGCCCACACCGTGGGTGAATTCGGCGTGGTGTTGATGATCGGCGGCAATATCCCCGGCGAGACCCAGGTCCTGTCCATCGCCATCTACGATCACGTCGAGGCGCTGGAGTACGGTCATGCCCACTGGCTGGCCGGTGGCTTGCTGCTGTTCTCCTTCCTCATGCTCATCAGCGTCTACGCCCTCAAGCGACGTTTCCCGGTGGTCTCGCCATGAGCATCGAAGCACGCTTCCGCATCCGGCGCGGCGCATTCACCCTGGATGTGCGGTTCCGTGTGCCGGCGCGGGGCGTCACGGCCCTGTTCGGCCCCTCCGGCTGCGGCAAGACCACCCTGCTGCGGGCCGTGGCGGGGCTGGAGAGGGGGGAGGGTGGTTATTTCCGCCTGGGTGATGATGTGTGGGAGGACGGCGGCCGTTTCGTCGAGCCCCACCGGCGTCCCCTGGGCTATGTCTTCCAGGAGGCGAGCCTGTTTCCCCATCTCACGGTCCGGCGCAATCTGGAGTATGGGTTCAAGCGCACGCCGCCGGGGGAGCGCCGGGTTTCCTTCGCCGAGGCGGTGGCGCTGCTGGGGCTGGAGCCCCTGCTGGAGCGCCGTCCGGCTCATCTCTCCGGTGGTGAGCGCCAGCGGGCGGCCATCGCCCGCGCGCTGCTCACCAGTCCCCGTCTGCTGCTGATGGACGAGCCCCTGGCGGCCCTGGATCTGCGCAGCAAGACCGAGATCCTGCCCTTCCTGGAACGCTTGCACGAGGAACTGGAGATCCCGGTGTTCTACGTCAGTCACTCCCCGGACGAGGTGGCCCGCCTGGCCGATCACCTGGTGCTCATCGACTCGGGCCGGGTGCTGGGAGCCGGTCCCATCGGTGAGATGCTGACCCGTGTCGATCTGCCCCTGTCCCAGGGCGAGGATGCCGAGGCCCTGATCGAGGGGAGGGTGGTGGCCTATGAACGGGAGTTCCATCTCAACGTGGTCGAATTCTCCGGTGGCCGTTTCACCGTGGCCGGCGAGGAGATGCCAGTGGGCAGGCGGGTGCGTCTGCGGGTATTGGCGCGGGATGTCAGCCTGACCCTCGAACGCCAGACCCACACCAGTATCCTCAATATCTTCAAGGCCAGGGTGGAGGAGCTGTCCGGGCTGAACGCGGCGCAGATGATCGTGCGCCTGGATGCCGGCGGGGTTCCCATCCTCTCCCGGATTACCCGCAAGTCCGCCGTGCTGCTGGGTATCGAGCCTGGCCGTGAGGTCCATGTACAGGTGAAGGCGGTGGCCTTGTTGGCGTAGCTGCTAGGGGTTTGGGGTGCGCAGGGAGCAAGAGGCCGGGATGCCGCCGTCACCCGCACTGCGATCCCCCCTGCGGTTGGAGCCCCGGCCGTCATCGCGTCTGATCCTGTCCGTCGGCGCGATCCATGCCGCCGTGTTCGGTTTCAGTATCTGGGCGCCGTTGCCGGATGTCCCGCGACCGATGCTGTTCTTGCCGGTTCTGGCCGGGTATCTCCTGTTTCTCCGCCGTCATGTCTGGCGGCCTGTGACCATGCTGGCCTGGGACCCCGTCGGAGGTTGGTCCCTGGGCACGGTGCGGGGAGGGGAAATGGAGGCGCGCCTGCGGCATGACGCCTTCGTGCATCCTTCTTTGATCGTGCTGAATTTCTCCCTGGGCCGTTGGCGCCGCCGTTCCGTGGTGCTGTTGCCGGACAGCCTGCCCGCGGATGAATTGCGCCGTCTGCGGGCCCTGTTGCGTGATCCTCATTCCTTCTTACAACCCATGGGGACAGGGAAGAAAAGTTTCGATCCATGACAAAAATCACTGTTGGGATGGAACAGGCCCCAAAATACATAAGAACTTCAGTAAGTGCTTGAATAATAAACCTGTCGCCTGGGCGATTACCTCATTTCATTCATGGGTTTTTGACGTGTGTCAAATATCTGCAAACTGGCTGGATGGCAGGCTATGAAGAGCCCTCGAAGAAGGGTGAGCCCTCACAGAAGGGCGGAAAAAAAATAATTACTGCTGAACAACACCGCGCACCGGGTTTTTCCATATTCCGCGTGCGGAGCTTAGAGGATTACACCATGGCCTGGACGTTTCCCCGTCTGTCCCGGCGCTCGTTCCTGAAAACCACGGGAATTGGTGGCGCCGGGTTATCGTTATTGAAACCGCTGGGCATCCTTGGAAAGGATGCGCAGGCGGCTTCCAAACCCGTAGTCGAAACCAGTCACAGCATATGCAACTTCTGTTCGTCACTGTGCAACCTCAAGGTCACCACTGAGGCGCGCAATGGCCGCAAGCGTATCGTCAAGCTGGCTGGCAATCCCGAATCCACGCTCAACCGCGGCAAGATCTGCGCCCGGGGTCAGGCCGGGTTGCGCCAGATCTATGACACCGACCGCATCAAGACCCCGCTGATCCGTGTCGAGGGCAGCAAGCGCGGGGAGTACAAGTTCCGTCAGGCCACCTGGGAAGAGGCCTTCGAGTACATCGCGGCCAAAAAACAGGCCGCCGATGTGAAGCCGTGGGAATGGACCATGGTGGGCGGCTGGACTTCCTGCGTGTTCTACATGAACTGGGCGGTGCCCTTCGCCATGGCCAACGAGGTGCCCAATATCATCGCCTCTCCCATGCAGCACTGCGTGACCACCGGCCATTTGGGCACCGACCTGGTGACCGGCAACTTCAATATCCACGATGAAATCCTGCCGGACTATGACAATGCCCGCTACATCCTGTTCGTGGCCAACAATGCCTCCATCGGCGCCGTGTCCACCTGCCGCATGGTGCGTTTCGCGCAGGGCCGCAAGAACGGCGCCAAGGTGGTGGCGCTGGATCCGCGGCGCTCGGAGACGGCGGCCAAGGCGGACGAGTGGATCGCCATCCGGCCCGGCACCGACCTGGATTTCCTGCTGGCGATGATGCGGGTGATGATGGAGGAGGGCTATTACGACGAAGGTTTCCTTCTCCGTCATACCAACATGCCCTTCCTGTTGTGGAAGGACGAACAGGGGGAATGGCAGCCGCTCACCGATGAGAACGGCAACTGGAAGGTGCTGGCCGAGGGCGGCGAGGGTGTCCGCGTGGTGCCCAAGTTCAGCAACGACAATTACAAGGACGTGGACGGTGACACCTTTCTGCCGGCGTTGCGGGCGCCGGAGGGCAGCCGGGTGGACGGCAAGGAGGTGGTCACCGTGTTCCAGGCGCAGATGGAGGAGCTGCGCGACTACACCCCGGAATGGGCAGCGCGGACCACGGGTGTGCCGGCGGAGACCATCCGCCGGGTGGCGCGGGAATTCGGTACCAACCGCCCCTCCATCATCGATCCCGGTTGGCACGGGGCACGCTATCAGAGCGTGATGATGCTGCGCCGGGTGCAGGCCATGATCCAGGCGCTCACCGGTGGCCTGGACAGCATCGGCGGCTGGATCATGGCGGCCGAGTACCGCCACAAGGCGGCGGAGATGTTCCGGGCCTACGACGAGGGCCGTGAAATCGCCTCGCCCATGGCCAATCTGGCCGGCATGCACTTCGCCAAGATGGTCATCGGGGCGGTTTCCAAGGGGGAGAACTTCTCCCACGGCCGGCCCGGCTGGACATGGGCCTGGGCCGCGCAGCAGCGCGCGGAGGGCAAGGACAGCATCGCCCTGCCGGTGATGACCGACACCGGTTTCCGCGAATCGGTGGAGGGCAAGGTGATGCACAACGGCGAGCCCTATCTGAGCCGTGCCGTCATCATCAACGCCGCCAACCCGGTGCGGCATTACTACCCGGACACCTATTGGAAGGAGGTCCTGTCCCACGAGAACATGGAACTGGTGGTGCTGATCGACGTGTTGCCGTCGGACACGGCGGCCTATGCCGATGTGATCCTGCCCAACACCACCTACCTGGAGCGCGACGAGCCCACGGTCTACGGCAACGGCGTCAACCAGGATCTGGCCCTGACCACCCGCTATGCCGCCATCGATCCGCTCTACGACACGGAAGAGACGCCGGACATACTGATGAAGATGACCGAGATCATCAGCGGCAATACGGAGGGCTTCCTCACCTGGATCGAGACCCTCACCGGCCTGAAGAAGGCGCCGGTGTTGGCTGCATGGGAGGAGACCCGAAAGACCCACAAGAAAGGTTCGTTCCTTCAGGCCTGCCGCAAGGTGGCCTTCGAGCAGACCGCCGAGCGGCTCCACGTCAGCACGGCGGAACTGGATCGCGTGCTGCGCCAGCGGGGAGTGTTCCACGAGGAGGACAAGATGCACCTGATCGAGCACCACGGTATGCCACGCAAGATGCCGGTTCCCACCGATTCCGGGCGTATCGAGTTCTTCTCCAACCTGTTCCATGGCCTGCGGGGCATGGGCTTCAGGAGCGCCCACTTCAACACGCTGGCCGGGCGCGTGGTGGCCGAATGCCGCGAGGGCCTGACCATGGACAAGCCGCTGGATCAGGACGAGTTCTATTTCACCTATGGCAAGACGCCCACCGTCTCCCACGGTTCCACCAACTCCAACAACCCCGTGCTGGCGGCCATCAATCAATTCAAGAACGATATCTACAAGGGTGTCTGGATACATCCCGATCGTGCCAATGCCCTGGCCATCGAGTCCGGCGACAGGATCCGGCTGACCAACAGCCAGACCGGACAGAGCACGACCGGCCGCGCCTACGTCACCCGCCTGGTACGCCGGGACACCCTGTTCATCTACAGCTCCTTCGGCGTGGAGAACCCCTACCTCACGCGCACCAAGGGGGAGGGCACGGCGACCAACAAGCTGGTGCCCTACCAGGTGGAGCCGGTGGTGGCCGGTTTCCGTTCCCAGGAATTCACCCTGCGCGTCGAGCGGATCTGAGGGAGGCTGGAAAATGACTCACTATGCAATGGTTATCGACCTGAACACCTGCGTGGGCTGCAACGCCTGCATGGCCGCCTGCGCCATGGAGAACCAGACCCCGGTTTGGAAGAATTCCTGGCGGACCCACGTGCACGACAAGGAGATCGGCTCCGGCGACGACGTCCACCGTCGTTTCTTCCCGCGGCTGTGTAATCACTGTGACAACCCTCCCTGCATGTCGGTGTGTCCCACGGGGGCCACCTACAAGCTGGACAACGGCATCGTGCTGGTGGACGAGGATCTGTGCATGGGCTGCCGCGCCTGCGCCATGGCCTGTCCCTACGACGCCCGCCGCGAGATCACCTACGAGGACGTGGAGATCGGCAAGGAATTCTACGGCGAGGCCTATCGCCGCCAGCGTCCCAGCATGGACAAATGCACCTTCTGCGAACACCGGGTGAGGGAGGGCAGGCAACCGGCCTGTGTCGAAACCTGCGTCGGCTCTGCGCGCCAGTTCGGCGACCTGGACGATCCCAACGATCCGGTCACCCAGATGGTGGCCTCCGGCGTGGCGCGGCCGCTGCTGCCGCACATCGGCACACGGCCGAACGTGTATTACATCGACGATCTGAAGAGGAGGGGTTGAGATGGACGTCACCATGACCTATGCGACGCAGCAGGTGTGGACCTGGTGGATCGCCGTCTACCTGTACACCGGCGGCCTCGGCGCCGCCGTGCTGGTGGTCACCTTCCTCACCGACATGTATCTCAAGCATCACCGCACCCTGGTGTTCCTGGGAGCGGCCTCGGGCATCGTGCTGTTGTCCATCGGCTCGCTGATGCTGTTCATCCACCTCCTGGACCACCTGGCGGTGATCAACGTGCTCAACCCGCTGGTGCTGTTCTACAAGCCGGATGCCTGGATCGCCTGGGGCACCCAGTTCATCATCTGGATGATGTTCTGGGGCGTGTTCTACGCGCTGCCCTACATGCAGGAATCGGAAGTGGCCAACCGCACTCCGGTGCTGAAGCAGATCCTCGACCTCGGCTTCGTCGTCTGGCTGTCCAGGCTGTGCCTGCGCTTTCACACGCAGATCGGCTGGCTGGCCACCATCAACGGCATCGGCGTGGCCGTCTACACCGGCCTGTTGTTGCAGTCCTTCCCGGCGGTGGCCCTGTGGCACAACCCCGGCGTTCCCCTGCTGTTCACCGTGTCGGCCTTCTCCACGGCCCTGGCCTACCTGTTGGTGGTGCTGCACGTGATCGTGCGGCGAGAGGAAGACAGCGGCCTGCGTGTGTTCTACGAGCGCATCGATGTGATGCTGATCGCCGCCGAGCTGGTGATCCTGTTCTCCTTTTACCACTACATGGCGAACGGTTCGGAATCCGCGGTGCACAGCAACCAGTTGCTATGGAACGACCTCGGCTGGCTCATCGGCTTCATCGGCTTCGGCCTGATCGTGCCGTTCTTCCTGGAGCTGCGCGGCGTGCTCAAGGGCTGGGCGACCCACGTGCCCGTCGTCACCGCATCCGTCCTGGTGCTGATCGGCGGCTATCTGTTGCGGCATTACTTCCTGTATGCCGGGGTGTACGCCTATCCTTGGTAGGAGGGAAGACTTCAGGAAGCTCTGGACAAGTACCGGGGGATGGGGATTTGGGGGAAGGGGGGCATTGGTGTTCCCGCAAGTCATTGATTTTCACCCTTCCCCCAATGGACAGTCCCACGCAAGGGTCTCGGATCAAGGCGCGCAGCGACCTGATCCGAGTTTCCTCAACGGCGGCATCCCGACCGCGGGCCCGGTCCGGACCGGTTGCCCATCATGGGCCGGCAGGCATGGTAGCTGTCGAACTCCTGACGGCTGAGCGTGCCATCACCGTCGGCATCGATCTGGGCGAAGGGTGCCGCCCGGCCGGCATTGCGCAAGGGATAACCCTGGGCCGCGCGCCCGGCCATGCGCGTTGCGCGGAACTGGGTGAACTCCTGCTGGGTGATCTGCCCGTCCCCGTCGAGGTCCAGATCGGTGAAGGCGGGTGGTGTGGGGGGCATGGCCAGCACCAGTCCGGCAGTCAGCGTACCGATCGCCACGATCATCATTTTGGCCTGGTTCTTCATCTCGGCTCTCCAGGTTGTCCCCGGCCACCGGTCCCTGGCAGGGCAGGGTGGCTGACGGAGTGGCGCTCCCTCGCCACCTTCTGCCCACAGTATCCACAGATGAGCTGAATTCAGGCTGAAAAACGCAGGCTTACCCGCACCCGCAGGCCCTTGAGTTCCGGAGAGCGGTCGAAGCGCAATTCTCCCCGGTAGAGCCGGGCGATGTCCTGCACGATGGCCAACCCCAGGCCGTGGCCGTCCACTGCCTCGTCCACCCGCACGCCGCGCCCGGCAAGCCGGGCCAGTTGCGCCTCGGGCACTCCGGGGCCGTCGTCCTCCACGCGTATCCGGAGTTGGTCATCGTCCTGTTCCAGTGCGAAACGCACCTCGGTGGCGGCCCATTTGCAGGCGTTGTCCAGCAGGTTGCCAAGCAGTTCCAGCAGGTCCTCCCGGTCGCAGGGGAGAGGGGCGTCCGGGAGTGCGGTGCAGTCGATTCTCAGTGCCTTTTTCCGGTGCATCAGGCGCAGGCTCTCGATCAGCGCCGGTACCTCGGCGGCGGGATCGAAGTGCTGGCCGGGGGTGCCTCCTCCCGCCAGCCGGGCGCGCCGCAGCTCCCGTTCGGTGAGGCGGTGCAGACGTTCGACCTGGTCCTTCAACATCCGGCGCCGGGGATCGTCCAGGGTGTCGGCTTCGAGCCCCTGCATGAGCAGGCTCAAAGGGCCCTTGAGGGCGTGGGCCAGATTGCCCGTGGCATTACGCGAGCGCTCCAGGCGGCTTCCGAGCAGGGCCAGCAGCCGGTTGAACTCCCGCACCAGGGGGCGCACCTCGTCGGGTACTTCCTCGCTCAGTGTGCCGCCCCGGCCCTGGGCCAGGCGCCGCACCTCCTCGCGAACGGGTTCCAGGCGGCGCATGGTCTGGTGAATCACACGGCGCTGGATCAAAAGCAGCAGGATCATGGCGCCGGCGATGCCGGCGCCCAGCCACCACTGGTAGTGGCGGATGTCTGCCTGGATCGGTGTCAGATCCTCGGCCACGGCGATGGTCACTTGGCCATCCTGCCGTTGAAACCCGCCGCTCCAGACCAGCAGTTGCTGATCATCGGGGCCGCTCGTCCTGAACAGGGTGCTCGTGCCCGGTTCCATCCGTGGAATATCCAGTTGCTGATCCCAGAGAGAACGGGAGCGGATCGGTTTGCCTTCGGGCAGCAGGATTTGAAAGTAGTGACCCGAGAAGGGCTGTTGGTAGACGGGCGTCAGCCAGCGCCAGCGCAGCGGCCCGCCCTTGTGCCCGCCGGGGGGTGGACGCAGGGCGCCGAGCAGGGCCTGGGCATCGTGTTCCAGGCGGGAGGCGACGAAGGATTCGACCAGGCCGCCGACCGCCAGGCCGCCACCCCACAGGAGCAGTGCCGCCAGTACGCCGAGGGGGATCAGCAGACTGAGTTGCAGGCGGTGTTCCAGGGAGTTCAAAGGGGCTGCTCCGGGAACAGGTAGCCCTGGCCGCGCCGGGTGAGGATATGCCGATGGCCGATCTTTTCGCGCAGGCGGCGCACATAGACCTCGATCAGATTGCTGTCGCGGTCGAAGTCCTGGTCGTATACGTGTTCGGTGAGCCGGGTCTTGGAAAGGATGCGGTCGGGGTGGGACATGAAGTAACGCAGCAGGCGGAATTCCGTGCCGGTGAGGGAAATGCGCCTGCCGTCTTCCAGCCGTACTTCCTGGCGTTCTTCGTCCAGCAGCAGGCCGGCGGCGTGCAGGGTTGGCTCCGGGCGTCCGTCGGCACGCCGCACCAGGGCCTTGAGCCTTTCGATCAGCTCCTCGATGTGGAAGGGTTTGCCCAGGTAGTCGTCGGCGCCGGCCTTGAGGCCGTCCACCCGTTCATGCCAGGCGTCACGGGCGGTGAGCACCAGCACCGGTACCCGGTTGCCACGCGCGCGCCAGTTGCGCAGCACTTCCAGCCCGGGGCGGCCCGGCAGTCCCAGGTCGAGAACCACCACGTCGTAGGGCTGTTCGTCGCCGAGGAATTCGGCATCGATACCGTCCGCCGAGCAGTCCACGGCAAAGCCCGCCGCCGACAGTTGCGGGCGCAAGGAGGCCACCAGGGCCTGATCGTCTTCCACCAGCAGCAGACGCATTCAACCCTCCCCTCAATCCTCCCAACCCTGGCCGAGCAGTTCGGCATTGGTGGCATCGTAAAGGAGTTCCCAGACCCGGCCTTTTTCATCGAGCACCTCGATCTCGTAGATCAGGCGGCCGTCCTCTTCTTCCAGTTCCACCTCCAACACCCGCCCCGGGTGCAACCGCTGCTGCTGTTCGAGGATGGTCTCGAGAGAGAGTATGCGGCCCTGTCTCAGCAGTTCGCTGGCACGCTCCTGATCGGCACTGGCCAGGCCGCAGACCAGGAGCGGGATGAGCAGGGTGATCGGGTGTCTCATTGGTTGTCCGGAACCGCCGTCCCCTATTGCCGTTTGTGCTGCTGACGCAGAGTGATCTCTTTCCGCAATGTATCGACCAGCTCCTGGTCGGAAACGAGGCCGTTACCGTCGCCATCGACCTTCTCGAATTCCCATAGATGTCGATAGGCGGGTTTTATACGTCTTTTTTCCAGGAATTGTTCGAATTCCGCCTTGTCCAGATACCCATCCGTGTTCGTGTCGTAGGCACTGTACGTGTCCCCATCGGAAAAGGCGGGGCCGGGGACCGTCAGCCACAGGGGCAACAGCAAGGCAAGAGCAGGTAGGCGGATGTTTCCGGGCATGGCGGTATCCTCAGTCATCGTGGCGGACATAGCCAGAAATGTGGATCTCGTGCTCATTGAATGAGCCTTTGTCGGCGTTTTCATGACATGCGCCACAATTGCTGAATGACCGGATCTGCGGGTTGTCCATAACGAATCGTTTGGGTATTTCCTCATGCTCATGGAGGAAATAGGGCAGTTCGGTGATTCGCAGGGGCGTACCCTGTACGTTTCGGATCATATTGTTACTGACCGCGTAGTTGACGCGCCCGGCCGCACTGTTGAGCAGATAATTCAGGATGGAGATTCTTTTCCCTTCCGGTAGTTCGACGTTCTCGCCAAAGTGGTCACCCAGCGTCGCCATCAGTTTTTCCCATGACTGGGCCGGGAGCAGTCCAGGAGGATAGGCCATGTGGCAGGCGCCACATTCTTCACGGTAGCCCTCGTTTTCCACCGTGGCTACGCCGGGTTTGGTGTAGGCGCTCCAGGGTCGGCTGGACGGGCCATCGTGATCGTCTCCAAGAACGTTCCCTGAAAGACCGGCCGTGATGGCGGTCAAGGTGATCGCAATGATGCGTTTCATCGGTTATTCCCCCGTTGTTCTGGTATTGGTTCCGGATTCTGGGTGGTGAAAATGAAATCAAGCTGAAAGGATCTGGCAGCCTGTCGGACTGAGGATGAAGCGGCTGCAAATGCGGGAGAGCGGTCCATTTTTCCCTGATTTTTGATGCGCCCCATCCCTGGGGCGCAC
>CAYPEH010000019.1:0-27016 GCA_964409585.1 uncultured Chromatiales bacterium | reverse complement strand
TTCCGGCAACGCAGTCCGTGGGCGCGCACAGCGCGGCCTGTCATTTATAATCAATTAGTTAGGAGCCTCAGGCATCTCCCCTCTCGGCGTTGCGCGCCTTGCCAAGGGAATGACCATTGCCTGCGGCGCGCGCCTTGATAGGGAAGATGCCTGAGGCTCTGAACATGACCTATTAGGGCGCCGGGTTAATAGTAGGAACTATGTGACGAGGAATCAGGGAAAATCAGGCCGCTGTCCCGCTTTTGCAGCCGATTCAGCCTGAGTCCGACAGGCTCCTTGGGATCAGCCACGGGCGAACGCCTCCAGGGGTTCCAGCCGGGAGGCCCGCCAGGCCGGGTAGAGACCGGACATCAGGCTGGCACCGAACACGGCCAGAGTGAGCCACAGCGCCACCGGCCAATCCCATCGCGGATAGAGCACCGGATCGACGAAATAGCGTTCGGTGCCGCCCCCCACCAGGGCGCCCATGTCCACCCCGGTGACCGCCAGCAGATGCACCAGCGCCATACCGCCGAGCAGTCCGATGAGGCAACCGATCAGACCGTGGAACAGGGACTCGCTCATCAGCATCCGCCACAGGCCGGTGGACGATTCCCCCACCGCCAGCATGACACCGAACTCGCGCCGCCGGTTGAGGCTGGAGACCAGCGCCACGTTACCCACCGCGGCGGCCACCAGCACCAGCACCACAGCGATGAAGAAATATTCGAACATGGACTGTACCCGCACCCACTCCTCCATGACCGGGAACATATCGTTCCAGGCCATGACCTCGTAACGATCCGCATCCAGCCGTTCCCTCAAGAGCGCCCGCACCGGCTCCCGCCGCTCGTCATCCACCCGCATCACCACGTCGGTCACCCAGGAGCCCATCTCCAGCAATTCCTGGGCGGAGGCCAGGGGCACGAAGACAATGTCCCTTTCCACACCGAACCCGCCCCCCTCGATGATGCCGGCAACGATGAAGGTATCGCCCACCGGGGCACCGAAGCGGTCATTGGCGATCAGGTCGATGGCATCGCCGACACCCACCCCCAGGTTGCGGGCCGCGCTCTCGCCGAGCAGACAGGCATACTCCGCGCCGGACTGGAAGAAGCGGCCCCGGCCGACCTTCTCATGCAGGTTAGTGACCCGGGTTTCCCGCGCAGGATCGATGGCGATCAGCATCATTCCGGTGGTGCCCCCCGGACCGATGGCAAGAGCATAGGTCTCCAGGCGGGGGGTCCAGCGCCGCACACCGGCCTGGTCCAGGGCAGCGATCACCTCGGCGGCATCGCCCAGATGGGAACTCAGACGGGGCTGGTCGAAGAAACCCTGCCGGTGCACCTGGATGCTGCCCACCAGGGAATCCTGGAAATTGCCCGTGAGATTGCCGCGCAGGGCATCGTCCAGGCTCCACAAAAGCAGCAGCGCCGCCAGACCGGCGGCGCTGGGGAGGATGGTGAGAAGGGTACGCCGGCGGCTACGGACCACATTGATCCAGGCCAGCCAGGCAGCGGGACCGACGCCTTCCATGGCCGGGCGATCAGCCCTTCTCCACCCCGGCTGGCAGGCGGGCAAACGTGCCCTCCGGCAGCGGCGTGTTGAAGCGCACCTCATCTACGAACACCTCTGTGTAACTTCCCGAATCCGGCATGGGAGTGATGCGCCAGCGGGTCGGCAGGAGACGCCCCGCGAAGGCCTTGGGCTCGGAAAAGGTGATGCGGCGCGCCAGGCGGCCATCCGGCTCGAAATAGTCCACCCGGAGCGGCACGCCATCGGCGCGGATCTTCTGTTCCAGGTGGCCCCAGACCACGGCGGCGCCGTCCTTCGGTATGGAACGGATGGTATGGACAGTGAAACCGTCCACCTCCTCGCTGGCCACCAGCGTGTGCTCGTAGGCATCCACCAGTGCATCGGCCTGGAGCAGATCCTGGTTGGTCAGGTCACTGCCCATCCAGGGCTCCAGCATCATGGCCGGGGAGATGCCGATGCGGCGGCGCAGCCTGGGCATGTACATCCACAGCTTGCCGCCGGCCTTGAGGAACTGGGTTCCCTTGAGCTTGCGGGGCTTGGACAGGCGCGCCACGTAAAATCCCGCCCGCTGATCCTCACGCGCCTGCAAGTGGATCCAACGATGCCAATCGGGACGGACGATGTGGATACGGTAGTTCGCCACCACCGTATCGGCCTGGTGCAAGGCCCGGACCCGTTGGAGGAGATCGTCGGCCTCGCCTCCCCCCATCACCAGGCCGGGAAACAAGAGCAATATCAGAAGAAGACGTTTCATGACACGTTACCTCGGTTGCCTACCCACGCATCCCTATCGCTCTGTCTGTCGCCTGCCTTCCTGTCCGGCCTAAATACCACTTCAAGGAGAGAGGTTATTTGACCTGGCGCAACTATATAAGAGATTTCTAATTTTACAAACCCCTAATTCCTTGATTTTTGTTATGCAATCAGCGTGCCATATATTCCCGGAACGGCTTCGATCTACCCGGCAGCCATTCCCAACTTCCGTGAGTCTACCCAAACCGGGAAACGTCTATGGAAGTTCGGATCAAGTCGCTGCACGCCTTCCCCCAAACCCCATCTCCCCGGTTATTGCCCCGGCAACCCAATGTTTACCCATTCTTTGCCTGCAAGCACATGGATGGGCAAGAATCCCCCCCTGACACCCCACGGAAACCGACAGCGGTGCTATCCCCACTACGCCTCTCCACGGAGGACGCCGTCCGTCTTCCCGCCGGACGAGCATTGTTCTGGCTGAACCCCGACTATGGGCGAGCGGCAGAAGATCACGGCATACGGCCACCAAGGATAGAGGACATACTCGACGCCGAGGCCCGGCTGCGACGTTTCGCTCCTTTGCTGGCCAAGCTGTTCCCGCAACTTCACGCCAGCGGAGGCCTGATCGAATCCACCCTTCTGGAACTGCCAAAACTCGGCCCGGAACTGCTTGGCCGACGGGTGGAACACGGTCGCTGTCTGCTGAAGGCCGACCATGAGTTACCGATAGCCGGTTCAGTCAAGGCCCGCGGCGGCATCTACGAGGTATTGCTGTATGCCGAAAGACTGGCCATGGAGGCAGGCCTGCTGAGCCGGCAGGACGATTACACGACACTCGCCGGATCACCATTCCGGAAACTGTTCGCCCGTCACACGATAGCGGTGGGCAGCACCGGCAATCTGGGCCTTGGCATCGGCATCAGCGCCACGGCCCTCGGCTTCCGGGCGGTGGTACACATGTCCGCCGAAGCCAGAAAATGGAAGAAGGAGCTGCTCCGGGCCAAGGGGGTGGAGGTGGTGGAACACAGCGGCGACTACGCCGCCGCCGTGGCGGCAGGAAGATCCCTGGCGGCGTCCGACCCCAATACCTATTTCATCGACGACGAAAATTCACTGGCGCTGTTCCTGGGCTACAGCACGGCCGCCCTTCGACTGCGGATGCAATTGCAGTCCAGGGGAGTGCGTGTGGACGCTGAACACCCCCTGTTCGTCTATCTGCCCTGCGGCGTCGGGGGCGCGCCCGGTGGGATCACATTTGGCCTGAAACAGCTGTTTGGCGAACACGTGCATTGTTTTTTCGCCGAACCGGTGGCCGCGCCCTGCATGTTGGTGCAACTGGCCACGGAAGGGGACGAACCGGTATCGGTCTACGATGTCGGCCTGGACAACCTCACCGCGGCCGACGGTCTGGCGGTGGCCACCGCCTCGCCACTGGCGGCAGGACTGATGCGGAAACGGCTGTCGGGAATCTTCACTGTCGGGGACGAAGAACTGTTCCGCTGTCTGTACCGGCTGGAGAGGATGGAAGGCATCCGCGTCGAGCCCTCCGCCGCGGCCTGCATTCCCGGACCGGAACGGCTATTGAACTCCCCCGCCGGCCACGCCTACCTGCAACAGCATGGGCTGGAACAGCGGCTGGCGACATCCACCCACCTGCTGTGGACAACCGGAGGTTCCCTGGTACCGGAAGAGGAATACGCCCGTTTCCATGCGCGTGGCGCCCATGCCGAATGTACATGACGGCCCTCCGGCAGGGGAGTCATGGCGCGGATTTCCTCTCCGCATCGCTGACGGCCATCTGCATGCGGCCCATGTACCCCGCCTGACTGATACCCATCAGCGCCACCATCTCCGCCGGCACCTCCCACAAGCGGCCATCGACGATACTCTTGACCACGAACAGGGCCAGGGTGATGACCGTCCAGAACAACACCTGAGCCTGGGCCAGGGAAGGGACACGAATCTCCTCGCCCGGCCGGGCACCGGGCAGGCCGACGGTGAACAGGTCACCGACACGGGGTTTGCGCCCATCCCCGGCGGCGGGCCGCGAACCGTCGACCAGCCGGAAACGCAATCGCCGTGTCTGCCAGTGCCCCACCGCGCTGGTGGTCACCGAAAGCCCCATCAGCATCACCAAGGTGTCGGGGATATCCGGAATCTCCAGCCGTATCAGTCCGAATCCCAGCACAGTGGCACCGATGGCAAGGGTCCACAGCGCCATTTGCGTCAGCGCCACGGACATATATCCGTCAGAGGTGCTCAACAGCCCCAGGATGCCGTTACCGGCGGCACGGGTCAGCCTCCAGACCACCAGCAGAAAGGCCAGGCTGATGACCAGTGTCCACCACACTCCCGCGCTGCGCCGGCCCAGATAGACACGCTCCTGGGTGGTCGCGAGCCATTCACGGTCCCCCTCCTTCCACTTCAGTACCGGCACCACGCGACTGATGGACTTGAAGCAGTCGACGCCGAGCGGCCGGCACGAAACATAACCGGACAGATCGAACAGCAGCAGTGTAGCCCTCTTCGCACCCATGACCCGCCCATCGACGATGACGGGCATGGCCTGGCCGGGCAACACCTCGAAGGGCCGGTATCTGCAATCGCCTCTGGCCCTGGCAGCCGCCGCCCCCGCCATTTCCTCCGCAAAACGATACAGGCACAGGCGCGGCCCGGAGGCCGCATCCAGATCGGCCTCCACGTAGACCCGCACCACCTGTTCCAGGATCTGGCCGCTGCTCATGTGCAAGACGACCGCCGGCTCCGCCGCCCGTGCCGGCGATGCCAGCAGGATCAGACACAAGAGGGGAAAAAACCGCCGCGACATGATGCCTCCCATCATATGGACCCCATCTCCAAAAAGCATAGACCAGCCCCATCCAGGACGGCCATACAGATCAAGGAACCTCCGAACAAGTACCGGTGGAAGGGGTGTACCTGTTTTCCCGTAAGCCATTGATTTTCACCTTTCCCCCAATAGACAAGCCCCGTAAGGGGACTCCGATCGAGGCGTGTAGCGACTTGATCGGAGTCCCTAATGATAACGATTCGCATTGACATTTAGATATAAATGCGAATAATTCGCATTCCATTGTTGGACTTCCTTGGAGAAGCAACCGATGAAAACCCACTTGGGACAACTGCAAACCGGTGAGCACGGCCGCGTGACCGGTTTTGGCACTGGCGACAAAAGCTTCCGCAACCGCCTGATGGCCATGGGCCTGACCCGCGGCACCGAATTCCAGGTCGTGCGCATGGCCCCTCTCGGCGATCCCGTGGAGATTCGCGTGCGGGGCTTCTCCCTCAGCCTGCGCCGGGGAGAGGCCGCCATCGTCGAGGTGCAACCCCTGGGGGGCCGCCAGAACCGCGGGATGCCGGCATGAACGAGCTGACCATCGCCGTCGCCGGCAACCCCAATTGCGGCAAAACCACCCTGTTCAACGCCCTCACCGGCGCCCGCCAACGGGTGGGCAACTGGCCCGGCGTGACCGTGGAGAAAAAGACCGGCGAGTACGAATTCGACGGCTGCCGGGTCCAGGTGGTGGATCTGCCCGGCATCTATTCCATGGATCTGCCCCACGGCTCGGCCGGCGTGGACGAGGAAATCGCCCGCGATTACCTCCTCTCCGGCGAGGCCAGCCTGGTGGTCAACATCGTGGACGGCGCCAACCTGGAGCGAAACCTCTATCTCACCAGCCAGCTGCTGGAGATGCGGGTGCCCATGGTGGTGGCCGTGAACATGATGGACAAGGCCGAAAAGCTGGGCCTGAAGATCGACCTCAAGGCCCTGGGCGACCGATTGGGCTGCCCGGTGATCCCCCTGGTGGCCGCGCGCGGACAGGGCGTGGACGAACTGCGGCGGCAGGTGGAGAAATCGTCACGGGAGCCGCACCCGCCCGCCACGGCCATCGGCTATGGCGAAACCCTGGACACGGCCATTGCCGGGTTGATGCCCCGGTTGCGGGAAACCGCTGCCATGCGAAACGTCCATCCCCGCTGGCTGGCCTTGAAACTGCTGGAAGAGGAAGACCTGGCCCTGCGCATGGCCGGCCGGAAGCACCGCGACGCCGCCCGCGCCCTGGCCGCCAGAGTCGAGGAACAAAGCGGCGAGGAGATCGACATTCTGGTGGCCGACGCCCGCTACGGCTTCGTCCATGGCGTAGTGCAGCAATGCGTGACCAGGCAGGGCGAGGTGGCGCGCACCGTCACTGCCCTGATCGACCGGGTGGTGCTCAACCGGGTCCTGGGCATCCCCATCTTCCTCGCCGTCATGTACCTGATGTTCCTGTTCACCATCCACATCGGCGGCGCCTTCATCGATTTCTTCGACCTGGCCACCGGGGCCCTGTTCGTCGACGGTCTCAAATCCCTGCTGGCAACCACCGGCAGCCCCGAATGGCTCCAGGTGGTACTGGCCGACGGCCTCGGCGGCGGCGTACGGACCGTGGCCACCTTCATTCCGGTGGTGGGTTTCCTGTTCCTGTTCCTGTCGGTGCTGGAGGATTCCGGCTACATGACCCGCGCCGCGTTCGTCATGGACCGCCTGATGCGCGGCATCGGCCTGCCCGGCAAATCCTTCGTGCCGCTGCTGGTCGGCTTCGGCTGCAACGTGCCGGCGGTGATGGCCACCCGCACCCTGGAAAACCCGCGCGACCGCCTGCTGACCATCTTCATGGCGCCGTTCATGTCCTGTGGCGCACGCCTGCCGGTATACGCCCTGTTCGCCGCCGCCTTCTTCCCGGCGAGCGGTCAGAACCTGGTATTCGGCCTCTACCTCACGGGCATCGCCATGGCCATGTTGACCGGGCTGATCTTCAAAAACACTTTGCTGCGGGGCCAGTCCGCCCCCTTCGTCACGGAGCTTCCCCATTACCACCTGCCCACCCTCAAGGGCATCGGCATCCGTGCCTGGGAGCGCACCCGCTCGTTCCTCCTCAAGGCGGGGCGGATCATCGTCCCCATGGTGATGGTGCTGGCGGTGTTGAACTCCACCGGCACGGACGGTTCCTTCGGCAACGAGGACAGCGACCGCTCGGTGCTGTCACGGATCGGCCGCGCCCTGACCCCTGTTTTCGCCCCCATGGGCATCACCGGGGACAACTGGCCGGCCACGGTGGGCCTGCTCTCTGGCGTCATGGCCAAGGAAGCGGTGGTAGGCACCCTGGACTCCATCTATGGCCGACTGGCCCGGACTGAAACCAGCACGACGAATCGGGAAGAAGAAGTCCCGCTGAGCACCACCCTGGGCGAGGCCCTGGCCACCATCCCGGCCAATCTGGCCGATGCCATCGGTGGTTATGGTGACCCACTGGGACTGGACATCGGGGAGGTCTCCGGCCTGGCCGTGGCCACCGGCACCATCGGCACCATGATCAGCCGCTTCGACGGCCAGGCCGGGGCCTTCGCCTACCTGCTGTTCATCCTGCTGTACTCCCCCTGCACCGCCACCCTAGCCGCCATCCATCGTGAAGCCGGCGGCCGCTGGGCCCTGTCCGTGGCCGCCTGGACCACCGGCCTGGCCTATGCCACCGCCACCATCGGCTATCAGTTGGCCACCTTCGGCCGTCACCCGGAAAGCTCCAGCGCCTGGGTGGCGTGCATGCTGCTGCTGTTCGCCCTTGCGGTGCGGTTCATGCGCCACGCGGGGCGAACCGAACGGACCACGCCGGCCATCGTGGCCGGCAAGGCATGAGGAGAAAGAAGATGATCCTGTCCGACATCCGCCGCTACCTGAAACTCCACGGCCGTGCCGCCCTCCATGACCTGGCGGTGCATTTCAACAGCGAACCCGACGCCATCCGCGCCATGCTTGGGGAATGGGAACGGCGCGGCCAAGTACGCAGGCTGCCCGGCGGCACCGCCTGCGGCGGTGGCTGCAACCGATGCGACCCGGCCAGTGTCGAGCTGTATGAGTGGTGCGGCTGATCAATCCAGCTTTTCATCGGTGCAAGAAGATATTAGAGTGAACGGCGGTATCAGGTACCCCTGGCGCGTTCCGCCGACGGGGTTGAAACGGGAAGCCGGTGGGAAACCGGCACTGCCCCCGCAACGGTAAGCGCGCTCAAGCCGACCATCACGGCCACTGCACCTCCAGGTGTGGGAAGGCGGTCAGGCAGGCACCAGGCCACGCGCGAGTCCGGAGACCGGCCTGATACTCGTCCGTTGGGTGTTGCGGAGGGCGACACCGGCTTGAAGGCACTGCCCGTCTTCATCCTCACGTACCTCCCCCGCACCTGCTCTCTCGTTTTTGATAGGAGAAGCAGATATGCATATCGAACCGGGCTATATCGCTCCCATGAAAGTCATGGCGGCCAACGCCGCTGCCGTCGCCGTTCTCGCCTGGTACGCCCGGGGCCTGATCCGGCGCCCCTTCGATGCGGTGAAGACCCTGCTGGCGGCCACGTTCTTTTCACTGTTCATGCAGAGTTTCCACATGAGCGTCGGCCCCTCGGAGCTGCACTTCATCGGCGCCACCGCCATGTACCTGACCCTGGGATTCCTGCCAACCCTGTTGGGCTTTTCGCTGGGCCTGCTCGCCCAGGGCCTGCTGTTCGAGCCGGGTGACCTGCCACACCTGGCGGTCAATTCCCTGTCCCTGATTCTGCCCCTGGTGGTCATGCACAAGGGCCTGGGCCACCGGCTGTTCGAGGCCGGCTCCGGCCTGCGCCCGTCCTGGGCCAACATCCTCAAGCTGGATGCCATCTATTACAGCGGCGTCACCCTGATGGTGGGTTTCTGGCTGCTGATCGGTGAAGTGCAGACCCCCTTGAGCGCCTGGGCTGCCTTCGCCTCCTCCTACCTGGCGGTGGTCGCCATCGAGCCGCTGGTCAGTTACACCATCGTCCGCGCCGCGAAACGCTTCGAGGACAGCACCCTCATCCAGCGGCTGTTCGAGGTGAGGCGCCTGACCCTGGCTTGAACCTGATGAATCCGCGGGTTCATTCGGGGCGCTCTGCATCCCCTCTGAACCCATGGATTCAGGTTGACTGAATCACCCGGGTGGTGGCGTCCGCCGCCACCCACCCCCTGAAACTTCCCTAAACCTCCCCCCACTGGGGAGGGCGGGTTGGTCTTGCCCGCGAAAAGCGACGAAAGGAGCACCACGGCAATGAAGAAGACCCTGAAAACAGGAATAAATCTCATTCGTATTCACCTGGCCCTGCTGGCGGCCCTGCCATTACTATCCCCCTCCGCCAAAGCGGGGTGGGAATGGGCCGGCACGCTCGATATCCGCCATTCCCACACCAGCGACGACGCACCCGCCGACGAGACCCTGGTCAAGGAGGCCGGCCTGGAGGCCCGCCTCCACACGGCGGCCCACGTGGATGGGCTGCTGTACCTGAAATACGAGGAAAACGCCAACGGCAGCCGGCCGGAACTGGACCGTGCCACCGTCACCCTGGCCCCGGCCGGCGATCCGGTCGCCATCACCCTGGGCCGGGACTACGCTTTCGGCCGCTTCACGACCCTCATGGTCTCCGACCCGCCGACCCTGGACCTGGCCGAGATGCGCTCCAACCTGTTCCGCCTGGACCTGGGACACCAGGCTCTGCGCGCCCACCTCTATCTGTACGACGGGGACTCCGGCCGTCCCGGAACCGGCAAGCGCCCGAACCACTGGGGGGGCGGCCTCGATTACCTGCTCCAGAAGGAGGGATACCAACTGGAATTCGGCCTGCACTACCTGCGGCACCTGAGCGATGCCCGCAACGCCCCCGCCGGCAACATCGCCCACCGCACCGCTCTGGGTCACGAGGTGGGCGCCTGGGCCGTCCACGCCGTCTCCCATGCCGGCCCCTGGAGCCTGATCGGCGAATACATCGCCGCCGACGGCGACTACGCCGCCACCGACCTGGCCTTCCATGGGCATGGAGCCCGGCCCGGCGCCTGGAACCTGGAGGGCGGTTACCATTTCGACTGGTCCGGCCACAGCGGCACTTTCGCCATCGGCTTGGGCGGCAGCCGGGAGGCCGCCGGTCTGGGCTTGATGGAACGGCACACGGCCGCCACGCTGTCGGTGGAGGTGGGCGGACACGCCGCTCTGGCCGTCGAATGGCGCAGGGAGGAGGACTACGCTGCCGGCGACGACTTCATCAACGCCGACGGCGCCGGCAGCGGCACGGGGGGACGGCGGAGGACCGTGACCCTGCAGCTGGCCCTGGAATTCTGACCTGAATCCGTGGGTTCAGCGGGGATGCAGAGTGTAAGATATTGATCCGAATGGTGTAATGAAAAATCGCAGCCATACCCCACGGTCTGGTGAGATTTTTCATATAGCCAGGCGGATCAAGAGATTGCGCTATGCGCCTCGATGAACTCACGAATTCAGGTTCTGAAGGAAGCTCTGAGGAGGCTCAGCCGTAGACCAGCTTCGGCAGCCAGGTGGCCAGCTCCGGCCACCAGGCGATGACGCCTATGGTCAGCACCTGGATGGCGATGAACGGCGCCACCCCCCGGTAGATCTGCCCGGTGGTGACCTCCGACGGCGCCACGCCGCGCAGATAGAACAGCGAAAAGCCGAAAGGCGGCGTGAGGAAGGAGGTTTGCAGGTTCAGGGCGATCATCACCCCCAGCCAGACCGGGTCCAGCCCCATGGCCAGCAGCACCGGCCCCACCAGCGGCACGACGACGAAGGTGATCTCGATGAAGTCGAGGACGAATCCGAGCAGGAACATCACCACCATCACCACCAGCATGGCGCCGAACGGACCGCCGGGCAGGTTGGTAAGCAGATCCTCCACCTGTACGTCACCGCCGAAACCACGGAACACCAGGGAGAAGACGGAGGCGCCGATGAAGATCATGAACACCATGGAGGTGACCACGGTGGTGGAACGCATGATCTCGCGCAACCGCGCCAGGTTGAGCTGCCTCTGGATGGACGCCAGCAGCAAGGCACCCACGGCACCCACGGAGGCCGCCTCGGTGGGGGTGGCCAGGCCGGCGAGGATGGAACCCAACACGGCGACGATCAGCAGCAACGGCGGCATCAGCACGAACAGGGTGCGGCGTGCCAACTCACTGCCGCTGATATCGCGTTCCTCGGCGGGCAGCGCCGGTGCCGCGCCCGGCCGCAACCAGGCCGTCGCACCGACGTAGAGTATGTACAGCCCCACCAGCAGCAGTCCCGGCAACAGCGCACCGGCGAACAGATCACCCACCGAGACCGTATCCGGCGAGTAGATGCCCATGTCCAACTGCGCCTGCTGGTAGGCGGAGGAGAGCACGTCGCCCAGCAGCACCAGGATGATGGACGGCGGGATGATCTGGCCCAGGGTGCCGGAGGCGCAGATGGTCCCGCAGGCCAGCGCCGGGTCATAGCCACGCCGCAGCATGGTGGGCAGGCTGAGCAGCCCCATGGTCACCACGGTGGCGCCGACGATGCCGGTGGAAGCCGCCAACAGCATGCCCACCACGGTCACCGAGATACCCAGGCCGCCACGCAGGGGACCGAACAGCAGCGCCATGGTGTCCAGCAACTGTTCGGCCACCTTGGCCCGCTCCAGGGTCACACCCATGAAGACGAACAGGGGCACCGCAATGAGGGTCTCATTGGTCATGATGCCGAACAGGCGGTTCGGCAGGGCCTGGACGAAAGCGGCATCGAAGGTATCGGTGAGCATGCCCACCAGGGTAAAGGCCAGCGCCGTGCCACCCAGTGACATGGCCACCGGGAACCCGGCCAACAACACCAGGCATACCCCCAGGAACAGCAGCAGTGGCATCCACTCGGCCATGGTCAGGCCGCCGACCAGGCCGGTGGCGAAGACTCATCCCCTTCGTTCACCAGCCGCTTGATGCCCTGTTTGATGGCAGTGACGTTGAAATTGATCAACAGCCCCACCGGCAGTCCGGAGCACCTCAGGTAATTGAACAGGCGTTCCTTGTGGATCGGTTCCAGGCGATCCACCGTCTCCAGCTCCAACAGCACAGCCTCGTTCACCAGCAGGTCCACCTGGTAGGCGCCATCGATGGTCTCGCCGCGGTAACACACCGGCAGCGCCACCTGGGTCTTCACCTCCAGACCCAGTTCCTGCAACTCGCGCACCAGACAAGTCTGGTAGGTGGATTCCAGCATGCCCGGCCCCAGTTCGTTATGCACCTGGGTCACTGCCTGAATGATCTTCTTGGTGATCGCGTTGACGACTTTGTTCATTGTCCTGTCCGCTTCCTTGGCGGCATTCATGGGCTTCATCGTTTTCTTCCTCCGAAACCCATTCGTCCCCGCGCAGGGCGGCCACGGCGCGCAGCGCCAGCGCCAGACCCTGGAGCAGCATCAGCGCGGCCATCACCAGGATGGCTGTCTTGAGCAGATAGACGAAGGGCAGGCCACCGGCCTCCCGCGACCCCTCGTGGAGAGACCAGGAAGAGGCCACGTATTCCCAACTCACCCAGAAGATGAAGCCGAACACCGGCATGAGCAGGAACACGGTACCGAGCAGATCGACCCAGGCACGCCCGCGGGGACTCATCCCGCGATAGAAGATATCCACCCGCACATGGCCGTCGTGCTTGAGCGTATAGGCGGCGCCGAGCAGGAACACCAGGGCATGCATATAGGTGACCGACTCCTGCATGGCGATCCAGCCCAGATCGAAGCCATAGCGCAGGACCACGATGAGGAAGGTCACCAGGACCATGAACAGGGTCAACCACGACACCAGCCTCCCGGTCCATTCACTGAACCGTTCCACTCCCCGGACCACGGCCCGCATGGCGTTCATGTCCGACCGCCCCCTCGGACGGTACTGGATACGGAAAGATATGGGCTGGCACTCGGCATGGCGAAGCAGGATTATAGCAGCATGATCCGGCTCATCCCTTTCCTGCTGTGGTTCACTTACACCACGGCCGTCGCCGACGGCTTTGCCTGGCAACAGGGCTTCCTCCGCACCATGGAGAGCAACATCCAGGCCTGCGCGGACAACGGCCGCCGCCTGCGTGAACAGGCGGACTGGCTCGGGGAACGACTGGCGCGGCTGGAACCCGGCGACGGCTGGTCACCGGCCCGCCTGCAACTTGATCGGGCCCTGGCTGACCTGCAAGCAGCAGAGACTCTCTTCCAACAGGCCGCCGACCGCTACCGCGAGCTGCGCGACCGCTACGGTTACGCCCCGGCCGGAGACCTGGACCGCCTGCGCCTGAATCATGAACAGCGGCAGGCACAAGACCTGTTCCGGCAGGCGCGGGAGATGGCCGAACAGGCCATGCAATCCATCCGCAGCGGCTTGCAGGCATTGAACGGGGAACTGCGACAGCGGCCACGGCAGACCCGCCGGTCGCACGCCGATCTGGATCAACGCCAGTTCGAAGTGGACCGCATGCTGCAAACCATAGAGAGCGCCCGCGAGGAACTGGGAGAACTGCGTGGGAAACTGCTGCGCCCCTCCTGCGCCGTGGAATTGCGGGCAATCTATGATGAGGCCCGGGAACTGCTGCTGCGCGCACGCCGGGACTATGGCACCGCAACCGTGGAGGGCGTCGCCTCCCCCCTCGCCGAAGAGGCCCGCATCCAGGCGGACGATTACCTCCACCGCGCCGTGGAACGCTTCAACCAGCGGGTGGAACTGATTGAGGGCTGTGTGGAGAAATGGCATTAAGGAAACTCTGATCAGGTCGCCACGCGCCCCAATCAGAGCCCCCTTCCGGGGGATTGCCCATTGGGGAAGGATGAAAATCAATGGCTTGCGGGAACGCGGCCGCACCCCTTCCCCAACCCCCCTTTCCCCAGGTACTTATTCAGAGATCCCTTACTAATTGGTCCGGCGACCCAATAAGACAATCACCTCACCCGGAATTCCCTGCCCATGAAAAGCCCCGAACTCCTCTCCCCCGCTGGCACCCTCAAAAACCTGCGTTACGCCTTCGCCTACGGGGCCGATGCGGTCTATGCCGGCCTGCCCCGCTACAGCCTGCGGGTGCGCAACAACGACTTCCTGGACAAGAACCTGGAGACGGGTATCCGCGAGGCACACGCCCTGGGCCGTTCCTTCTACCTGGCCTGCAACCTGCTGCCCCACAACGCCAAGCTGAAGACCTTCCTCGGCGATCTCGACCCGGCCATCGCCCTGGGCCCGGACGCGGTCATCATGGCCGACCCCGGCCTGATCGCACTGGCGCGGGAACGCTGGCCGGAGCTGCCCATCCACCTGTCGGTGCAGGCCAACACCCTCAACAGCGCCGCCGTGCGCTTCTGGCAGTCGGTGGGCATCCGCCGGGTGATCCTCTCCCGTGAACTGTCCCTGGACGAGATAGCCGAAATCCGCCAGCAGTGCCCGGACATGGAACTGGAGGTCTTCGTCCACGGCGCCCTCTGTATCGCCTATTCCGGCCGCTGCCTCCTGTCCGGCTACTTCAACCACCGCGACGCCAACCAGGGCACCTGCACCAATGCCTGCCGCTGGGAGTACAAGGTCTCACAGACCGGGCAGCCACGCCATCCCATGGCGGACCGGGAATACCTGCTGGAGGAACCGGCCGGCCGGGCTGGCGAATTCATGCCGGTCTACGAGGACGAACAGGGCACCTACATCATGAACTCCCGCGACCTGCGGGCGGTTCAGCATGTGCAACGGCTGGTGGAGATCGGCATCGACAGCCTCAAGATCGAGGGACGCACCAAGTCCCATTACTATGCCGCCCGCACCACCCAGGTCTACCGCCGCGCCATCGACGACGCGGTTGCCGGCCGCCCCTTCCGGACCGGGCTGATGGATGAGTTGAACGGCCTGGCCAATCGCGGCTATACCGACGGCTTTCTGCAACGCCATGGCCCGGACGATCTGCAAAACTACCGCCAGAGCAGCTCCCAACCCGACCGCGAGCTGTTCGTGGGCGAGGTTCTGGAACAGGATGCGGAAACCGGCATGGCCCTGGTGGACGTGAAGAACCGCATGGCCCTGGGCGACCCGCTGCAACTGCTGTCACCGGCCGGAAACCACCGGTTCCGCCTGGACCACCTGGAGGACGAACAAGGCAACCCCATGGAGGCGGCGCCCGGAGCCGGTTACCGGGTACGCATGCATCTGCCGCCGGGAGCGGGCGGAATGGGCCTGCTCACACGCCTGATCCGTTGACCCCGCCTCGTTTCAGGGGTTCCCCAGGAGCCTGTCGGACTTAGGGGGATCGAAGCGAAAAAGTGGGACAGCGAGGGAGCGCCCCGGATCGCGAGAGTGTAACGCCTGACGGAGACGGGGCGCATGGCGGCCGAAGGAAAACGTTCTGGAACCGGGGCGCGGCGTCCGCTCCCGCACCCGGCTGGCGCACACCGTGTCGCGGCCGCCATTTCATGATTTTGAGGCGCATGGTGGGCACCATGTAACGAAAAATCAGGGAAAATTAGACCGCTGTCCCTCTTTTGCAGCCGATTCATCCTGAGTCCGACAGGCTCCCAGGCAAGCGACCAGGCCGCCGGCCAGCCCCTCCATGAGACGGAACCAGGCATCGGCGCCGGGTTGCAGCCCGGCGCCCAGGGGATCGAGTTCCGCGCCGCGGGCGCCGCTGCCCTCGATCAGTGTGCGGACCAGTCCGGGCCGGAACTGCGGCTCGGCGAAGACACAGCGAGCGCCGCTGGTGCGGATCTTCCCGCGCAGCTGGTGCAGACGCCGGGCGCCGGGTGGTCGTTCCGGGCTGACCGTGACCGAACCCACGGCACGCAATCCGTAGTGCCTTTCGAAATACTGGTAGGCATCGTGGAAGACCAGGTACGGCTCCCCACGCAGAGGCTCCAGCCGCTCCCGCAGGGAACGGTCGAGATCGGCGATGCGCTGCAACAGGGCCCCGGCATTGTCCCGGTAACGGTCGGCGTTGCCAGGGTCCAAGGCGATCAATTCGTCCCGCACGATCCGCACGATGCGCCCGGCGTTGTCCGGTGACAGCCACAGATGGGGGTCCAGACCGTGGTGATGTCTCTCCACGCCCGCCTCCTGCGCCTGATGGTCCTCCCAGACGCCGCCCTCACGGGCCTCCAGGAGCCGGATGTCGCCGTGTCGCATCAGGGTCACCACGCGCGCGCCCCGGGCGAGTTTGCGGATGGATCGGGCCAGGGAGGCCTCCAGCTCCGCGCCCACCCACAGCACCAGTTGCGCCCGTGCCAGGGCGCGTGCCCGGGAGGGCCGCAGGCTGTAGTGATGGGGCGATTGCCCGCCCGGAATCAGCAATCGCGGCTCGCCGACCCCGGCCATGACACCGGCCACGAGAGAGTGCAGGGGGACGATGCTGACCACCACCCTGGGGGCGGCGGCATGCAGCGGTCCGGCAGCGCCCAGCAGCAGGATCAGGGACAGGACATATCGCATGGATCGGCTCCTTATAGGCCGGCCAGTGCCCACCGCTGCAGCCGCCCATGAATACTCTCGTGGATGGACAGCAGCGCCGGGATCACCAGCAGCACCAGCAGGGTCGCCACCCCCAGGCCGAAGGTGATGGTAGTGGCCATGGGGATGAGGAACTGGGCCTGCAAATCGGTCTCGAACATCAGCGGGGTGAGCCCGGCAATCGTGGTGAGCGAGGTCAGCAGCACCGCGCGCAAACGCTGGCAGGCGGCCTCGACAATGGCTTCATCGACCGCCATGCCCTGGTCGCGCAGGCGCTTGTAGAAGGTCACCAGGATGATGGAGTCGTTGACGACGATGCCGGACAGTCCGAACACGCCGAACAGGGACAGGATGGTCAGTTCCAGACCCATGGCCCAATGGCCGAAGATGGCGCCGACCACGCCGAAGGGAATGGCCGCCATCACCACCAGCGGCCAGCCGTAGGAGGAGAACACCCAGGCCAGCACCAGGTAGATCAGCACCAGGGCGACGAGGCCGCCGCGTTTCATGTCCGCCAGGGTCTCGCGCTGGTCCTCGGCGCGGCCCTCGAAGGAGTATTCGACACCGTAACGGGCCGCCAGCCCGGGCAGAACCTCGGCCTTGAGCATGGCGATGATGCGGTTGGCATTGTTCACTGCCGTGTCCACGTCGCCGTAGACATGCAGCGCGAGCCGGCCGTCGTCGTGGCGCAGCACCTCGAACCCCTGGCGCGAGTCCATTTCCACCACGCTGGACAAGGGCACCGCCCCGCCACCGGGCAGGATCAGGTTGAACTCCGCCAGGGTCGCCAGGCTGTCGCGCTCGGCGTCGGGCAGCATCACCCGCACCTCCACCTCGTCCTCACCATCGTAGAAGATCTGTGCCAGATGGCCGTCGAAGGCGGCGCGCAGTTGCCGCCCCACCTCATCGACGGTCAGCCCCAGGGCCTTGCCCTCGTCGTTGAGGGTATAGATGATCTGTCCGCGCCCCCAGGGCATGTCGTCCTCCAGGGCGCTCATGCCCGGCACCTGCTTGAGGGCCTCGATCAGTTCCACCCCGGCGGCCTTGAGCCGCTCCGGGTCGGCACCGCTGAGGCGCACATCGACGCCGCGGCCCGGATGGCCGGAACGGCGCGTGGCGATGGTGAACATCTCCACCCCGGCGGGCACCCGCAGCTTGTTCCGCCAGGTATTGATGAATGTCTCGTTGTTCACGTCCCGGCGGTCGCTGGGCACCAGTTCCACCAGCACCGAACCGAAACGGTCACCCTCCTGGCTGGAACGGCCGTCGGCGAACACCCCCATACCGTGGCGGACCACCGTGGCCAGCACCAACCCGCCCCCCAGTTCCTGCTCGGTCTGTTGCAGGCCCTGCTCCAATTGCACCAGGAACTCCGACACCCGTTCCCGTGGCGTGCCGGCGGCAAAGGTGACATTGGCGATGATGACGTTGCCCGGAATGTTCGGAAAGAAAGTGAAGCCGAGACGCCCGCCGGCCACCAGTCCGGCCACCAGGATCAGGGCCGCGAGGGCGGCGGCGAGGGTGGTCCAACGGTTGTGTACGGCGGCGCTGACCAGTGGCCGGACCCAGTGCTCGCGGAAACGGTCGAAGCCCGCGTCCCAGCTCCGCCGGAAGCGCCCCGGCCTGGCATGATGGATGTGCCTGAAGGCGTGCCGCAGATGCCCCGGCAGGACCAGGAAGCACTCCACCAGGGAAGCCAGGATCACGCACACGACCACCAGCGGGATGTCGCCGAGTATCTTGCCGATGGTGCCGGACACCAGCATCAGGGGCAGGAAGGCCGCCACGGTGGTCAGGGAGGAGGAAAGAACCGGCGCCAGCATACGCCGCGCGCCACCCTCGGCGGCCTGTAGCGGGTCCTCGCCACCCTGGTAGTGGGCCAGAGCATCCTCACCCACGACAATGGCATCGTCGACGATGATGCCCAGGGACATGATCAGGCCGAACAGGCTGATCATGTTCACCGAACCGCCGACGGCATAGAGGATGGCCAGGGTGGCGGCGAAGGAGACCGGGATGCCCACCGCCACCCACCAGGCGACACGTCCATTGAGGAACAGGAACAGGATCGCCAGCACCAGCAGCAGCCCCCCACCGCCGTTGGTGAGCAGCAGGGAGATGCGCTGCTTGATCAGCAGCCAGGTCTGATCGTGGACGGTGATCTCCACACCCGGTGGCAGCAACGGACGGGTCTCCTCCACCCATTGGTCGAGGATTCTCGCCGCCTCCAGGGAATCGCTGTGCGCGGTGCGCCGGGCCAGCAGTTCCACCGCCGGGCGGCCTCGATAGGTGATCACCCCCTGGCCGGCGCGGGGCCGGCGCACCACTTCGGCCACATCCCCCAATTGCAGCAACCGGCCTTCGCCGCCGGTCACCAGCGGCAGGGATTCGAACCCCAGTTCGTCACGCCGCTGATCGAGGCTGCGCAGTTGCCGGCCCACATCGGCGCGGCCGATGATGCCGGCCGGCAGGTCGCGGGACAGTTCCGCCACGCGCTGTCCGATGCGGTCCAGGGACAGACCCAGCTCCTGCAACCGGGCCGAAGGCACCTGAATGGCGATTTCCTCCTCCGGCAGACCACTGATATCGACGCGGGCCAGGCCACGCGACAGCAGATCCCGCTCCATCTCGTGGATCAGGGGGCGGAGTTCGCGCAGATCACTGGGCCCGGTGACCAGCACCCGCGCCACCGGTTCGTAGCGCAGCACACGGGACACCTCCGGCTTGTCGGACCCGGCGGGCAGGTTGCGAACCAGGCCGACACGTTCCTCCACCTGATCCAGAGCAGCCCCCATATCGGTGCCCTCCTCGTATTCCAGGCCGATCAGGGACAGGCCGTCGGTGGAGGTGGAGGTCATGGCCTTGAGCTGGTCGAGGCTGCGCAGCTCGTGCTCCAGCGGCCGGGTGATGGCCGTTTCCACGTCCTCCGCCGCCGCGCCGCTCCAGCTCACGCGCACGTTGATCCGCTCCACCTCGAAATTGGGGAAGAACTGGGTATTGAGCTTGCCCAGGGACCAGGCGCCGGCCAGCAGCATGATGAGCATGAGCAGGTTCGCCGCCACCTTGTGGTGGGCGAAGATGCCAAGCAGGTCCCGCCTGTGGTGGAAACTCATCGGGGCTGCCCGCCGCTGCTGTCCACCACCTTCACGAGCAACCCGTCCATGGCATTGGGCAAGTGGGTAACCACCACGCGGTCCCCGTCGCGCAGTTCCCCGCTACGGACCAGCAGCAGGCGCTCACCCCCGTCTCCCCGCGTTTCTCCCACGCGTTCCACTTTCAGGGCCTGCATGCGCCCATCACGCACGCGATAGATGCGATCGCTCCCGTACAGCGCCTCGAACGGCAGGGCCACCAATCCTTCTCGTTCCGGCAATTTCAGACGCAGGCGCAGATAGCGGTTCAGGGGCAGCCAGTCGGCACCCTCATCAAGGCGGAAAAGCGCCTCCACGCCACCGCTGTCACGGTTGACGCGGCCGGCCAGGGTGACCAGTTCCGCACCGATGCGGCGTCCCTCGTCCACGGCCTCGGCCCGGAGCAGCTCGCCACTCCGGTGGGCGGCCCGCACCTGAGCCATGTAACGGGAAGGAATCTGCACCCGCACCTCCAGGCTGCGGTGGTCGTAGATTTCGATCACCACGTCGTTGGGCCCCACCCGGCTGCCGGGTGCCGCAGCCACCAGGGCGACACGCCCGTCGAAGGGTGCGCGAAGCAGGGTGCGCTCCAGGTCGAGGGCGGCCCGGTCGCGCAATGCCTCGGCACGTTGTTTACGCGCCTGGAGCCGCGCCATGCGGGCCTGGTGCTCCCGCACGGCATGGCGGCGGGCCAGCAGGGTCAGGCTCTGACGCTGGACCTTGGAACGCGCATCGTCCAGCAACGATTGCGGTCCGACCTTCTTTTTCGCCAGATCCCTGGCGCGGTCGGCCTCGCGCCGGCTCAGCACCAGCAATTCCTGTTCCCTCGGCAGGGCGGCCAAATCGTTTTCGTGCCGCAGACGCTCGGATTCGATATCGGCCTCGATCTCCGCCACATCGGCCTGCCGCTGCGCCAGCAGCAGTTCCGCATCGCGCCGGTCCAGGCGCAGTAGCACCTGCCCGGCCTCCACGGTATCACCCTCGCGCACCAACACTTCCAACACGTCCGCGCTCAACGCCGGCGACAGCCGGGCCAGCCGCAGGGGCTCCACGTGTCCATGCAGCAACAGCTCGGGACGGTGGCGCCCGGGCCTCACCAACTGCGTGGCCACGGTCCAGGCGCGTTCCTCCGCGGCAACACCCTCCGCGCGCGGCTTGCTGGCCTTCAGCCCCGCGAATCCGGCCGCAGCCAGGGCGAGGATGATCAACGGCAGGACGATTTTCACGAATGGCGATCTGGGCATGACAAAATATGGTAAGGGAAACTCTGAACAAGTACCGGGGGAAGGGGGTTTGGGGGAAGGGGTGTATGGCCGTCCCCGTAAGCCATCGATTTTCGCCCTTCCCCCAATAGGCAACCCCCCCGCAAGGGGACTCTGATCAAGGCGCGTAGCGACCCGATCAGAGTTTCCCAAGGTTCTGCGGCTATGGTAGTACGGCTGCAGCGGCAGCAGCGGTGATTTTCCTCAGCCCTGGGGCGGAGAACCATCCCCCCGCAATGCACCATTCCGGTGCAAGTGTCTGGATTGCCGGACCTGGGAACGGTAAAGTCCCCGGAGGGCCTATGGCAGGCTCGAAATAACCAACGATAATCCGAACGAAGGGCGTTCGTGCAGGGTCTTCTTTCTCATATCAGGGCATCAGTCCTCGGCGTTGCCATATTGCTGGGCACGTCTGCGCCCGTCCATGCCCAGGACATCGTCGTACACCCCGGAGTTCCCTCCCAATCCATCGGGAAAAAAGGGGTGAGGGCGCTGTTCGGCATGCATTTGCACCAATGGAAAGACGGCACACCGGTTCAGGTTTTCGTCCTACCTGACGATCACCCTTCCCATATCGCATTCTGCAAACACGTCCTGGGCGTCTTTCCACACCAGATACGCCGCGCCTGGGACCGGTTGATCTATTCAGGTACCGGCCAGGGGCCGGTGGTGGTCAAGGATGAACAGGAGATGCTTCAACGAGTGGCTTCCACACCGGGTGCAATCGGTTATCTTTTCGAGGAGAACACGCATGGGAAAGTGCGCGTGCTGCGGATCGAATAAGATACCCATGCCCAGCGGCTGGAGCGCCCTGATCGTGGCGTTGCTCGCGTTCGCCCCGCACCAGGGCGAGGCGGCGGAACAGTGGGCCGGTAGCCTGCAAATCCATGGCTTCGCCAACCAGGCATTCACGCTGACCTCCTCCAACCAGGTCTTCGGCGCCAGCGAGGAGGGCTCGCTGGGGCTGACCGAACTGGGTCTCAATGCCTCCCTGCGCATCGCGCCGAAGCTGCAGCTCTCCCTCCAGGGGCTTTCCCGCCGCAACAGCGTGGACGACCGTGGCGACGTGGCGCTGGACTATGGCTTCGTCGACATCGGCCTGATCGCCGACGAGAGTGACAACTGGGGCGTCCGCTTCGGCCGGGTGAAGAACCCCTTCGGCCTCTACAATGAAACCCGCGACGTGGCCCATACCCGTCCCGGTGTGCTGTTGCCCCAGTCCATCTATTTCGACCGCACCCGCAACGCGCAGATCTCCTCCGACGGGCTGCACCTGTACGGTACCCATCGCTTCGAGGACAGCGTCCTGGATCTGCGCTTCGCCTCGGCCATTCCGCGTTTCGATGACCGGGAAATGGAAAAGACCTATCTGGGCGCGGTCTGGGCCGGCCACTGGGAACCGCAGAATTCCGAACTCTATCAGATCATGTTCGAGCATCTGCCCAGCCATATCCGTGTCGGGGCCAGCTATGTGGACATCAACCTGGGCTTCTCCCCAGGGCCAGGCGATCCGATCCGTTCCGGCACCACCGATATCCGTTTCGGTGTCCTCTCGGCACAGTATTCCGGGGAGAAATGGGAGTTCACCGGGGAATACGGTCTACAATGGGTGGAGCAATTCGGCTATGGGATCCCCACCGTGGACAAGAGCAAGGTCGCCGAAAGCTATTACCTGCAGGCCAGCTACGCCTTCACCCCCAAGTGGAGGGGACTGCTGCGTTACGACGTGATCTACGGCGACCGTGGAGACAAGGACGGCATCCGGGCCGCGCGGATACAGAACCGTCCCGCCCACATAGGCTTCGCCAAGGACTGGACCGCCGGCCTGCGCTGGTATGTAACCCAGCAGATGATCATCGACGCGGAATACCATCTGGTCGATGGCACATCCTGGCTCTCCCGGCTGGAGAATGCCGACAAATCGGAGCTGGTGGGCAACTGGGACCTGTTCGCCCTGCAGATTTCCTATCATTTCTGATCGGTTCCGGGCGCGGACATGCACCAGCGGCGCTTCATCAGCCTCAAGTGGAAAGCGCTGCTGATTCTCACTCTGGTCATGGCACTGACCGTGGCGGTGGTCTCCTGGTTCGCCTACCGCAACCTGCTCGACCAGTTCGAGGAACGCCTGGCCGCCGATCACGCCAGCTACAGGGAGGTGGTTCAGGCCCTCACCTCGCAAACCGCCCAGCACCTGACCAACCTGGGTGAACTGATCCCCTACCTGGGGAACATGCAAGCCGCCCTCGGCAGCGGCGATCCGGACCGCATCGCCGTCGAGCTGGAACGGCACATGCCCATGCTGGATTTCAGCACCGGCATCACCACCGTGCGTTTCTTCGATCTCGACAACCACTTGGTCGCCCAGTTGGATTCACCCATGGCCGATGAACTGCCCGGAAACTACCCGCAACGCTGGATCCGGCAGGTCAACGAAAGCGAACAACCCTTCGACACCATCTTCTGCCACACCGCCTGTATCCAGGTAGTGGTGACCCCGGTGCTGGCCGAAGGCCGGCACACCGGTACCCTGCTGATCGCCACCTCGCTGGCACAACTGATCCTCGACATCAATGCGGTCACCGGTCACGAAGTGGGCATCGTCACCCCCAAGCCAACCGGCCACGCGGACGAGATGGACTTCGGGCTGGCCGCCCTCACCGGCGACAGTGACTACCGGCGCATGTTCAAGGAGGCCATGCAGGCACACCCCGGCATACTCGACGACCTGGAGGGGTCGAAACGGATCAGCCACGGGGGACGCCACCTGGATCTCTGGCGCTATCCCCTGCGCCAACCGCCGGATGGGGACACGCCAAGCATCCTGATCGTCGCCGACATCACCGGGACCATGCAGGCCATCCTGGCGGCAACCCGGAACACGCTGTTCACGGCCCTCGGCGGGTTCTCCGTATCCATACTCATTCTGGCCATCATCCTCGGCGCCCCCATGCGGCGATTGCAGCAAATCGCCAGCATCCTGCCATGGCTGGCGCACAAGCAATATGCGCGCGTACGCCAGCTGATCAACAGGAGCATGCGTCAACGCCGTTCCCAGGACGAAATCGACATCCTCGGCGAAGCCACCATCACCCTGTCCGACCAACTGGAAGGGCTGGAGATACAACTCAACCGGCGCACCCATGACCTGGAGGATGAACGTGACTTCCTGCGCAACCTGGTCAATGCGGCACAGGTCATCGTCTGCACCCTGGATCGGAACGGCTGCATCCGCAGCGTGAACCCCCTGGGCGAGAAAATCATCGGCGAGAAGAGCCACAGGCTGGCCGGCCGCCCGTTCTCCGACCTGTTGTTGCCCATCGAATGGAATGAACCGTATCCGTCCACCCTGCAACGCCTGATCGACGGAGACACCCGGCACATGCGCCACGAGGGCACGCTGGTAGCCGCCAACGGCGCCGTGTATCACGTGGACTGGTCCCATGCCCGGCTCGAACGAAACGGCCAGGACGGGCCCCGGGTACTGACCGTGGGTCTGGACATCACGGCGAGGCGGGAAGCTGAATCGCGCACCGACTGGCTGTCCAATCACGATCCACTGACCGAACTGTACAACCGCCGGCGATTCCTGGAGGCGGTGGAAAGCCATCTGAGCGGTACCGAATCGGGGGCCCTGCTGCACCTGGACGTGGACGACTTCCGGCTGCTCAACGACACCGGCGGCCACCATCTCGGCGATGCGGTGATCAAATCCCTGGCCAACCAAGTGCAGCAACTGCTGTCGGAACAGGTGGGACGGAAATACACCACCATGGGCCGCATCGGTGGGGACGAGTTCGGCATCGTGTTGCAAGACGTATCGTCACAGGATGCCCTCAGGATTGCCCGCCAACTGAGCCGCCACATCAGCGGCCTGGACTTCCCCCTCGGTGACAACACCCATCGTCTCAGTGCCTGTATCGGTGTGGCGGCCTACCCGCAACATGGCAAGGACGCCCACAGCCTGCTGGCCCATGCCGACATCGCCGTAAAGTTTGCCAAGAGCAAGGGCAAGGGGCGCTGCGAGCTGTACTCCCCGGAAAGCAGGTTGCGCGAACGCATGCGCGAACAGGTACGCTGGCGCACCAGCATCCATGAGGCATTGCGCGAGCGGCGGCTGGAACTGCACTACCAGCCCATCCAGCATATCGCCAACGGGGCCATCAGCCATTACGAGGCACTGGTGCGGATACGCGACCGTGAGGGCAAACTGATCCCACCGGAGACCTTCGTGCAGGTGGCTGAAACCTCGGGACAGATCGGCGACCTCGATCGGGCCGTGGTGGGCATGGCCACCGATTGCATTCAAAAACTGGGCAAGGCGGGAAGGGAGGTCAACATCGCCGTCAATCTGTCCGGCAAGACCCTGGGGGATATGGAATTCGCCGACTTCCTGGCAGGCCGCCTGCAACAGACCGACCTGCCCAGCGAGAAGCTGATCTTTGAGATCACCGAGACCGCGGCCATGACCGACCTGGCCTCGGCCCGCCGCTTCATGGAACGGGTGCGGGAATACGGGTGCCGGTTCGCCCTGGACGATTTCGGTGCGGGTTTCACCTCGTTCTTCTATCTTCAGGAGCTGCCCCTGGACCTGGTGAAGATCGACGGTGCCTTCATCAAGGACCTGGGCAACCAGCCGGGGAACCAGGTGCTGGTGCAGGCATTCGCCGATATCGCCCACGGTTTCGGCATGAAGACCGTGGCCGAGTTCGTCGACAGTGATGCCACCTACGAGCTGTTACGTGAATACGGCATCGACTACGCCCAGGGCTACCATATCGGTGCGCCCGCCATCCTCGGACAATAACGTTATTGACCCGGCAACCCAATGTTTGCGCCTTCAGCCAGCCACTCCCACAAGGCCCCGGCCACCAGCCGATGGCCCCGCCGGTTGAGGTGCCCATCATACGGATGGTAGAGCCCATCGGAGGCGTGCCTCGCCAGTACCGGCTTCAGGTCCAGCACCTTCAGCCTCCGCAGCGGCGGGCTCTGCAGCAATCGTTGGCGCAGGTATTCCTGGAAACGGCCGGACAGGCTCTCCGGCCTTTCCACCAGTGACGAACCCGGCAACAGCACCACGCGCAGTTCCACGCCGGCCTTTTCCACCCGCGCCGTCATGCGCTTCCAACAACTTGCCGAACAGTTCCAGGGCCGGCTGCAGACGCTGTGGAAAGACCTTCTCCATCCCCTCCGCGGGAGGCAGCAGGCGCAGCCTGCGCGCCAGTTCGGTACGCAGCAGGATGCGTGACAGCCAACCATACTCCGGCTGCTCTTGACCCAGCACCATACTGCGGGCAGTGATGCGGGCCTCTCCCGGGCCTTTCAGGCGCGGAGGCACCTGCCGATTCAGGAGTTTCAGGCGGCCCTGTTCCAAAACGAAACGGGGCTTGGCCCGTACCGCCTGCAGGGGAAAATCGAGCAGATTGTCCAGCAGATCGTTACCCAGGTAGACCACCAACACGATCTCGTCGGGCCGAAAACCGAGCACCTCGCGCTGGATCAGCAACCACTCCTGATCGGTGCTGAAGCCCGGTATGCCGTAATTGAGATGGGCGGCCCCGCGGTCGAGGAGATTGAGCCGGTTGACGAAAGTATCCCCGTCATCCACGCCGAGACCGAAAGTGAAGCTGTCCCCCACCCAGGCGATACGCCGCTTGCGGGATTCGTCCAGGGCCGGAGAGACACGGAAACCATAACGGTCGGTGCCATAGGTGACATCGAAGTCGTGATGGCTGTGACGCCCCCGCCACAGGGGCACTGTGCGCCAGCCCATCTGCGCGTGATAGCGGATCAGGCCGGGGTCCATGTGATCGCTGCCCAGAATCTGCGCACGCTGGTAACGCAGCAGGTACTCGGCGGCGATCAGGGCGACACCCAGGCCGATCAGCGCGGAAAGGGATGCCAGCAGGATGCTGCGGGATCGGATTCGGGTCATGGGCGGTGCGTTATCCGGGGTTCCCCGTGGCGGAGGCCACGCGGGCGGTATTACGGAATATTATTATAACATTATGTATTTGTTGGTATTTTTTTCCAAATGGCTATA
>CAYPEH010000018.1:0-27358 GCA_964409585.1 uncultured Chromatiales bacterium | reverse complement strand
GCTTGCCAAGGGAACGACCCTTGCCTGCGCGCCGCGCCTCGATCTGACGCCTGCCTGAAGCTCTGAATGTGTAAACATTGGGTTGCCGGACCAATAGGGATACGCAGCGGAAAAATGGACTGTAAGTCCGGCAGACTCCTATGGTGGACCAATGTGCAGGGAATTGGGACTGGGGGAAATGAGAATTCTCGTGCGGCCGCGATCAGTGGATCGGAACCGCCACCATGGCAACCGTGTCGGCGACAGGCACGGGTGACGGTCATACGGGGCCGGCCATGGTATGCAGCCGTTCACCCGGTTCGGATTCGATCCAGCCGTTGCGGGTGGCAGGTCGAGCAGGGCACGGTTGCTGTCCGGTTCACCCAGGCGTTTGGCGGAGACGATGAGCGAGGCGGCATCCAGCGCTGCCTGTGCATTGTGGAAGTATTCCTTCAGCCGGTGGATGGTTGCCTGGGCGCCCATGCCGCGAGTATAGCTCGCATTCCCCGGCGATCACGTCCCTGGCGCAGGACTTGTGCGGCTGGGCGCCGGGTTGCCTTCCGCACGGATCAGCCGATCCCCAGATAATCCAGGATTCCCCCCGCCGCCTCGCGTCCGTCGTGGACTGCGCCGACCACGAGATGGGAGCCGCGCACCGTGTCGCCGCCGGCGAAGACCCTGGGATGGCTGGTTTGGCCGCGGAACGGGCCGTCGCTGCGTACCCTGCCGCGCTCGTCGGTGCGGATGCCGGCCTCCGCCAGCCATGCCGGCGGGCTGGGGCGGAAGCCGAAGGCGACGATGACCCGGTCGGCAGGGATGATCTCTTCGCTGCCGGGGATCGTCTCCGGGCGCCGCCGCCCGTGCCGGTCGGGCGCCCCGAGCCGGGTGGTGAGCAGCTTCACGCCGTTCACCCGCCGGCCGCCGTCGGCGAGGATCTCCACCGGCTGGCGGTGCCACAGGAAGCGCACGCCTTCCTCGCGGGCGTTTTCCACCTCGCGACGGCTGCCGGGCATGTTGGCCTCGTCGCGGCGGTAGGCGCAGGTCACCGAGGTGGCACCCTGGCGGATGGCGGTGCGGGTGCAGTCCATGGCGGTATCGCCCCCGCCCAGCACCAAAACCCGCTGGCCGGCCATATCCAGTCCATCGTTCCCACCGAGGCCCAGTTCGCGGCGGTTGTTCGCCTGCAAATAGGGCAGGGCGGGGATGACACCCTCCAGGTCCTCGCCGGGGAAACCACCGCGCAGGGCACGGCTGGCACCGGTGGCCAGGAAGACGGCGTCGTACTGGTCGAGCAGCCGGCCGAAGGGCAGTTCGCTGCCAATGTCGGTGCCGAGCACGAATTCCACACCCATCCCTTCCAGCACGGCCCGTCGCCGGCGCACGATGGCCTTGTCCAGCTTGAAGGGGGGAATACCGAAGGTGAGCAGGCCGCCGATTTCCGGGTGGCGGTCGTACACCACCGCCTTGACGCCCGCCAAGGCCAAGCGGTCGGCGCAGGCCAGTCCAGCCGGGCCGGCGCCGACGATGGCCACACGCCCGCCAGTGCCGGGGGAGGGTGATGTGGGGCGCCAGCCCTGTTGCAGGGCCGAGTCGGTGAGGAAGCGTTCCAGCGCGCCGATGGTGACCGCGCCGAAGTCGTCATGCAGGGTGCAGGCGCCCTCGCAGAGCCGGTCCTGGGGGCAGACCCGGCCGCAGATCTCCGGCAGCGGATTGGTGCGGTGGGCCAGTTCCGCGGCCTCGCGGATACGGCCGGCGCCCACCAGCCGCAGCCAGTTGGGGATGTAGTTGTGCAGCGGGCAGCGCCATTCGCAATAGGGGTTGCCGCAGTCCAGGCAGCGACGAGCCTGGTTGGCGGCCTGGTCGGCGTCGAAGGAAGCGTGGATCTCGCGGAAATCCACCACCCGCCGGTCCGCCGCCTCCTTCGGCGGGTCCTGGCGGGGGGTTTCGAGGTAGTGGAGGGGGCCCGTCATGGTCAGGCGGCCCGCTCCAGGGTATTCAGCAGCGTGCCCAGTTCCGCCGCCTTCGGTTTCACCAGCCAGAACTTCCTCACCACTTCGTCGAAGTCGTCCAGCAGGCTTTGTCCCCAGGCACTGCCGGTGTGACGGACGTGAGCCTCGATGGTCTGCCGCAGATAGCCGCGGTGGGCCTCCATGGTTTCGGTGTCCAGCCGGTGGATGTCGATGAGTTCGTGGTTGTAGCGGTCGACGAAGACATTGTGGAGGTCGAGGACGAAGGCAAGGCCGCCGGTCATGCCGGCACCGAAATTGATGCCGGTCTCACCCAGTACGGTCACTGCGCCGCCGGTCATGTATTCGCAGCAGTGTTCGCCGGCACCTTCCACCACGGCGATGGCGCCGGAGTTGCGCACCCCCAGGCGTTCCCCGGCCTGGCCGGCGGCATACAGCCGTCCGCCGGTGGCGCCGTAGAGGCAGGTGTTGCCGAGGATGACATTGTCCTGGCTGGCGAAGTGGCTGCCCGCCGGAGGGCGCAGGACGATCCGGCCACCAGCCATGCCCTTGCCCACGTAGTCGTTGGCATCGCCGTCGAGGGTGATATGCAGGCCACCGGCATTCCAGGCCCCCAGACTCTGGCCGGCGGTGCCGCTGAGGTGAAGCTCGATGGGGGCGTCGGCCATGCCCTGGTTGCCCCAGTGGCGGGCGATCTCGCCGGACAGGCGGGCGCCGATGGAGCGGTCGTGGTTCTTCACGGTGTACTGCAGGCGCAGGCCGCTTTTGCTTTCGATGGCGGGCAGTGCCTCCCGGACCATGCGCTCCGCCAGCTCCCCCCGGTCGAAGGGCGGGTTGCGTTCCTGCATGCAATGCCGCGGACGCTCCGGGGCCACGCCGGCGTCGCCCAACAGGGGGCGCAGGTCGATGCTGTGCTGCTTGCCGGTACTGCCCGGCAGGGCCTCCAGCCACTCGCTGCGGCCGATGATCTCGTCCAGGCTGCGGGCGCCGAGGGAGGCCAGCAGTTCGCGCACCTCTCCGGCTACGGCCCGGAAGTAGGCGATGACCGCCTCCACCCGCCCATGGAAGTGTTTCTCGCGCAGGATGCGGTTCTGGGTGGCGATGCCGGTGGCGCAGTTGTTGAGGTGGCAGATGCGCAGGTACTTGCACCCCAGGGTGATCAGCGGTGCGGTGCCGAAGCCGAAGCTCTCGGCACCCAGCAGAGCCGCCTTGACCACGTCCAGGCCGGTCTTCAGGCCGCCGTCCGCCTGCAATCGCACCCGCTCACGCAATTCGTTGGCGCGCAGCACCTGATGGGTCTCGGCCAGGCCCAGTTCCCAGGGGCTGCCGGCGTATTTCACCGAGGTCAGCGGGCTGGCGCCGGTACCGCCGTCGTGGCCGGCGATGGTGATGATGTCTGCATAGGCCTTGGCGACGCCGGCGGCGATGGTGCCCACGCCGGCCTCGGAGACCAGCTTCACCGCCACCCGGGCCTGCGGGTTGACCTGCTTGAGGTCGAAGATCAACTGGGCCAGGTCCTCGATGGAATAGATGTCGTGGTGGGGCGGGGGTGAGATGAGGGCCACGCCGGGTCTGGAATAGCGCAGTCCGGCGATCATGGCGTCGACCTTGTGGCCGGGCAACTGGCCACCTTCACCGGGTTTGGCACCTTGGGCGATCTTGATTTGCAGTACCTCGGCATTGACCAGGTAGTGGGGGGTGACACCGAAACGGCCGGAGGCGATCTGCTTGATTCGGGATTCGCGCTCGCTGCCGAAGCGGTTCGGGTCTTCGCCGCCCTCGCCGCTGTTGGAACGGCCGCCAAGACGGTTCATGGCCACCGCCAGGGCCTCGTGGGCCTCCGGAGAGAGGGCGCCCAGGGACATGGCGGCGGTGTCGAAACGGCGCACGATGGCCTCCACCGGTTCCACTTCGTCCAAGGGGACCGGCGGGTGCTCCGGGCGCAGGGTCAACAGGTCGCGCAGGCAGGTGGCCGGACGATTGTTGACCAGCTCCGAGAAACGACGGTAGTCGGCGTAATCACCGCTGGCGGCAAAGCGGTGCAGGGCCTGCACTACATCCGGGTTCCAGGCGTGGAATTCGCCGCCGTGGACGAACTTGAGCCGGCCGCCAGCGGAGACCAGGCTGCGCGGGCTCCATGCCAGGCGGGCCAGCCGGCGCTGATCGTCCTCCAGGTGACTGAAGCGGGCGCCACCGATGCGGCTGGGGGTGCCGGTGAAGCAGGTTGTCACCACCTCCGCGTGCAGGCCGATGATCTCGAACAATTGGGCACCACGGTAGCTGGAGATGGTGGAGATGCCCATCTTGGAAAGAATCTTGTACAGGCCCTTGTTGATGCCCTGGCGGTAGGACAGGGCCAGGGCTTCGCTGCTGCGTCCATCGGTTTCCCCCGCCTCCATCATGGTGTGCAGCACCTGGTAGGCCAGATAGGGGAACACGGCGGTGGCGCCGCAGCCGATGAGCACGGCGAAGTGATGGGGGTCACGGGCGCTGGCCGTTTCCACCAGCAGGTTGGCGCGGCCGCGCAGGCCGGCACCCACCAGGCGGTGGTGCACAGCGCCCACCGCCAGCAGGGCATGCACGGTGAGCCGGTCCGGGGCGATGCCGCGGTCGCTCAACAACAGGATGACGGCGCCGCTGCGTACCGCCTGCTCGGCCTCGATGGCAATGGATTCCACGGCCGCGCTCAGGCTGGTGTCGGTGGGGCGGTTGAGGTCGATGCGTGCCAGTGGGTAGCCGCTTTCGGAGTGTTTCAGCAGTTGCCGGAACTTGCCCTCCGACAGTACCGGTGAGTCCAGGGCCAGGCGGGCGGCGTGGCCGGCCTCCTCTTCGAACAGGTTCTGCTCCGCGCCCAGGCAGGTTTCCAGGGACATGACGATGCGTTCGCGCAGGGGGTCGATGGCCGGATTGGTGACCTGGGCGAATTGCTGGCGGAAATACTCGTAAAGGGGGCGTGGGTGTTCCGACAACACGGCCAGCGGGGTGTCGTCGCCCATGGAGCCGATGGCCTCCTGGCCGGCCCTGGCCAGGGGACGCAGTACCTGTTGGCGTTCCTCCAGGCTGACCTGGAACAGTTTTTCGTACACCGCCAGTCGTTCCGCCGGTATCGGTTCGGTGGTGAGCGGGTCGCCGGGCAGGCGCGATTCCAGCCGGCAGGAACGGGACTTGAGCCATTCGCGGTAGGGGTGGCGCTGCTTGAGACGGGCGTCGATATGTTCCGGCAGTATCAATTTGCCGTCCCTGGTGTCCACGGCCAGCATCTCGCCGGGGCGCAGGCGGCCCTTGGTGACCACATCTCCGGGCGGGTAGTCCCAGACGCCGATCTCCGAGGCCAGGGTGATGGTGCAGCCGTCCCATTCGTGGCCCCCGCCACGGGCGGCGTCCGCGGAACGGGTGATGACGTAACGGGCCGGGCGCAGGCCGTTGCGGTCGAGCACGCAGGCGGCGTGGCGGCCGTCCGTCAGCACGATGCCGGCGGGGCCGTCCCAGGGTTCCATGTGCATGGAACTGTATTCATAGAAGGCGCGCAGGTCCGGGTCCATCTCATCCACGTTCTGCCAGGCCGGCGGGATCAGCAGGCGCATGGCGTGGAATACGTCCAGGCCGCCGGCCAGCAGTGCCTCCAGCATGTTGTCCAGGCTGCATGAGTCGGAGGCTTCGGGATGTACCCAGGGGCGGATGTCGTCCATGCGGGGGATCAGCGGGGAGGAGAACTGGCGGCTGCGGGCCGCCGCCCAGTTGCAGTTGCCGCGGATGGTGTTGATCTCGCCGTTGTGGGCCAGGTAGCGGAACGGCTGCGCCAGCCGCCACTGGGGGAACGTGTTGGTGGCGAAACGCTGGTGGAACACGCACAGGCTGGATTGCATGCGCGGGTCTTGCAGGTCGGGGTAGAACACCGCCAGTTGATCGGGCATCACCAGACCCTTGTAGCAGATCACGCGGGTGGACAGGCTGGCGACGTAAAAGCTGCCGTCCCCGGCCTCGATGGCCTTTTCCGCACGCCGCCGGGCGATGTACAGCCGGCGTTCGGCCTCGGCCTGGTCCATGTTGGCGGGGATGGCGGCAAACAATTGTTCGATGTGCGGCAGGGTCTCCAGGGCACGGGCGCCACAGGCGGTGCTGTTCACCGGCACCACGCGCCAGCCGGCCACGCGGATGCCCTCGGCCTCGATCTCCGCCGCCAGCGAGGCCCGCGCCAGCCCGGCCCGTTCCGGATCCCGGTTGAGGAAGATCATGCCGACGGCGCAGTCACCGTGGAAGGTGATGCCGGCCTCGGCCGCTGCCGCGCGCAGGAATTCGCGTGGTTTGGTGATGAGCAGGCCGCAACCGTCGCCGGTCTTGCGGTCGGCGGCAATGGCGCCACGGTGGGTCATGCGCTGGAGGGAGGCGATGGCGGTGCGCACCAACTGGTGGCTGGCTACACCGTCCATGCGGGCGATCAGGCCGAAGCCGCAATCGGCACGGCCCCCCACTTTATCGATCCAGTAGTCAGGGGCTTCGGGCATGCCCCGTCTCCGCGTTGAGTGCCTTGGCAAGAAGAGTAGCCCGTGCCTGCGGTACGCGCCTTGATACAGAGCCCGCCGCCGGCCGGACCAGCCCGGTCACTCTTCCTCCGTGGCGGACTGGCCCACGGCAAACACCTGGCGATAGCCCCGTTTGAGCTGGATGTCGCGGGCGGCCAGCAGTGCCTGCTCGGCCTCTTCACGGGTGCGGTGGTACTGTCTGATAAGACGGCCGGGCGATCCCTGGAAGCCCCATTCCTTGACCAGGCTCCATCCTTCCAGCAGATCGGGTTGCAGGATCAGATGGTAGTAACGGGGTGGTTTGTCACCCGTGGGTGGGGTCTGGAGATAGATGCGCATAGGCTGAGAGTGGCGCCTTGGGCACGAGGTACGGAGCATCATCGGGCACGCCAGGTTGGGCGTCAAGCGGTCGTTTGCCGGGATTCCGGGATTGCTGCCGGCCTTCCCGTCGTGCATCCATCCTGTGCCGTTTCCGGCGGCCTCCTTTCTTTTTGCTATAGTACCGGCCCACAACAGGCAGGGACCGGAAAATACAACCATGGCCAAGACCAAAGGGGCATATCAAGGCAAGCATAATAAAGGACAGGACCCGATGCTCGATCAGTTTGAGCATGACGCGGAACAGGCCAACCGGCGTGCCAGCCGTTACTATCGCTGCCGGCGCAAGAATCGCATCCTCAAATTCCTGCTGCTGCTGATGGTGGTGGGATACGCGGTCGTGGGAGGCGTTTCCTATCTGTATGTCAAGGAGGCCCAGCATCAGGCGCAGGAGGCCAAGGGGGCCGTGAACCGTGATGCCGAACGGCTGGCGGAGCTGGAGGACCTGGTGGAAAAGATGAAGGTTGAGATGGATGCCCTTACCAGGGGGCGCATCCCGTCACTCAACAAGATCGTCTACGACGAGGTCATTACGATCGGTGAGAAATATGTCAAGAACCTGGTGTTCACGCTGACCCGGCGTGGGGGGCAACGCACCTATGAATACAAGCTGGTCATGCACAATACCGGCAGCAATGTGGTGCAGCCACGCTTGCGGTTGATACTGTTCGACCGGGTCGGCTTGCAGTTGGGTATCTCGGAACTGAAGGGCCAGAACGATGTGGTCCTGATCCCCGACGAGACCCGTTCCCATTACGCAGAGGTGGAACTGACCCGCCAGGGCGAGCCGGTCTACTATCTGCTGGAGGTGCTGTAGCAGGCCAATGGGAGCCGTCAGGCGGCCTGCAGGGTTTCGCGCAGCTTCTCCGGATCGAAATCACCGGTGACCACCGATTCACCGATTCCCTTCAGCAGCACCAGGCGGATCCTGCCGGCCTGCACCTTCTTGTCCACCGCCATCAGTTCCAGGAACCGGTCGGCATCCATTGCATCGGGGGAGCGGGTGGGCAGTCCGGCCCTGGCGATCAGATCGATGGTGCGCTTGAGGGCCTTGTCGTCGATCCAGCCCATGCGCGCGGACAGGTCGGCGGCCATGCACATGCCGGCGCCCACGGCCTCGCCGTGCAGCCAGTTGCCGTAGCCGGTGCCGGTCTCGATGGCGTGGCCGAAGGTATGGCCCAGGTTCAGCAGGGCGCGTTGTCCGGCCTCCAGTTCATCGGCGGCGACCACTTCGGCCTTGTTCCGGCAGGAGCGTTCGATGGCATAGGTCAATGCCTCGCTGTCCCGTGCCAGCAGGGCGTCCATGTTCTGCTCGAGCCAGGTGAAAAAGCCGGCATCGCGGATGAGACCGTATTTGATCACCTCGGCTATGCCGGCCGCCAACTGGCGGTCGTCCAGGGTGTTGAGACTGTCGGTGTCGGCCAGGACGCAGCGGGGCTGGTAGAAGGCACCGATCATGTTTTTGCCCAGGGGGTGGTTGACGCCGGTCTTGCCGCCCACCGAGGAGTCCACCTGGGCCAGCAGGGTGGTGGGCACCTGGATGAAGTGTACGCCACGCTGGTAGCAGGCGGCGGCGAAACCGGCCATGTCCCCGACCACGCCGCCTCCCAGTGCAAGGACGGTGCAATTGCGGTCGAAACGATGTTTCAGCAGATCGTCGAAGATCCGGTTGAGGGTGTCCAGGTTCTTGTACTGCTCACCGTCGGGCAGGATCACCGCCTCGTGTTCGAAACCGTCGAGAGCGGCCTGCACCTGTCGCAGATAGAGAGGGGCGACGGTTTCGTTGCTGACCACCATGACCTGGCGGCCCGGAATGTGTTTGGTGAGCAGGTCGGCGCGTCCCAGCAGGCCGGGGCCGATGTGGATGGGATAACTGCGGTCGCCGAGTTCGACGGTGAGTGTCTTCATGGGGTGGGTGTGGTTATCTTGTGTCGCCGGAAAGGCGGGGACTATACCACCTGCCGGCCCGATGGCCCGTTACACGGTCCTGAATCCGTGGGTTCAGAGGGGATGCAGAGTGTAAGATATTGGTTCGAATGGCGTAATGAAAAATCGCAGCCATACCCCACGGTCTGGTGAGATTTTTCATATAGCCAGGCGGATCAGGAGCTTGCGCTATGCGCCCCGATGAACTCACGGATTCGGGACGGTATATCCCAGTTTCCGGATGCCTTGCAGGATCTCTTTCGCCACGGATTTCACGTCCCGTCCGTCCGTGTCCACGATCATGCCCGCGGTCTGCCGGTAGAGGGGGTCCCGTATCTCCAGCAGTTCTTCCAGTTTGGCGCGTGGGTCTTCGGTTTGCAGCAGGGGGCGGTTCCGGTCGCGGCCGGTGCGGCGCAACTGTTGATCCACGGAGGTGCGCAGGTAGACGACGATGCCGTTGCCGCCGAGATGGCGGCGGTTTTCCTCGGCCAGTATGGCACCACCACCGGTGGCGAGGACGATATCCTTGCGTTTGCATAGATCGGCGATGGTCTGCTGTTCACGCTTGCGGAATCCGGCTTCACCCTCGATTTCGAAGATGAGTGGGATGTCCACGCCGGTGCGCTGTTCGATCTCATTGTCACTGTCGATGAACTCGCGTCCCAGGATTTGGGCAAGGCGGCGGCCAACGCTGGATTTCCCGGCGCCCATGGGGCCCACCAGGATGATATTGGGCGGTGTGTTCATGGGGCCTGCCGCTCGGTGCCGAGGATCTTGGGCGTGACGAAGATCAGCAGTTCGTTCTTGATGTCGTACTTGCTCTCGTTGCGGAACAGCCGGCCGAATACGGGTATATCCCCCAACAACGGCACTTTGTTGACGGTTTCCGAGCGCTGGCGTTCATAGATGCCGCCGAGCACGATGGTGTCGCCGTCGTCCACCAGCACCTGGGTCTTGACCTGGTTGGTGGTGATGCCGATGGCGCCGGTGCTGAGGGCGCTGGGTTCGTCCTTGGTCACCTCCAGGTCCATGATGACGCGGTCGTCCGGTGTGATCTGCGGGGTGACCGTGAGGCTCAGGTTGGCCTCCTGGAACTCGACCGAGGTGGCGCCGCTGGAAGTGGACTCCTCGTAGGGGATCTGTACGCCCTGCTTGATGACGGCCTCCTGTTGGTTGGCGGTGACCACCCGCGGGCTGGAGATGACCTCGCCGCGGCCGTCCTGTTCCATGGCCTGCAACTCCAGTTGCAGCATGCGTTGTCCGAGCCGGCCGAGATTGAAGATGAAGGAGCCGGCGGCCGGCAGGGTGATGCCGCCGATGGAGCTGCTGGCGGGCAGGTTGACCATCAATCCCTCTGCGGTGGTACCGTTGTCGGTGACAGAGTGGATATAGGTGCCAGCGCCGTTTGAGCTGCCACCGGTGCCTCCTCCGCCGATGACGGAGAACAATCCGCTGTCGCTGTTGTGCAGGGTGTATTTGCTGTAGCCGAAGCGCATGCCCAGGGCCCTGGCAAAGTCGTCGTCGGCGGTGACGATACGCGATTCGATCAGGACCTGGCGCACGGGCACGTCCAGTTTGGCGATGATCTGCCGGATCTCCTGCAAGGTTTCCTCGGTGTCCTTGATCAGCAGGCTGTTGGTGCGTTTGTCCAGGATGGCCGAGCCGCGCTCGGAGAGCAGGGTATCCGTGTTTCCACCCCCGCTTCCGTCATCTCCCCCATCTCCCCCATCTCCGCCGCCCTCGCCCAGGCCGAACAGGACTCCCAGGTCGCTGGCCTTGGCGTATTTCAGCTTGAAGTGTTCGGAACGCAGGGGCATCAGTTCCGCGATCTGCTGCTTGGATTCCAGTTCCAACCGCTCGCGCGCGGTGATTTCCTCGCTGGGCGCGACCAGGATGACGTTGCCCGTGCGGCGCATGGCCAGGCCACGGGTCTTGAGTATGATGTCCAGGGCCTGGTCCCAGGGCACGTTGGTCAGGCGCAGGGTGATGCTGCCTTCCACCGTGTCGCTGACGACGATGTTGAGCCCGGTGAAGTCAGCCAGGATTTGCAATACGGCACGGGTCTCGATGTTCTGGAAATTCAGCGACAGGGGCTCGCCCGTGTAGGTCTTCGTTCCGGCGGCCGCTTGTTCTTCCTTCTTGTCCGCGGCGGGGCGCTTGAATTCGATGGTGTATTGGTCGCCGGCCTGGTAGGCGAGGTGTTCATATGGGCCCTGGAGGGCGATCTCCAGGCGGGTGTTGTTGCCCTGGGTGAAGCTGTCCACGCTTTGTACCGGAGTGGCGAAATCGGTGACATCCAGGCGTTGTTGCAATTCCTCGGGCAGATAGGTGTCGAGGAAGTCCACCAGCACGGTGGATCCCTGCTGGTTGAGATCCGCCAGGATACCGGGATCGCTCAGGGTGACCACGACACGGGCCTCATTGGCGTCTCCACGTTGGAAATCGATGTTGGTGATGCTCGGTTGGTGGGCCAGTTCGGATGAGGGGGTGGCAGCGGTGGTGCTGGCGCCCAGGTTGATCAATACCTGGCCGCCACGGATTTCGGTGGTGTAGGGGACGCTTTCCAGCAGGTTGATGACCAGGCGGGCCCGTTGCGGTGTCTGCAACAGGCGCAGGTTGCGCACCATGCCGATACCGACGTGGCGGCGGGGTCTGGACAGGCGGTGGTCGGTGTCGGGGAAATCCAGCACGATGCGGGGGGGGTCGTCGATGGTGAATGTGCGCGGTTCGACGGCTCCACCCTCCATTTTCAGGGACAGGCTGAGCCCGCCTCCCGGTGACTGTACAAAGCCCATTTCCGTGATGCTGTGGCTGAAATCGGCCGGCCACGCCGCTGGCGGCAACAACAGCAGCAGCAGTAGCCGGCAAGCCGCATGCAAGGACGCGCACAAGCTCCCGCCCCGCTGTCCACGGGACTGGTGGTTGTTTTGTTGTAGTCCGGTCGGCATGTTGTGTTCCGCTGTTCTCAACAGGTATTCGTCTGGCCCTATTCGGTCAGCAGGGGTACGGTGGTTGTTCGTCTGGTCCAACCGCCGTAACGGCCGGGCACGATTTCCGACAACTCGATATGACTTGGCGTGATATGTACGATCTTACCGTAGTTGCGCCCCATGTGATGACCCTGCCGGACCTTGTGAATGACGCCGTCCGGTGTGCGGATCAGGGCCAGTGTCGTCCCGCCGCGGTTCAGGGTGCCCACCATGGCCAGTTCTTCCAGCCGGTATTCCTCCAGGACTTCGCGAGGCCGGTCACGGTCCGGCCGGACACCGTTGCCGGGATCCCGGCGTTTCGTGCGTTCCGGGATCTCCGGGGTAAACGGCGCGCGCCTGTCGGCCGATTGATAGGGGGGCGGCTGTTGCCGCTCGAAGGTGGGCAGCTTCGGCAGGGGCTGTTTCGGGCGTGCCTTCACGTCCGCCACGAACTGGCGCAGGTCGCTGGTGTCGGGCGCGCCGCCGCAACCGGCCAGCGCCGCGGCGGAGAAGATCAGGGCGGTGATGACGCGACGCGGCCTCATCCCTTGCGCCAGCCTCGCAAATCAGGCCCCATGATACGGTCCTGGTCGGTGGTGGGCCCGGCCTTTTTTTTCGCGGGCTTGTGAGGGGCGGCCTGGGCGTTGTCCGTCTGCCCTTGCTGCCGTTTCGCGTTTTCGGACGGCTCTCCGCATGCCGACAGGATGATGGCTGGCACGGTCAGCACCAGCGCGTGGATCAAGCGTGTTTTCATCCTCTTCTCCATCCCCGCAGATCGGGGCCCATGATGTTGCTTTTGGATTTGTCGCCGCCGGCCGGCTTGCCCGCCCCTCCCAGGCCCTGGCCATCGTACCAGTAGGTCTTGGCGGTCGCGCTGATTTCCAGTTCCCCGCCATCGGCTGGAACGATGGTGATGTCATGCAGTGTGACGATGCGCGGCAGGGAGCCGAGGGCGCTGGCGAACAAGCCGAAATCATGGTAGGCGCCGCGCACGCGCAGCCGGATCGACATGCTGGAATACAGGCCGTTGTCTTTTCCGGGCCGCGGCTCGAACGACAGGAACGTCAGGCCGTTGTTGCGGCCCAGGCGGGTGATGTCCTGCAACAGATTGGCCACATCGACCTTGCCGGGCAGTTGTTGCAACCGGTCGCCGTAGGACTTCTGGATTTCATCGAGCCGTTGCTCGTATTGGTCGAGATCGATCATGCGCCCCTGCCTGGCGGAAAAGGTGGACCGCAGTTGCTGTTCCTCCTTGTCTGCCTGTTCCAGGCGCTGAATCTGATCCTGTATGTCCACCCAGTATCCGAGCAGCAGGATGCCGGCGCTCAACAATGCGATGAGGACGATGCGGGCCGGCAGGGGCCAGCTGCCGATCTCGTTGATGTCCAGATCGTTCATCTGTGAGAGGTCGAACGCCATTATCTCTTCCGCTCCTTCCGCTTGTTCTCCTTTTCTTTCCCCGTGCCGCCGGCGCCCATGGTCAGTTCGATCTCCAGGCTGAAGACGCTGACCCGGCCTTTTTTATCCTCGGTTTCGTGGGATTTCAGCTTGGTCAGGCGGGGTGAATCGAAGTACTGGAATGAGTTCAGGTTGCGCATGAATTCCGATACGAGGGCATTGGATTCGGCATGGCCTTCGATGAGTAATTCTCTTCCCGATTGCCGCAACCGTGTCAGGGTCATGCCCTTGGGAGTCAACATGGCCAGTCCATCCAGTATGGCGACAGCCAGGTAGCGGTTTTGTTGCAGTTCCTGGATGATGCTGAAACGGCTCAGTATCTCTTTCTTTTTTTCGTCCAGCTTCCGGCGCCGATCGATCAGGGCGTCGATGAATTTCAATTGGTTTTTGAGATAGGCGTTGCGCGCGGCCTGGTTGGCGATCATGTTCTCGAACGTCATGTGCACGCCGGCCACCACCAGGCCCGACAGCACCGCTGCCAGGAACGCGGCGATACCAAAGCGGCGCTTGCGTTCATTGCGCCGCGCCTCGCGCCATGGCAGCAGGTTGATGCGCGCCATGTCAATCGAAGCCCCTCAAGGCCAGCCCGCAGGCGAGCAGCATCGCCGGCCCGTCGTTGGCCAGCGCCTGTGCCTTCACCTTGGGTGCCAGCGCCACGTCGGCGAACGGGTTGGCCACCGATGTGGGAATGCCCAGCTTGCGTGCGATGAGTTGGGCCAGGCCGGGAATGGATGCCGTGCCACCGGACAGCAGCACGTGGTCCACCTGGGTGTGCTGGCCGGAGGCGAAGAAAAACTGTAGCGTGCGTTCCAGTTGCTGTGCCAGCGACTGCTTGAATGGGGATAGCAGTTCCGGTTCGTAATTGTCCGGCAGTCCTCCGTTTTTTTTCGCCATGCCGGCTTCTTCATAGGTCAGGCCGTAGCGGCGCATGATCTCCTCGGTCAGTTGTCTGCCACCGAAATCCTGTTCCCGGGTGTAGATGAGCTTGAGATCGTGCAATACGTTCACGGTGGTGTAGGTGGCGCCGATGTCGAGTATGGCGATGGTGCGGTCCACACCGCCGCCGGGCAGTTGATTGGTAAGCAGTGTGCAGGCGGTCTCCTGGGCGTAGGACTCCACATCCACCACTTTGACCTCCAGGCCCGCCAGTTCCAGGGCCGCCACCCGCAGTTCCACGTTTTCGCTGCGGGAGGCCACCAGCAGCACATCGGTGTAATCCGGTTCGTTTTCCGATGGCCCCAGTTCGACGAAATCCAGGTTGACCTCGTCGAGGGAAAAGGGGATGTACTTTTCCGCCTCCAGTTCCACCTGGCTTTCCATCTCATCTTCATTGGGGGCCGATGGCACGGGCACCACCTTGGTGATGACCGAGGCGGCCGGTACCGCCACCGCAGCGTATTTCGCCTTGGTGCGGGAGCGTTTCACAGCGCGGCGCACACTGTCACCGACCGCTTCCAGGTCGTTGATCCTGTGTTCCTGCACCGCATTGGGCGGCAGGGCCTCGATGGCATAGCTCTCCACCCGGTAGTGCTCACCGTCGAAACTCAATTCCAGCAGTTTTACGGCGGCCGAGCTGATATCCACACCCAGCATCGGAGGCTTTTTGGGCTTGAGTCGGGAGAGGATTTGTTCAACTTTTTCTTTGAACATTCCGCTAGTTACGTAGCATAACTATTCTTCTACATTAACAGTTTCTCACAACTATATATCATGTAAGGCTGTTATTGAATACGAACCACATGACGGGGAATGGGGCACGGGTGCCCGCATGGCGGTTTCTCGGCAGGAAATAAGGCTATAATCCCCCACCCAGTAAATGCCCCCAGCACCGTCCACCGATGAAAGCCCTGTTCAAGTTTCTGCGTATCCTGCTGGCCTTCGTGTTCGCGGGAGCCTTGGCTGCGGGGGCTGCGGTGTATGGCGCCTATCTCTATCTGGCGCCTGATCTGCCTTCCACCGAAGTGCTCAAGGATGTGCAGTTGCAGGTGCCGCTGCGGGTATTCACCCGCGACGGCCGTCTGATGGCGGAGTTCGGTGAGAAACGCCGTATCCCGGTGCGCTATGACGAATTGCCGGAGGCTATGGTGCAGGCCTTTATCGCCGCCGAGGATGACCGTTTTTTCGAACACCACGGGGTCGATTACCAGGGGCTGCTGCGTGCGGCCTGGCAGCTGGTCCTGACCGGCAGGAAACGCCAGGGTGGCAGCACCATCACCATGCAGGTGGCGCGCAATTTCTTCCTCAGCCGTGAAAAGACCTATGTGCGCAAGCTCAGCGAGATATTTCTTGCCCTGCGCATCGAGCAGGAACTGAGCAAACAGGAAATCCTGGAGCTGTACCTGAACAAGATCTACCTGGGCCACCGTGCCTATGGTGTCGGTGCGGCCGCGCAGATCTATTACGGCCGCAAGGTGGGTGAGCTCAGTCTGGCGCAGACCGCCATGATCGCCGGCCTGCCCAAGGCGCCCTCGCGCTACAACCCCATCACCGACCCGGAGCGTGCGCTCATTCGCCGCAACTATGTGCTCGGGCGCATGCATCAGCTGGGGATGATCAGCGACGAAGCCTATCAGGCCGCGCGGGATGCGGATGACAATGCACGCCTGCACGCCCCTTCGGTGGAGGTGGAGGCGCCTTATGTGGCCGAGGCGGTGCGTGCGGAGATGGTCAGGCGCTACGGAGACAAGACCTACACGGCCGGTTATCGTGTCCACACCACCATCGATTCCGAGTACCAGCTTGCGGCCACCGCGGCACTGCGCCGTGCCCTGTTGGACTACCATCGGCGCCATGGTTATCGCGGTGCCGAGGACCATGTGGCGGCATTGCCGGAGGACCGCAGCCTGTGGCCGCGCCTGTTGAAGGCACATGGAACCATTGGTGGCCTTCCCCCCGCGCTGGTCGTGGCGGTGGAGGAAAAGACGGCCCAGGTGATGTTGCGGGACGGCAGCACTCTGGAATTGCCCTGGGAGGGTATTCGATGGGCGCGCCGTTACATCGATGACGATCACGTGGGTCCCAAGCTGAAGAAGGCGGCCGATGTGCTCTCGGTGGGAGACATCGTGCGTATCCAGCGGCAGGACGATGGTTCCTGGTGGCTGGCCGAGGTGCCGGAGGTGGCTGGTGCCATCGTCTCCATGGATCCGTCCAACGGTGCCCTGCTGGCCATGGAGGGTGGCTTCGATTTCTATCGGAGCAAGTTCAACCGGGTGTTGCAGGCCCGTCGTCAGGCCGGTTCCAGCTTCAAGCCGTTCATTTATTCCTCGGCGCTGGAAAAGGGCTTTACCACTGCCAGCCTGATCAATGATGCGCCGGTGGTGTTCGAGGACCAGGCACTGGAAGGCAAGTGGCGTCCGGAGAACTACAGTGGCCGGTTCTTTGGCCCGACCCGCCTGCGGGTGGCGCTGTACAAATCCCGCAATCTGGTCTCCATACGCCTGTTGCGTCGGGTGGGCGTGGAATTTGCCCGTGACTACCTGGCCAGGATCGGTTTCGACAAGCAGCGGCTGCCGCGCGATCTCTCCCTGGCCCTGGGCAGCGCGGCGGTCACTCCCCTGGAGGTGGTCAGCGGTTTTGCCGTGTTCGCCAATGGTGGTTACCGGGTGAATGCCTATTTCATTCAGCGCATCGAGGATGCCCGGGGGGAGCCGATCTGGGTGGCGAAGCCGGCCACGGTATGCCGGGTCTGTGAGCAGGAGGATGCCCAAGCGGAGGATGATGGCACGGCTGCCGGGGAGGAGGGTGCACGGATGGATCAGGCAACGGTGGGCGAGGGGGCCGGAACGGAGGCTGCCGGACCTCTCACGCCGGAAGGGTTGCCGGTGGCGCCAAGGGTGGTGGAACGACGCAATGTCTACCTCGTCACCAGCATGATGCGCGACGTGATCCGGCGTGGCACCGGGCGCCGTGCCCTCAAGCTGGGCCGCAAGGACCTGGCTGGCAAGACCGGCACCACCAATGACCAGAACGATGCCTGGTTCAGCGGCTTCAATGGCAGCATCGTGACCACCGCCTGGGTGGGGTTCGACAAGATGCGTCCGTTGGGACGCCGGGAGACGGGGGGGCGTGCCGCCCTGCCCATGTGGATGTATTTCATGGAGGTGGCCATGAAGGGACGTCCGGAAACCCCGCTGGAACAGCCGCCGGGCATGGTGACGGTGCGTATCGACCCGGAGACCGGCCTGTTGGCGGCGGCCGGACAGAAGGACGCGATCTTCGAGACCTTCCGCGAGGAGTACGTGCCTACCGAGCGGGTGCGTAAAGAGGTGCCGTTGACGGATGCGGCGCCCGGACAGGGTGGCGGCAAGTCTGCGGCGCCCGCCGCGGAACAGGTTCCGGAAACCTTGTTCTGATGCGCCGCAATCACGGCCTTCGGCAGCGTATCGCCCAGGAGGCGGCGCGCATCATGACCGAGGATCATGTGAGCGATTTCCATGCCGCCAAGCTCAAGGCAGCACGACGGTTGGGTATCCACGGGGAACGTGACATGCCCCGCAACCGGGAAATCGAGCAGGCCCTGCTGGAATACCGCTCCCTGTTCCAGAGCGATGCCGAGGCCGAATATCTGCGGCATCTGCGCCGCACGGCCTTGCAGGCCATGACCCTGTTCAGATCCTTCCGGCCACGCCTGGTGGGTGCGGTGCTCAAGGGTACCGCCGGCAGTCATGCCGCAGTCGGTCTGCATCTGTTCGCCGACGCCCCGGAAGAGGTGTCGTTCCATCTCATGGAACGGGGCATACCTTATGAGCTGGATGAGCGCCGCCTGCGGATGCGTGCCGGTGGGGAGTATCAGGCCTTTCCCCTCTACCGCTTCATGGCCGGAGACGTGCCCATGGAACTGACCGTGTTTCCCTCCGGCACCAGCGGGCATGCGCCGATCAGTCCCGTGGACGGGCGGCCCATGCGGCGGGCGGGCCGTAGCGAGGTGGAGGCGCTGTTGGACGAATAGCCTGCATGTCGCGGCAGGCATCATCGGCCCGGCATCACGTGGGGGCACCGGATCGACAAAAAAGGCCCGGCGGGAAAACCCGCCGGGCCTTTTGCCGCTGACCGGAACCGGATCAGGCTTCGCTGCGTGCGGCCATCATCTGTTCGATGATCGGAGTCAGGATGATCTCCATGGCGAAGCCCATTTTGCCGCCTGGCACCACGATGCTGTTGCGGCGGGACATGAACGAACCCTGCAACATGGACAGCAGGTAGGGGAAGTCCACGTTGAACTTGGCCGGATCCTTGAAACGGATGATGACGAAGCTCTCATCCGGGGTCGGGATGTCGCGGGAGATGAATGGGTTGGAGGTGTCCACGGTCGGCACGCGCTGGAAATTGATGTCGGTGCGCGAGAACTGCGGAGTGATGTAGTTCACGTAGTCGGGCATGCGGCGCAGGATGGTGTCGACGATATCCTCGGCGGAGTAGCCGCGCTCGGCGGCGTCGCGGTGGATCTTCTGCACCCACTCCAGATTGACGATGGGTACCACGCCGATCAGCAGGTCCACGTACTTGGCCACATCCACGGTGTCGGTGACGACACCACCGTGCAGACCCTCGTAGAACAGCAGGTCGGTCCCTGCAGGGATATCCTCCCAGGGAGTGAATTCGCCGGGCTGCTGACCCCAGGGTTCGGCCTCTTCCACGCTGTGCAGGTAGTAGCGGCGTTTGCAGGTGCCGGTCTCGCCATAGGTCCTGAAGGTTTCTTCGATCTTGTCGAAGTGATTGGCTTCCGGACCGAAGTGGCTGAGGTTGCGGCCTTCCTCGTGTGCCTTCTGGACCGCTTCGCGCATCTGCTTGCGATCCAGGCTGTGGAAGCTGTCACCCTCGATCACCGCGGCGTTGATGCCCTCGCGGAAAAAGATGTGCTCGAAGGCCCGCTTGACGGTGGTGGTGCCGGCGCCGGATGAACCAGTCACGGCCACAACCGGATGCTTCTTGGACATGCTCTTCTCTCCTGGGATTGAACGACTCGAAATGGGGTTCCGGCCCTGGTGGGGAATGCCTGCACAGGCCCGGCGGGAATTCTGTGTGAGAGTATTCTGATTTTTGAACCGACCATTTTGCCCCATGCTCCCCTGGGCGGCAAGCTGGCGGGGCCCAGAACTCAGGAAGCTCTGAATCAGTACCGGAGGAAGGGGGGTGGGGGAAGGGGTGTGCCCGCGGTCCCGTAAGCCATTGATTTTCACCCTTCCCCCAATAGGCAATCCCCGGAAGGGGACTATGATCGAGTCGCCACGCGACTTGATCAGGGTTTCCCTCAACCCGTTCCGGTGCAGTCCACCCGCAGGGTATCCACCTCGCGCGAGCACTCGATGCGCACGTCAAACCGGGAATCCTCGGAAAATTCCTGGGAGATGATCCAGATCTGTGAGATGTCTTCGCTGACCTTGGGCAGGGTGTCCAGGCTCTGGCGGATGCGTTCGCGGTCGAAGAAGGCGAACGGTTCATCCAGGATCAGGGTCTGGCGGCCGTGTTCGTTGGCGTCCACCAGGGCCTGGGACAGGGCCAGGCGCACGGCCAGGGTGATCTGGCGCTGGGTGCCGGAGGACAGTTCCTCCAGTTGCACAAAGTCGCTCTTGTCGGTGGAGAACACCTGTACCTTGAATTCGTCGTCGATCTTCAGGTGCTGGTAACGCTGTTCGGTGAACAGTGGAATGATGTTCACCAGATAGTCGCGCATCTGCCGGTTGAAGTGGCTGTAGATGCGCCGGTTGGCGCCCTGGATCAACTCCTCGGCGGCATTACGGACGCGGATGCGGTCTTCCGGTTCCTGGATGCGGATGTGCAGTTCATCCATGCGCTGGCGCAGTTGTTCGGCTTCGGCGCGGCGGGCGGTCTCTTCCTCGATGACGGCATCCAGCCGGCTTACCTCCGCCTGTTGTTCCTGCTCGCCGTCCTGGGCGGTTTGCAGTTGGCTGGCGAGGACCTCACGCAGTTCCTCCATGTCGCTGCGGAAAGTGGCGCGGCATTGCTCCATGCGTGCCATGAATTCACCCCGGGCCTCATCTTCCAGCAGGGGTTTGCCGTCGCCATCGGCATATTCGCCCACATCCTTCACCAAGTCCTGGTTATGCAGCTTTTTCAGGGTTTCGACCAATGCTGTCAGCGGCAGTTGCTTCAGGTCGTCGAACAGAGCGATATCCTGTTCCAGTTCTGCCGCCTTGCGTTCCAGCAGGTTGGCCTCGCCGCGCGTTTCCCGCAGACGGCGGCTGAGACGTCCGGAGCGCACCACAGTGATCAGGAACGAAAATCCGAATAGAACCGATGCCGTGTAGGCGATGATCTGGCATCGTTCCTGCGGCAGTTGCGGCATATGCCGTTGCATCAGGCCGTCCACCCACTGCCCCGCCTGCGATCCCGGCGCGTTCTGCTGCACCCAGCAGCCGCCACCGATGAGCAGGGACAGGGCAAGGAATACGAAGCCCAGCAGGCGGGTACGGCGCCGGCTGGAGGGGATCTGTCTCAGCCGGGCATCCAGGTCCTTGCGCATGGCGGGGTAATCGTCCCCTTGGCCGGTCTTCTGCGCCTCATTTTCTTCGGAATCCTCTCCGGAATCTTCTTCATCCACGCCCTGTAACCATTGCCGGGATTCGTCCCGGTAGTCCACGGCGCGCTGGTAGAGGGCGTCGAAACCATCGACGCGTCCAGCCAGTTCCTCCACCCAGCCGCGCAGTTCGTCCTCCGGGCAGGGGTCCACGTTGATCGGACCGGAACAGGCGTCACGCAGGCGGTCCACGGCCTGGATGGTCTGGTCGGCGAGGGTGTCCCAGTCGTCCAGGGTGGCGTCGCTGTCCATGCTGGTGACCACGTCCAGGTTGCGTTCCATGGCGGAGGCGGCCTCTTCCATCTCCCTTGCGACCGCGTTGAGCTGGCCGATGGTTTCACGGGCGGTTTCCAGGCGCTGTTCGGCCTCCTCGCGGGAGTGCTCGAATTCAGCCAGGGCCTCGGGCTGGATCGCCAGCTCATCCAGGCGGGCCTGGGCGGAGGCGAGCTGTTCCTGCAGGTCACTGATGGCTTCGCGGTTCAGTTCCACCTCGCGTTTGAGTGCGTCGCTGACGATATCCAGGTCCTCGATACCCAGCAGATCCTTGACCATGCCGCTCTGGGCGTGGGGCATGCTGATCTCGCGCTGGGCCAGGTAGAAAGAGTCGATGTATTCCTTGTAGTCGAAGCCGCAGGCTTCGATCACCCGGTTGTTCACATCCGCCACGCCGGTGGCGAGGGCCGATTCCGAATCCAGCAGGGACAGGCGGGCATTGTGGTTGCCGTCGGTGTCCACGTAGCGGGTGACGACATAGCTGCGTCCGTCGCGGCCGATGAAGGTCAGGTTGGCCGAACCGGCTGGCTGGCCCCATTTGATCGCCTTGGTGAATTGTTCCGGGTTGTAAGAGAAGGTGCGACCGAAGAGGGCGAAGCAGACGGTTTCGGCGATGGCGGTCTTGCCGGATTCATTGGGCCCGCTGACACCGATCAGAGCCTGTTCGGGCAGGTCCTTCAGTTCCAGGCGGCTGTACTTGAGCAGATTCTCGGCGATGAGCTGCTTGACGATCATTGCCCGCTCCCCTGGCGCAGGTTTTCCAGGCGGGTGGCTACCAGTTTCAGTGCGCGCCGGTAGAGTTCATAGTCGAATTCCGGGTTGGTCTCGCGGAGGCGTTCGACCTCGGCCTCGGCAAATTCACGGAAGGCCTCCACGGGTTCCTTGACCTGAAAGCTCTTACGGGAGGGGGCGGTGTCCTGCATGCTCATGTTCCCGGCAGCGGAGAAAAGGGCGAACATTTTCCCGGAATTGGGCAGGGGGGACAAGGCGGATACGAAGTATACTGTTCGCCCATTCTTCGGATAGGCAGGGGGAAGGGCATGGACTGGAATCGACTGTTGTCCCACAAGCGCCTGGGTCGTGTCGGCGGCCGTGACGCCGGCCCGGCACGCACGGAGTTTCAGCGTGATGCCGACCGCATCGTGTTCTGTTCCGCTTTCCGCCGCATGCAGGACAAGACCCAGGTCTTTCCCCTGTCGCAGATCGATTATGTCCGTACCCGCCTGACCCACAGCCTGGAGGCATCCAGCGTCGGCCGCACCCTTGGCACTTTGGTGGGGGAGCGGGTGATCGCGCGCCATGGGCTGGCGGGTCTGGAAGCGTCGGATTTCGGCGCCATCGTCGCTGCCGCCTGCCTGGCCCACGATATCGGCAATCCACCCTTTGGGCATTCCGGCGAGGATTCCATACGTCACTGGTTTACCGCCTACGAGGCGGGGCGTGACCTCATTGCTTCCCTGGAGGGTAGCCGGCGGGAGGATTTCCTGCGCTTCGAGGGCAATGCCCAGGGCTTTCGCATCCTCACCCGCCTGCAGAATCCGGACAATCAGGGCGGCCTGCAACTGACCTGCGCCACCCTGGCTACCTTTGCCAAGTATCCGCGCGAATCGGCCGGTTGCGGTGAGGGCCGTGGCGGCGTCGCCGGTGAGAAATTCAGCTTCTTCCAGGCCGATGGCGATTTCTTCAGGGAGGTGGCCGAGGAGGTCGGCCTGATTCCGCTGGGTGACGGGCAGGCCTGGTGCCGCCACCCGCTGGCCTACCTGGTGGAGGCGGCCGACGATATCTGCTACCGGGTGATCGACATCGAGGATGGCTTCCGGCTTGGCTATCTGGATTGGGCGGAGGTGCGCGACCTGTTCGATCCGGTCATCGATGATCCGGCGGTGATGCGGCGTCTCGAACGCATACGCGGCAACAAGGAGCGGGTGGAATACCTGCGTGCCCGCGCCATCAGCACCGCCATCGGCCAGGTGGCCGATGCTTTCATGGCCAACGAGGATCGCATCCTCACCGGGCATTTCAACGGGGAACTGCTGGAACACACCCCCCTGGCCAGGCCCATGGCTCACCTGCTGGCGGTGGCGAAGGAGCGCATCTATTCGGTGCGTGACGTGGTGGAGATCGCTGCCGCCGGTTTTCGTGTGCTTGGTGGTTTGCTGGATGCCTTCGTGCCGGCGGTGTGCGAGGTGGCGGCCAGGGGGACGGACGCCTCACCCCACGCACGCATGCTGTACCAACTGGTGCCCCGCCAGTTCATCGGCCCCGACAGGCATCCCCATGAGGACCCCTATATCCGCCTGTTGCGCATGACCGACTTCGTTGCCGGCATGACGGATTCCTATGCGGTGGGCCTGTACAAGAAGATCACCGGGATTTCGCTGCCCGGCGGTTGATGGCCAGGATTGTCTCCACTCCTTCGCGGCTGAGCCGTTTCCAGGGCAGCGGCAGCAGCCCCGGTACACGCCGCCGGTATTCCCGGTATGCCTCGCCGTGGTATTCCAGCAGTTTGCGCTCCTCGAGGCGCGATCCCAGCCAGAAATACAGGGTGGCCAGGGTCACGGTCAGCAGCATGCCGCTGTTCATGTCACGGGTCCAGAGGATCACCAGGCCCAGGGCATACCAGGGGTGGCGCACCCAGCGGTGCAGGGGGGAGATGTGGAACGCCTCCTGGTCCTCTACGGTGCGGATGCCCTGGCGCCACTGGCGCAGGCCGGAAAACTCGCCACCGTCATAGAAGCGCAGGGACCAGGCGAACAGTGCGATGGCGAGCAGGGCCAGGCCGTTCGCCAGCCAGGCGGCGGCCCCGTTCCAGGCCCACAGGGTGGTGTAATCACCATGGTAGGTGAGCCATAACGGCGGTATCAGCAGTAGTATGGCCAGGGCGTTGAACAACAGCCGGTAGGCCGGCATCAGCTCCGGCCAGCGTTGTGCCACCATACGCTTGACCGGCAGGGAAGCCAGCAGGGAGTGGATAAAGAAATAGGTCAGCCAGGCTGCTGCCAGGATTGCAAGATCAGAGGTCATGTTTGCAGTGTAAAGCGATGGTATCCGGGGATGGGTGGTGCGCAAGCCGAAATGTCCGTATTCCGTGCCGTAGTCTAGCAGCCTGTCGGACTCAGGCTGAATCGGCTGCAAAAGCGGGACAGCGGTCTGATTTTCCCTGATTTTTGATGCGCCCCATCCCTGGGGCGCACCCCTTCGGGGTCGCTGCGCGGTCCAAATCCGCTCCCGGCGGATTTGTCGTTACATGGCGCCCACCATGCTCCTCAAAATCATGAAATGGCGGCCGCGACACGGTGTGCGCAAGCCGGGTGCGGGAGCGGACGCCGCGCCCCGGTCCCGGGAGGTTTTCCTTCGGCCGCCATGCGCCCCGTCTCCGTCAAGCGTTACACTCTCGTGATCCGGGGCGCATCCTCGCTGTCCCACTTTTTCGCTTCGATCCCCCCAAGTCCAACAGGCTCCTGGGCGAAGTTCCTTCAGGGCCGTTCCCTGCTTGTGCGGAGGTTTTGGTTTACATCGGAGGCCGGATAGGCTAGGGTGGTTGCCCCTTCCGTTCAAACTTCCTTCCTGATCACCGCTTGGGGTCATCTCCCCACCTCTGTTTAGGGCGAAACGCGACGAGGGCCAGAAGACGGCTTCGGTATCGACGTGGATACCCTTCAGTGGTTGCAGTGAACCTGTCACCCGGGTGGTTCATCATCGGTATCTGGCAAATATGCCACCGGCAGCCATTGATTATCAGGGCGCATGTGCGTCCGCATCAGATCGAGTATTGAATAAGCATGAAGTCCATTTACGTAGGCAATCTCCCCTTTTCCGCCACCGAAGAAGAGGTTCGCGACCTGTTCGTCGAATTCGGTTCGGTCGATTCCGTCAAGCTGATCAGCGACCGTGAAACCGGCCGTCCGCGCGGCTTTGGTTTCGTCAGCATGGATGGGGCGGATGCCGATAAGGCCATCCGGGCCCTCAACGGCACCGATATGGGTGGCCGCTCCCTGCGCATCAACGAAGCGGAGGAGCGCAAGCCCCGCCGCAACAGTTGGTAAGCCATTAACCGGTATGCGGTCCCGCGCGGGACCGCATGGGCTCCGTTGCACCGCCCTTGACGGGTTGCGGTCGGCGGACATGAAAAACGCCGCGCAGGCAAACCCTGCGCGGCGTTTTTCATGTGATTTCTCAGTTTCAGCGGGAGACATTGGTTTCATGAAACGTATTTTCGTTGGCAGTCTGCCACCCTCCGCCACTGAATCCGAGGTGACCAAACTGTTTTCCGAATTCGGTCGTGTGCGCTCGGTCAAGCTGGTCACCGATGTGTTCAGTGGTCAGTGCAAGGGTTTTGGGTTCGTCGAGATGGAGGGTCACGAGGCGCGGGCTGCCATCGCTGCTCTGGATGGCAGGGAATTTGGCGGGCGCAACCTCAAGGTGCGGGAGGAAGCGGCCAAGAAGAAAGGCCGTGGCCGCGGTGGTTATCGCAGATACTAAACCTTATTAACCCGGCCACCCAGGGAAACTCTGATCAAGTCGCTACAGGCCTTGATCAGAGTCCCCTTGCGGGGGGGTGTCTATTGGGTATGTAAATCAATGACTTACGGGGTCGGCAATGCATCCCTTCCTTCAAGCCCCATCCCCCGATACTTATTCAGAGCTTCCCTAATCTGTCAGGGCCTTCAGGAATGCCCTTGCACGGCGTCTTGCCAAGGGAGCCCCTTTGTCTGCGCGCGCCTTGATCCGTGGCTTGCCGGACCAATAAGGTTCGGCTTGGTAGAATCCTGTAGGCTGTGGCCGGGTACTGCATCGGCCCGGATCATTCACACGGGAGACCGGTGCATGGGCAGTTTGGTCTATCCACTCATACACTTTGTCCCCGGTCCATATTCCAATACTCTTTTGTTTTCGCCGCGGGAGCCTGTCGGGCCTTGAATGAATCGGGGTGGGCGCGGGTCCCGGCAGGTTTGCTATGGGTCAAGTCTTGTCGGATGGACTGCGGCGATGATGCGTTGTCTCTTTTTTCACTGGGGGAAACTGTCTTGGGCAAGCGTAGACCGATTCAAAAGTTTCTGCTGGTCATTGCCGTGATCAGCTATCTGGCCGCCGTGGGTTGTGGTGTTGCCGCCGCTTATCTGGGAGTGGGCTCGGGTGATCCGAATGTAGCCAGCCTGATGGCCAGCGTGGTGTTTTTCATCGGTGTCGGTGTCGTGCTGCATGTGATGGGCAGCGGTCACCTGCCCGATCTCAAGGTCAAGTAGCCAGGGTGTTCCGGTAATGAGGCGCTGCCTCTATTGCGATGGTGAATATAACGAATCCGAAGGGCGATGCCCCCATTGCGATGCGCCCAATCCCATGGCAGGCCGGCGCGGGATCAATTTCACCCCCGCGCATTTCAAATGGTTCGTGGTGGCGGTGGCGATCATCTCCCTTGTGGCGGTATTGATCCTGCCGCAGATCCGTTAGGGAACCTCTGAATAAGTATCTGTGGCCCTGCGCAGGTGGCGGGGGCGTCCGTTCCCTGACAGCAATCCGATCTCCATGTGCCGGTGATTGCCGACATGGCGCCATCGTGCAGGGGGGCGGGTCAATCCCCTCCGATGGCGCGGCGGAATACCGTGCCGTGGCATTTCGGGCATGGAGGAATGCGTCCCGGGGCATGGAAATGCACGGTCTTGCTGCACTCCGAGCAGATCAGGGTGCCTGGGCCCGTCACTTCGCCGGTGTGATACTCGCCGAGGGCCAGGGCGTCTGCTTCCAATTGCTGCAATTCCAGGCGCGTGCGGTCCGCGGCCCGTGAAAACAGATCCCAAAGTCGTTGTTCGATCAGTTGTAGATCGAACTGGAGCCAGTCGCCGAGGTCGCCTTCGTTGTCCGCCAGATAACGGGCCGCATCCTGAACGTCACGGATCAGGTACTCGCCGATCTTTTCCGCCTCCTCCCGGCTCAGTTCCCCCAGTTCCACGGCCTTGTCCTTGGCATGGGCAATGGTTTGGCGGAGCGCGGGCAGCGCGTCATTCTCCGCCTGTTCCAGCAGGGTGCCTACCCGTTCCATCATCTTTTCGTAGGCATGAGTGAGGTGGTCTAAGGTGGTGTGGCTGTCATTTTTCATGGTTTGAATATTGCATGGTCCCGTGTTGATAATAGGTCACCGTGCTGGGCAGTGAATGATTGACCGGTGGCGGTGCCCTGCCTGTGCCTACATTGTAGTATCGTCGATGAATGAGGATCCCGTAACAGGAAGTGATGCATTCGCTGACATCTTGTAGCGCCGATGGTGCGGATCGTGGCGTGGTCTGTGTTTATAACCATCGAGTTCGTCAGTGGATTCGTCGCTCAAGACAAGGTGGTTGAGATAAAAAA
>CAYPEH010000017.1:0-27679 GCA_964409585.1 uncultured Chromatiales bacterium | reverse complement strand
CCGGAAGAACCTACACCAACGCCCACCGTAACCTCGGGAGGGTGAGTGACAGAGGTGGATAAGAGACAGATCCACGTCCCCGTAAGTCATTGATTTTCAATCTTCCCCCAATAGACAATCCCCCGCAAGGGGACTCTGATCGAGGCGCGCAGCGACTTGATCAGAGTTTCCCTGGAACGAAGAGATCGTCGATCAGAATCCGTCAGTTCAAGGCGCAAATCGCACGGAATAGCCAGCTATTGCGAAGATTTGCAACGCGGAAAGGCGGGTTCTGGCGGCGAGATCGAGTTTCACGACTTGTTCAGAGGTTCCCTCAGATCTCTAATCTCAGGCCGAGAAGAGATAGTGCGCAACCAGACCGGCGAACACAGCCGCGCCGGTCCAGTTGTTGTTGAGAAAGGCCTGGAAGCAGCGGGCCGGTTCACGGTCGCGGATCAACCACTGCTGATACATGGCCGTACCCCCGGCCACCATCAGGCCCAGCCAGTAATACCAGCCCAGTTCCGCCTGTCTTCCCACCAGCAGCAGATCCACCATCAACGCCACCTGCATGGCACCGATGATGACGCGGTCCAGGTCGCCGAACAGGATCGCGGTGGACTTTACGCCGATCTTCAGATCGTCCTCCCGGTCGACCATGGCATACATGGTGTCATAGGCCGTGGCCCAGAAGACGGGGGCCAGGAACAGTAACCAGCCGATCCGCGGGACCGTACCGGTCTGGGCGGCGAAGGCCATCGGCACCGCCCAGGCAAAGGCGATGCCCAGGACGATCTGCGGCAGATGGGTGTACCGCTTCGTGAACGGGTAGACCGCCGCCAGCAATGCACCGCCGATGGACATCAGGATCGTCAGCCGGTTCAGCAGCAACACCAGGGCAAACGCCACCAGACACAGGACGACGAACAGCAGCAGTGCCTCGCGCGGACGAACCCGTCCAGCGGCGATGGGCCGCCGGCGGGTTCGTTCCACATGGGGATCGAAGCTCCGGTCGGCATAATCGTTGATCACGCATCCGGCCGAACGCATCAGCACCACACCGGCAACGAACACCGCCAGCACCCGTGGGTCCGGGTGACCCTCACCGGCAATCCACAGGGCCCACAGGGTCGGCCACAGCAGCAGAAAGATGCCGATGGGACGGTCGATGCGCATCAACAGACCGTATTCACGCAGGCGGCCGGCGATGTCCTTCATCCTACCCACTCCTTGATGCCGGGCAGAAAGAACTCACTCACCAGCAAGGGCTTGCCACCGACCCGGAACACCGAGCGACGTCCCCATACGGTCCCGACGACCTGACCGGTCTGCCAGGTGGCGCGGGCATGCAGGGCATCGCCCTCGGGGATCCGCACCAGTTCCACCTCATCGCGATGCATGCTGCGATCGGCAAACAGGACCGCACCCAACGGACGGCTGCCGAGACGGGCCAGGCGGCGCTGGGGTCCGCGCAGCGTACTGTAAGGGATCACCGTCCGCGCATAGACCCAGGGATGGCCGTCACACAGCAATTGCACCTCGCGCAGCAGGGCCAGCCCGCCGTGGCGCATGCCCAGGCGCAGTTCCTCGTTGACCATGGGACGCTGCCAACCCTGCCCCAGCACCCGCACGGCGAACCGTCCCCGGCAACTGCGCTGCAGGCGCGCCGTCAGGGAGGAAGGATCCAGCAGCCAGGGCCGTACCCGCGCGGGAATGGCGGCACGCAGGGTTCGCCCGTGGTGCAACCACAGAGGCTCCTGCTTCACGCTGGGAAAACGTCGGCTCAAGATGACTAATGACACGGAATATGGGGAATCAGCAGCCTGTCGGACTGGGGGGTGAAACGGCTGCAAATGCGGGAGAGCGGCCCATTTTTCCCTGATTTTTCGTTGCGTAGCCCCACTATGCGCCTCAAAATCATGAAAAAATGGCCTCGCTCTCCCACATTTTCGCTTCGCTTCCCCCCCAGTCCGACAGGCTGTCAGGCGCGCATTATGGCATGCCGGGCCGGGGATCGTCACAAGCCGACCCCGAACCCGTCGCCGCCGTGCGCGCGCAGGCCCACACCTCCACCGTCTCCACACCGGCACGACGCAGCAGGCGGGTGATCTCGGCCACCGTGCTGCCGGTGGTCACCACATCGTCCATCACCACCACGTGGCGCGCGCCGACCTCCCCATCGAGGCTGAAGGCACCGCGTACATTGGCCCGTCTCCGGAGTGCCGGCAGTTCCGTCTGGCTCGGGGTGTCGCGCCGGCGATGCAACAGATCGGTACGCAGCGGCAGATCGAAACACCGCGCCGGCACCCGCGCCATCTCCAGTGCCTGATTGAAACCACGCCGGGAGAGGCGGCGGCGATGCAAAGGCACCGGCAGGATCAGCTCGGGAAGCTGGCGGCGTTCGGCCGCCAGGCGCCACGCCAGCAATTCCCCCAACAGGCGGGCATGAGCCAGGCGCCGGTGGAACTTGAGATCGCGTATGAGCCGGTCCAGCGGCGGCTCGAAGCGGAAGGGTATCCACAGGCGCTGCCACGGCGGGGGGCTGCGCAGGCAGGCACCGCACGGGCCTCCGGCCCGGACCGCCGGCAGGGGCTGTCCGCAGCCCGGGCAGGCCGGTCGATTCAGCGGCAGGCCATCCCGGCAACCGCGGCACAGATCCAGGCCATCGTCACCAGGGCCGCCGCAGACGACACAAACGGGCGGAAACAGGATCCGTTCCAGGCCGTGCCGCCATCGTCCTGAATGCCTCTTCGGTTCCATCACGTATGGATATTCAACATGACCGAGGCCATTGCAGGCAAAAGCCGGCCGGCTGGTTGACAGCCCTTCCCCCTCCGCTACCATCACCGCTCCCCATCCTTTTCGCGGAAAGCCCATGGCAGCCACCACCCCCCTCAAGGCCGGCGACGGTCTGCGCCACGACTGGTCCATCGAAGAGATCACCGCCCTGTTCGAGCGTCCCTTCAACGACCTGCTGTTCGAGGCCCAGACCATTCACCGGGAACACTTCGACCCCAACCGCATCCAGGTCAGCAGCCTGCTTTCCATCAAGACCGGCTCCTGCCCGGAGGATTGCGGGTACTGCCCGCAAAGCGCCCACCATGACACCTTTGTCGGCAAGGAGCGCCTGCTGGACCTGGACGAGGTGCTGGCCGCCGCCCGCAACGCCAAGGAACACGGCGCCGGACGCTTCTGCATGGGCGCCGCCTGGCGCAAACCCAGCGACAAGGATTTCCAGCAGTTGCTGGAGATGGTGCGCGAGGTGAAGGCGCTGGGCATGCAGACCTGCATGACCCTGGGGATGCTCAGCGAGGAACAGGCGCGCGAACTGGGCAAGGCGGGCCTCGACTACTACAACCACAATCTGGACACCTCGCCCGAGTTCTACGGCCGGATCGTCACCACCCGCAGTTACCAGGACCGTCTCGACACCCTCGACAATGTGCGCAGGGCCGGCGTCAAACTCTGTGTCGGCGGCATCGTCGGCATGGGTGAGTCCCGCCGCGACCGCGCCTCCATGCTGCGGGAACTGGCCAATCTGCCGCAACACCCCGAGAGCGTACCCATCAACAACCTGGTCCGGGTGGAAGGCACCCCGCTGGCCGACACGGCGGAGATCGATCCGCTGGAGTTCGTTCGCACCATCGCCGTGGCACGCATCCTCATGCCCCGGTCCTACGTGCGCCTGTCCGCCGGAAGGGCGGAGATGAGCGACGAGATGCAGGCCCTGTGCTTCCTCGCCGGGGCCAATTCCATGTTCTACGGTGAAAAGCTGCTGACCACCGACAATCCGGGGGAGGACCACGATCTGCGGCTGATGCAGCGCCTGGGCATGGCCTTCGAGGAACAACCGGGACACGCGGACGTTTCCATCACCGCATGATTCGCCCGGCATGGGCCCCTCCCGGGCCGGGGGGATTTTCCTGTGGACGACCGCCCAAAGGCTTGCGCCATGCGCTCCGATATACGTGCGGATTCAGGTGCCACATCCCCCGAGGTACTGGAGGAACTCCTCCGCCGCCATCGGCCTGCCGATGTAAAAACCCTGTGCCAGCTCACAGCCCCGTCCGCGCAGAAAATCCAGCTGGCTGGCCTTTTCCACGCCTTCGGCGACCACGGACAAGCCCAGCCGGTGCGACATATCGATGATCGCCTCACACACTGCGGCATCATCCTCGTTATGGGGCAGGTCGCTGACGAAGGAACGGTCGATCTTCAACTCATCCAGCGGGAAGCGCTTGAGGTAACTGAGTGAGGAGTAACCGGTACCGAAGTCGTCCACGGACAGGTACAGGCCCCGCGCCCGCAAACCGGCCAACAGATCCACCACCTCGTCGCCGGCACCGATGAACAGGCTCTCGGTGATTTCCAGGGTAAGCCAGCCCATCAGCTCCGGGTGATCGGCCAGCAGCTGGTCGATCTTCGCCGGAAACTCCTTGCTGCGGCATTGCAGGGTGGAGACATTCAGGTTCAGATGCAGATACCTGCCACCCGCTGCCCGCCACCGCTCCCAATGCTCCACCGCGTTTTCCAGCACCCAGTTGCCGATGGGCACGATCAACCCACTGTCTTCCGCCAATGGAATGAACTGTTCCGGCGGAATCCACCCCCGCTGTGGATGCTGCCAGCGCAATAGGGCCTCGGCCCCGACACAACGCCCATTGGCCACCTCGACGATGGGCTGGAAGTTCAGGCTCAGCTGCCCCTCCACCATGGCCACACGCAGGTCGTTCTCCAGCGCCACACGTTCACGGGCGCGGCGGGTCATGTCCCAGTTGAAGAAACGGTAGGTATTGCGGCCGTCCTCCTTGGCCTGGTACATGGCCGTGTCGGCATTCTTCAGCAGGGTCAGCGACGAATTGCCGTCCTCCGGATATATGGTGATGCCGATACTGGCCGACAGGTGGATGACGTTCCGGCCCAGCTGGAATGGAATCGAGAGTTCCTTGAGGATTTTCCGTCCCACGGCGGCCACGTCCTCCACCCGCTCCACACCCTCGATCACCACCACGAATTCATCCCCACCCATGCGCGCGACCGTATCACTGGCCCGTACACAGGCACGCAGGCGGTCCGCGGCATGGATCAGCAACTCGTCTCCGATATGGTGTCCCTGGGTGTCGTTGACATCCTTGAAACGATCCAGATCGATGAACATCAGGGCCAACTGACTACCCTCCCGGGCCGCCTGTGCAATCGCCAGCTGCAGCCGGTCCTGGAACAGGTTGCGATTGGCCAGGCGCGTCAGGGGGTCGAAGTTGGCCTGGTGCCAGATCTGCTGTTCGAACGTCTTGCGTTCTTCCAGGCGCAACCGTCCATGGCGCCCGATCCAACCGATACCGGCCATGCCCAACAACCAGATACCACCGAAACTGAAACGCATGGTGGCCTTGCTGGACTCGGCCGCGCTGTAATATTCCGCCAGGGGCACGTAGACACCCACGCCACCACGCACATCACCAACGTTATAGCCCTGGTGGCCATGACAGAACAGGCACCCCTTTCCCACGGTCATCGGCCGGATCAGGCGCAGATAGGGTTCGCCATCGATTTCCGTCACTTCGAACACTTCCTGCGTCCGGCCATCCTCGAAAGCCTGCAGGGCCGCTCTCTCCCACGGGTCCGGCGCGTTGCCCGGGTTCAACGGCGTAAGGCTGGTGATACGCCCCTTGACGCCATAGAGATCACTGTATTGATCCATCATCTGACGCAGCATGTAGGCCGGATTCATCAACGTCAGCGCACGCCCGGAGGGGGTGGTGATATCCCGCTCCGGGATATGCGCCAGATAGGGACTGGGTTGCGTATCCTCGGTCACCGGCACGTACACGCCGCCATGGCCCGTAGCCCAGATGCGAAAGGCCTGATCCTTGTTGAAATTGGCCACCGCTTCCTTGTAAGCCATGCGTATGGCCTGATCATCCACTTCCCAGGAAATCCATACCACCAGCGCCAGCATGAAAAGCGTCCAGACCAGGAATGCCGTGATGGTCAGACGACTCAACAACGATGTATCGACACGGACGAAAGGGGAATGCACCTCAAACCACTCCTGCCAATGAAAACCCAATGCAATCGGGAGCCGCATTGCCCACCAATGGTGGTTTATATTTATTTGCTTATATTTATTTTTATATAGGGACTTTTTTATATAGGGACTGCCAGGAACGACAGCCGACATGCGCCTTCGCATCCGGCCTTGTCCATGCCATCCCGGATCAAAGGAAACTCTGATCAAGTCGCGCACGACTGGATCAGAGTCCCCTTCCAGGGGGTTGTCTATTGGGGGAAGGGTGAAAATCAATAGCTTACGGGAAGGCGGGTACACCCCTTCCCCCAAACCCCCTTCCCCCGGTACTTGTTCATAAGTTCCCAAACAACACGGCCATGCAGACCGTACCGGCCCCCATGGCGTACCGGCAGGTCACAGGTGCGTATACTGTCGGCACCATGGTGGACTTCTTGAACCTGCCCAGCCATCTCTCCAGGCTCCGAGACGAGGGTCTGTACCGCCGGCGCCGCATCATCGACGGCCCCCAGGGAACCGTATTGACCCTGGAGGACGGCCGCCATGTGCTGTCCTTCTGTTCCAACGATTACCTCGGCCTGGCGGCAGACCCGCGTATCGCCGAAGCCTTCAAGCGCGGCATCGACCAGTACGGCAGCGGCAGCGGCGCCGCCCATCTGGTCACCGGCCACTCCACCGCCCATCACGCCCTGGAGGAGGAACTGGCGGAGTTCACCGGCCGGCCGCGGGCACTGCTGTTCTCCACCGGCTACATGGCCAACCTGGCCGTGGTGGCGACGCTGACGGGCCGTGGCGATACCGTGCTGGAGGACCGGCTCAACCACGCCTCGCTACTGGACGCCGGCCTGCTCTCCGGGGCGCGCCTGATCCGTTACGCCCACGCCGACGACAGCGATCTGCGCCGCCGGCTGGCGGAACGGGAGCGGGGTGCGAAGCTGGTGGTCACCGACGGCGTGTTCTCCATGGATGGCGATCTGGCACCGCTGCCGCAACTGGCGGAGACCACGATGGAGAACGGTGCCTGGCTGATGGTGGACGACGCCCATGGCCTGGGGGTACTGGGTAAAAGGGGGGGTGGCTGCCTGGAACACTTCGGCCTGGGAATGGAACAGGTGCCGGTCCTGATGGGCACCCTCGGCAAGGCCCTGGGTACCGCCGGGGCCTTCGTCGCCGGCCCCGGGGATCTGATCGAATTCCTCATCCAGAAGGCGCGGCCCTACATCTACACCACCGCGTCACCACCGGCACTGGCCGAGGCGACCCGCACGGCCCTGCGCATCGCCCGTGAGGAACACTGGCGGCGGGAACATCTGACGTCACTCATCACCAGGCTGCGCGGCGGACTGGAGGAACTGGCCGGCCGCACCCATCTCCGCCTGATGCAATCGCCAACCCCGATTCAGCCGCTGGTGGTGGGGGACGCCGCCAAGGCAGTGCGCCTCTCCAACGCCCTGCTGGAACGGGGCATTCTCATATCGGCCATCCGGCCGCCCACCGTGCCTGAAGGCACGGCGCGATTGCGCATCACCCTGTCGGCGGTGCATACGGAGACCCAGGTGGACCGGCTGCTGGAAACGCTGGCGGAAGCCATGCCCGCTGAGTAATCCCCCAGACTATGCGGGAATTTCCGGGAACAGATCGGCAACCATGTGACCGACCACCGAGGAAACCAGATGGAGGGCTCCCATGAGTTCGCAATACAAGATGCTGGAACACGGCATGCTGGATGCCGAGACCACGTTCCACCGCCCCCAGTCCGAAAGCCTGCCCAAGGTGACCGTCAATGACCCGGCCATCCAGGTCATGACCGATTTCACCAAGGTGGGGCCCGTAACCATCAACCCCTGCGCCAGCCTGGACAACGCCACCGAGCGCATGATTGCCAGCGGCGTGCGCCTGCTGATGGTGACCAATCAGTACAACCAGCTGCTGGGCATCGTCACCGCACGCGATCTGGACGGCCAGAAGATCATGACCTACCTGAGCGAGCACGGCGGCAAGCGCGACGACATGATGGTACGCGACGTGATGACCCCGCAGGTGAGGATCGAGGTGCTGGACATGGCCGATGTGAGCCACGCGCGCGTCGGCGATATCGTCACCACCCTCAAGGGCATGGGCCGGCAACACGCCCTGGTGGTGGAACACGACGAAAATGGCCGTCAGATTATCCGCGGCCTGCTGTCCGCCACCCAGATCGGCAAACAGCTGGGCATGGAGATCGATACTGCGGACGTGGCCAACACCATCGCCGGGCTGGCGGCCGTAGTGGGGCAGAGCTGAAACGACACCAGCCCGGATATTTCATAAAGGATTCGGGAATCAGGGTGATTGTGGCTAAGCAGTTTGGCCGATCGCCCGCCGAAGCATGGCCGTGGCCATGGTTCAAGGGGGATCGGTCAAAATGCAACGCCACAAGCGGCCTGAACCCGAATAGGACAAACCGTCCCTCCGCACAAAACGCAAAAAATTCCACAAGCCTTTGATCGAACAAGATCAATCCAGGAAATACGTCCGCCTTTATGAAATATCCGGGCCAGGAGGCTGTCGCGGTCCATGGAGGACGCCACGGGCATCGTGCTTCTACCGGCCGGCGGCCCGACCACCATCCTCCGTACCGGGCGCCCCCTCACACTCCGCCACGCATCGCCTTCTTGCGTTCATGCTCACGCAGGTGACGCTTGCGCACGCGAATAGCGCTGGGGGTCACCTCCACCAGCTCGTCGTCCTCGATAAACTCCAGGGCCTGCTCCAGGGTGAAACGCACCGGCGGAGTCAGAAGGATGTTCTCGTCGGAACCGGCGGCCCGGATATTGGTCAGCTGCTTGGCCTTGAGCGGATTGACGGTGAGGTCGTTGTCGCGAGAATGGATGCCGATGACCTGCCCCTCGTAGACCTCCTCGCCCGGGCCGATCATCATCCTGCCGCGTTCCTGAAGATTGAACAGGGCATAGCCCAGAGCCTTGCCGGTGGAATTGGAGATCATCACACCGTTGCGGCGCGGGGCGATGCCGCCAGGATTGGCCGGGCCATAGTGGTCGAATACGTGGTACTTGAGACCGGTGCCCGAGGTCAGGGTCATGAATTCGGTCTGGAAACCGATCAGGCCGCGTGAAGGGATCTGGTAATCCAGGCGCACGCGGCCCTTGCCGTCCGGCACCATGTCCAGCAATTCCCCCTTGCGCTCGCCCAGTGCCTGCATCACCGCCCCCTGAGACGTCTCCTCCACATCCACGGTGAGCCGCTCGTAGGGCTCACAGATGACGCCATCGACCTCGCGGAAGATGACCTCCGGGCGGGAGACGGCCATCTCGTACCCCTCGCGCCGCATGTTCTCCAGCAGGATGGACAAGTGCAGCTCACCCCGGCCCGAAACCTTGAACTTCTCCGGATCGTTGCCCTCCTCGACACGCAGGGCGACATTGTGGATCAGTTCCCGTTCCAGGCGCTCCTTGAGCTGGCGCGAGGTCAGGTACTTGCCCTCCCTGCCAGCGAAGGGAGAGGTGTTGACCTGAAAGGTCATGGACACGGTGGGCTCGTCCACCGACAGGGCCGGCAGGGCCTCCACGTGGTCCGGATCGCAGAGAGTATCGGAGACGTTGGGAGCCTCCATGCCGGTCAGGGCAACGATATCCCCGGCGCTGGCCGATTCCACCTCGTGGCGCTCCAGGCCCAGGTAACCGTAAACCAGACCCACCTTGGCCTTGTGAGCGCCCCCGTCGGCCTTGGCCACCACGATCTGCTGATTGGGCCTGACCGTACCGCGCTCGATGCGGCCCACGGCGATGGCACCGACGAAGCTGTTGTAGTCCAGGGTGGATACCTGCATGCGGAAGGGCGCATCCGGGTCCACATCCGGTGCCGGGCAATGTTCGATGATGGCCTCGAACAGCGGCGTCATATCCCCCTCGCGTACCGAATCGTCATCGCTGGCGTAACCATGGATGGCGGAGGCATAGATGACGGGAAAATCCAGTTGTTCATCGGTGGCGCCGAGCTGGTCGAACAGATCGAACACCTGGTCGATGACCCAGTCCGGACGACTGCCGGGCTTGTCGATCTTGTTCACCACCACGATGGGGCGCAGGCCGTGCTGAAAGGCCTTCTGCGTCACAAAACGGGTCTGCGGCATGGGCCCTTCCTGGGCATCCACCAGCAACAGCACCGAATCCACCATGGACAGCACCCGCTCCACCTCGCCGCCGAAGTCGGCGTGCCCGGGGGTATCGACGATATTGATTCGGTAATCGTTCCAACGGATGGCGGTGTTCTTGGAGAGAATGGTGATACCACGCTCCCGCTCCAGATCGTTGGAATCCATCACCCGCTCCACCTCGCCGAAGCGTTCGCCGAGGGTGCCGGACTGCTTCAGCAGTTCGTCCACCAGGGTGGTCTTGCCATGGTCGACGTGGGCGATGATGGCGATGTTACGCAGCTTCTGGATCACGGGAAGGTACCGGGGGATTGAGATAAAAGGGCGGCGATTATACAAGCGGCGTCCACGGGGGGACAGGAATCGCGGTCATTTGCGTGTCTGTGCGTGAATGGGCGGACCTTTATCGGGGGAGTCCGCAAATGCACGCCAATGGACGCAAATCTTCTCCTTTGTGTACTTTCGCGTTCGCGGTTCAATCACAAAAAAGCCGCCAAGGTACGCTACGCTTGACGACCATGACTTGTCACATCGAATCCACCGGAAGCGGTCCCGATCTGGTCCTGATCCACGGCTGGGGCATGCACGGTGGTCTCTGGGAGGATACCGCCGAGGCCTTGAGGGACCGTTTCCGGGTACACCGGGTGGACTTGCCCGGCCACGGCCTGAGCCCCTACAGCCCCATCGCCGGCGCCCCCCTGGCGGCCATGGCCGAGGCCATTCTGCGGGTGGCTCCCGCCACGGCGACCTGGGTCGGCTGGTCCCTCGGCGGCCTGATCTGCCAGTGGGCCGCCGCCCATCATCCCCGCCGGTTGGAGCGGCTGGTGCTGGTGGCCAGCACCGCCCGGTTCACCCAGGCCGCGGACTGGCCCCACGGCATGGCTCCGGCCGTGCTGGAGCAGTTCGCCAACGAACTGGAGCAAGACTATCGGGGCACCCTCAACCGCTTCCTCGGCCTGCAGGTACGCGGCAGCGAACGTGCCAGGGAGGATCTGCGCCGGTTGCGCCGGTGCCTGTTCGAGCACGGTGAACCGGACCCGCGCGCCCTGCGCGCGGGCCTGGAGATACTGCGTCATGCAGACCTGCGGGAGGAACTGGCCGCCATCCGGCAACCGGTGCTGATGATTATGGGCGACCGCGACACCCTGATCCCGGTATCGGCGGGCACGCGCATGTGGCAGAGGCTGGCGGACGGCCACCTGGAGGTGCTGACCGGCGCGGGGCATGCCCCGTTCCTGTCCCACGCGGAAGACTTCGTGGGAGTGCTGTCGGGCTTCCTTTCCGTTTGAAGGCTTTAGGAAGCTCTGATCCAGTCGCTACACGCCTTGATCAGAGTCCCCTTGCGGGGGGGGTGCCTATTGGGGGAAGGATGAAAATCAATGACTTACAGGATCGGTAATGCATCCCTTCCCCCATCCCCCGATACTTGTTCAGAGGTTCCTTTAGGGCACCTCTAATAATTCTGTTTGAGCAGATTCGTGTCGGAGGCCCGTGAGAACAAGGCGAAGTTCGCAGCCAATAGCACGCTATTGGCAAGAACTTCAACGCAGTTATCGCGGGCCTCCGGCGCGAAGATGCCGAACACGAATTATTAGAGGTGCCCTTTACTCTTTCCCGGCCATCACCGCGTCGATATCCGCCATCACCCTCCGGAACAGCCGCGCGGCCTGGTACACGTTCCACCACAGCAGGCCACTGCTCAGGGCAAACGCCGCGCCGGCGGGCCTTGCCAGCCACAGGGGCTGCCAGGCCGCCGCCAGGGCCAGCAGCAGGGCGGCCACGAAGAGGAAAAACTGCCAGCGGGCCGGCCTCTCCGGCAGGATCTGGCGCATGTGCGGAATATGCACCTCGTGGCCTTCCATCATCGCCGCCAACTGGCGGTTGTTCAGATGCAGCCAAACCAGGAAGGGCACGATCTTGTAGAGCATGCCGTTGACCACCGCCAGGACGAAACCGACGATCATCAATATACCCAGCACCAACGGATAGGCCGGTGCCTGTGCCCATTGAGGCAGGGCCTGCGCCACGCCCCACAGCCCCGTCGCCAGCAACAGGCTGCCCATGCCGGTGCGCCAGAACCATACCGTCACATCCGGCAGGCGGCGTTTGCGCCGGTGTTGCAGATAGAGGGTGGTCACGGCGAACCAGGCCACGCCCGCGGCCAACGGGGCGGCGGACAGCTGGGTAACCCAGGACGGCAATGAAGCGGCAGCCGTCAGGGCCCAGGCGGCCAGCAGGATAAACACCAGGGGTGGCAGGTGACGGGCCAGGATCCTCGGGTATTCCGGCGTCACCTGGAACAGCGGCACCACCTGCAGGCCCACCGCCAGCACCAGCAGCAGCATCCAGCCGATGAATCCCCAGCCGGCGTGAATGTCTGTCAGCCAGCGGGTGCCGGCGGTGCTGTGATCCACATAGGTGGCGGCCATGTGCAGGCCCAGCAGGGCAGTGACCAGCAGGGCCGTCACCGCCAGAGCCATGCCCCGTGCCGTGTCATGCATGCGCGGCACCCGCAGCAGGCTGCGACCGGCGGAGAGCAGAAAAATCGACAAGGCCAGGCCCAACAGCACCATGGCCACGAGCATCCATGCCGATTGCAGCCAGGACAACCCGGCCACCAGCACCACCACCCCCAGGCTGAACAAGCGGTGCACCCAGCGGCTGACCGGCTCCGGGTGGGACAGAGGGGAGCCTGCAACCACCGGCAACATCTGCTGCAGGGCACCGAGCATGACCATGCTGGCAAAGCCCAGGGTCAGCAAATGGGTCACCCCCAGGGTCAGTGGCATCCAGCGGTTCATCAGCACCTCCGGGCCGTGGACCAGGAGCATCAGCCCGGCAGCCACACCGAACAGGGGTGCAGTGAGGAAGAACCGCAGGGGTACGGTCAGTGGTGGTGTCTGCTGGAGGGAGAGGTTGGAGTAATCCATGGCGGTTCGGTAGACAGTGAACAGGAAAGAGGCCAATCAAGCCGGGGCCGGGGTGATCTCCCCGGCAGGCTACTCAACCATCTCCATGCCTGTGTCTCCCTCCCAACGGCCCGCAGGGCATGTCCGGTCCACCGGCCCGGGCCTTGGCGGCCATCTCTGCCACCCCGTCCCCCTGCCGCCAGATGAATATCTCGCAGACTGCATCCCGCCCGGGACGCATGAGGTGGGCGAAACCCAGTTCCTCCAGTTTGGGAAAGAGGATGCAGGGCTCGCGCCGGTGCAGCATGCGTACATAATCACCCGCCGCAAGCCCGCGCGCCGCCGACAGGGCCCGTTCCAAGGGTTCAGGCGGCTCCAGCCCGGTGGCGTCCAGCAGCCTTTCCATGACGGGTGTCAGGAATCGACGGTCTCAGCCGCCTGGGACAGGAGATCATCACTCTCGGCGCCGAACACCTGGTCCATCATCGGATAGAGCATCTGCTCCTCCTTCAGGTTGTGCTGCTGCATGTACACCATCAGGGTGTCAGCGTGGCCCAGGTAGGCATCCTTGTCCTTGGCATCCACCGCCTCGCCCATGGCCTGAAACATGCCGCGCATCTGCTGATGCTCCATGCGCATCACCGCGCACGGCCCCATATCCTGGCCGGTGCGTTGCTCGAAGTCGGGGAACAGAACCCCCTCCTCCATGGCGAAATGCCGCTCGGTGGCCTCGCGGAAGGCATTGAAATCCGCCGCTGCGGCCTCCCAGTCGCCAGCGCCGGCCGCCTGCTCGGCGGCGGCGAAAAGATCATCGCAGCGACGGTGATCGCTGCTCATGGATTCGTAAATAGTGGTCATTGTCACGGTCTCCTCAGGATGAGGAAATCTTGCAGCAACCGGAGAGTTGCGCCTTGTGTTTCGTCAATTCAGGGGGCTCCGACCCAATGTTTGCATCTTCAGCCGGGCCGCGCCTCGATCCGCGGCATTCCTGAAGCCCTGAGGACGCAAACATTGGGGCGCCGGGTCAATAATCAACGCCGCCAGCGGCCGGCGGCCTCTTCATCGCTCTCGCGGGCATCCACCCAGCGGCCGCCATCCGGCGTCTCTTCCTTCTTCCAGAACGGCGCGCGGGTCTTGAGATAGTCCATGATGAATTCGCAGGCGGCGAAGGCCTCCTTGCGGTGGGCGCTGGTGACCGCCACCAGTACGATCTGGTCAGCGGGTTTGAGTGGACCGATGCGGTGGATCACCAGAGCATTGTTCAATGCCCAGCGCTCGCTGGCCTCGGCCACGATCTTCTCCAGAGCCTTTTCGGTCATGCCCGGATAGTGCTCCAGGGTCATGCCGTGGATACTCTCCCCCTCGTTCATGTCCCGCACCAGGCCAACGAAGGCGGCCAGGCCGCCGACGCGGGTGTCACCGCCACGCAGCGCGGCCAGTTCGGCGCCGAGGTCGAAGTCTTCCTGCTGTATGCGGATTTCCGCCATGATTCACCCCCCGGTCACCGGCGGGAAGAAGGCGATTTCATCGCCATCCACGATACCCTCGTCCTGGTCCGCAACGTCCTGATTGACCGCCATCAACACGCGGCGGTCTGCATTCAGTTCCTCGCTCCAGGGGGCGCCACGGGCACACAGCCAGTCACGCAGGCCGCCCACAGTGGTCACACCGGCGGGCAGCTCGATCTGTTCGGAATCGTGGCCGATGGCCTCGCGCAGACGGGCAAAGTAAAGGACTTTGATCATCGGGATACTCGGAAAAGGAACCGCGGAGCTTGTGCGGATTTTACAGGAGCCCGGCCGGTTTTGGGTTTAACCCTCATTTCTCACCGGGGATTGTGTCCCTGGCGCAGGACCTGTGGGCTGGACGCCGGGCTGGACTGAGATCCATGGCCGTAGCCTATGGATCGAGGGAAGCCCAAGTCCATGCGTGCAGGGACCGGCCAGGGGCGTGACAGGCAGGAGGCGCAGGCAGGGGGGGCATGATAACCACGTGGCTTAAATCAACTTTTTAGTTCATTCAACGGCTTGCCGTTCACCGCCTGCCGCCCCGGTGGGAAATGCGGGTTAGGAGCCTGTCGGACTCAGGGGGATCGTAGCGAAAAAGTGGGACAGCGAGGATGATTTTTCATGATTTTGAGGAGCATGGTGGGAACCATGTGACGAAAAATCAGGGAAAATCAGACCGCTGTCCCGCTTTTGCAGCCGATCCAGCCTGAGTCCGGCAGGCTCTTAACCACCCAGCGCCGACATCTTGCGCGCCACCACCCGGCTGACGTCGCGGGTAAAGTCATGGGCCTTGGGCTTGTGGGCAATGGCCTCGAGGATCTTCTGCTTGACCTCGTCGTCGTTCAGGCCAGCGCGCAGATGATCGCGCAAGGATACGCTGTTCTCCTGCCCCAGACACAGCACCAGTTCACCACGGGCGGTCAGGCGCACCCGGTTACAGCCCTCGCAGAAGTGCCGCGACATGGCGGTGATCACACCCAGCCGAACGGGACCGTCGCCCACCTGGTAATAGGCCGCCGGACCAGCACCCTTGCCACCCTTGACCGGGACCAGCGAGGAACCGAAATGCTCCCGCACCCGGCGCAGGATGTCGTCAGCCGGGTAATAGTGATCCAGACCGTCGATGCCAGCGGAACCCACCGGCATGGTCTCGATGAAACGCAGGTCGGCACCGCGCTCGACGGCGAATTCGAGCATGGATTCGATTTCGTGGTCGTTGAGCCCCTTCATGATCACCATGTTGAGCTTGACCGGATTCATGCCCACCGCCAGGGCGGCATCGATGCCACGTATGACCGCTTCCAGATCACCGTTGCGGGTGATCCTGCGGAAGGTATCGGCATCGAGTGAATCGAGGGAGATGTTGACCCGTTCCACACCGGCCCGGTAAAGATCGGCGGCGTGTTCGGCCAGCATATGGGCATTGGTGGACAGGGACAGGTCGCTCACACCCGGCAGCGCCCCCACCATGCGCACCAATTTGGGAAATTCCCGCCGCACCAGCGGTTCGCCGCCGGTGAAACGCACCTTGCTCACGCCCAGTTCGGAGAACAACCGGATCAGGCGCGTCATCTCATCGAAGTCTAGGAATTCGCTGCGTCGTTCCCACTCCATGCCCTCACTGGGCATGCAGTAGAAGCAGCGGTAATTGCAGCGGTCCGTGACCGACACCCGCAGGTAGTCGATACGCCGGTTGAATGGGTCGATGAGCTGGGACACGTGGGTCTTCCGCCGATCATGACATTGCGGGCAGTCTATAGAGCCGATGGTGGATACGGTATTGACTCATGTCAACGGCCCACCAACACCACCACCGAGCGTCCCTGTACCGGGTAGCGGCGCTGGTCCGGCAACACCGGTTCGCGGCCCGGCTCGATCGCTGCCTGATCATCATCCAGAGCGGTATCGACGAAACGGTGCCAGCGGCCGTCTTCCAGCGGCGGCAGATCGTAGTCGACCCCCATGGGATCAGCATTGGCGATGATGTAGATGTCGTCCCGGCAGCCCTCGCTGCCATACCCGTAGAGATACATGCCCAGGGAGCGGGAATCCCAGGACCAGTCGGGGTGATCCAGACGGCTGCCGTGCCAGCGGATGTGCGGTCCGATACCGTTGGCAGGGACGAATCCGCCCTCGCGCAGCAGCCGGTGCACCTTGCGGAATGAAACCAGGCAACGGACGAAGTGCAGCAGGTCCTTCTCGCTCTCCAACGCGCCCCAGTCGACCCAGCTCAACTCGTTGTCCTGGCAATAGGCATTGTTGTTACCCTGCTGACTGCGTCCCAGTTCATCGCCGGCCAACAGCATGGGCACGCCGCGGGCCATCAGCAGCAGGGTGAGGAAATTGCGCATCTGCCGCCGGCGCAGGGCATGGATCCGGGGATCGTCGGTCGGCCCCTCGGCACCGCAGTTCCAACTGTGGTTGTCGTTCTCTCCGTCCCGGTTGCCCTCGCCATTGGCCTCGTTGTGCTTCTCGTTGTAGGCCACCAGGTCGGCCAGGGTGAAACCGTCATGGCTGGTGATGAAATTGATGCTGTGGAAAGGCTCGCGCTGGCTGGTCTGGTAGAGATCGGAACTGCCGGCCAGGCGGGTGGCCAGGTGCGGCACCATGCCCGGCTCGCCACGGACGAAGCGGCGCACGTCGTCGCGGAACTTGCCGTTCCATTCCGCCCAGCGTCCCCAGGCGGGGAAACTGCCCACCTGATAGAGGCCGGCCGCGTCCCAGGCCTCGGCGATGATCTTGGTGTTGGCCAGCACCGGATCGGTGGCGATTCTCTCCAGCAATGGCGGATTGGCCAGCACCTCGCCGTCGCGACCGCGGCCGAGGATGGACGCCAGATCGAAGCGGAAGCCGTCCACGTGCATCTCCGTCACCCAATAGCGCAGGCAGTCCATGACCATGCCGCGCACCACCGGGTGATTGCAATTGACCGTATTGCCGCAGCCGGAGAAATTACAGTAGGCACCCGTACCGGGCTCCAGCATGTAGTACACGCTGTTGTCGATGCCACGGAAAGACAGCGTGGGGCCGCGCTCGTCACCCTCGCCGGTGTGGTTGTAGACCACGTCGAGGATGACCTCGATGCCCGCCTGGTGAAAGGCCTTGACCATGGCCTTGAACTCACGCACCTGGTTGCCGGCATGGGCCACGTAGGCGGCCTTGGGGGCAAAGAAGGAGATCGGATGATAACCCCAGAAGTTGTACAGGCGCTCACCGGTCTCGGGATTGCGGTGCGGATTGTCGTTCTCATCGAACTCCGCCACCGGCAGCAGTTCCACCGCCGTCACCCCCAGTTGTTTCAGGTAGGGGATCTTTTCCATCAGGCCGGCAAAGGTGCCCGGCTGGGCCACGCCGGAGGATGGGTGCCGGGTATAGCCGCGCACATGCAGCTCATAGATGACGGAATCGGCCAGCGGAATGTTGAGCGGCTGATCCATGCCCCAGTCGAAATCGTCGTCCACCACCAGGGAGCGGTAGCCACTCCTGGGCCGCACCCCCCAGTATTCGCCACCCGACAGGGCCTTGGCATAGGGATCCAGCAACACGGTCTGCGGCTGGAAACGGTGCCCTTCCGCACTATTGGACGGCCCGTCCATGCGGTAACCGTACTCGATCCCCGGATCGAGGCCGGCGATGAAGGCGTGCCAGACATTACCGGTACGGTTGTAGCGGGGGTCGAGGGGAAATTCGACCATGGGTTCCCTGGAGCCGGGCAGATACAGGACCAGGGTCACGGCCGTGGCATGGCCGGAGAAGATGGCGAAATTGACCCCGCCACGCCGCACGGTGGCGCCGAAAGGAAGAGGATGCCCCCGCTCGAATCGGAAGTCATCACTGACGAGTTGCAGGAAGGAATCGTCGGACATGGGCACAGTGTAACCGCAAGATCGGATATTTCATCCGAATGCAGGATCCCCCGGTCCCCGGAATGGCCGATGGAGCTGATCCCAGGATTGGTGTCCTAGCCTGGATTCCATGGGCATTGGTGGCGCCTTGCAGCCTGTCGGACTGGGGGGGAGCGAAGCGAAAATGTGGGAGAGCGAGGCCAGTTTTTCATGATTTTGAGGCGCATAGTGGGGCTACGCAACGAAAAATCAGGGAAAAATGGACCGCTCTCCCGCATTTGCAGCCGCTTCATCCTCGGTCCGGCAGGCTGCTTGCAACGGGCAATAAACACATCGGTCTGCATTTGCCGATATACTTCAGGGAACCTCTGACTCAGACCTGAATCCGTGAGCTCATCGGGGCGCATGGCGCCAGCCCTTGATCCGTCTGGCCATATGAAAAATCCCGCCAGACCGATGGGTATGGCTGCGATTTTTCATTACGGCATACAGATCAATATCTTGCACTCCGCATCCCCTCTGAACCCACGGATTCAGGTCGGAAAAAACCATTGAACCCTCACCTTCGTGCTTTTCAATAACGACTATTCATCAATTCACCGGTTCCCTGCATCCAGAAAAGATGCTTTGGGCATGGAAAACCCCAAATTCATGGTGGCATTTCCACTATTCCTTTTGCTTGTTGCCGTAATTTTTGAATATGCCGGGGTCGACACATGGTGGATATCGCATTTCCATGATTTCAACGATCACTCTTGGCCACACAGGGAAGAGTGGCTCTTCAATGATGTCATCCATTCCGGTGGCAGGCGGCTCGATCAGATCATCGTATTGATCTGGGTGCTCACCTTCATCTCCGCGAGCCTCAACAAGAATGCAAGGCGGTACAGAAAAATCCTCCTGTTCTTTTTCTGCGCCACGATTTCAGGCCCGATAGTGGTCAATATGCTGAAGCATCTCACCCATATCTATACACCGTGGGATCTACGGATATTCGGGGGAGACCGGCCATATATAAGATTGTTGGATCCCGTCCCCGACAACGCACCGATCGGACACGCATTTCCGGCCGGTCATGCCTCCGGGGGCTATTGCCTTTTCAGTTTATATTTTGTGATGCTGCGCTCCAGGTCTTCCCACCGGTTTTCAGGTTTCCTTCTGGGCATGGCCCTCGGTCTTGTATTCGGCCTCGGCCAGCAAATACGGGGAGCCCATTTCCCCAGTCATGACTTGTTTTCCATGGTCATCTGCTGGTATGCCGCAATGGCCGTATATTTTTTGTTTTATCCGGAAGAATGGAATGCCCTGAAACGCGCCTGAGGCCGGGGTTTCGATTCCCTGAATCCGTGGGTTCACAGGGGATGCAGAGTGCAGGATATGGATCGAATGGCGTAATGAAAAATCGTAGCAATACCTAAGTCCGGCAGGCTCCTAGGAGCCTGCCCGCGACTTCGGCGCACCCGTTGCCGGATTCCCGCCCCCTCATGGAGGGGCGGGCAAGGCTCACGCGCGGGAATGGGAAGGGAGGTGCGAACCGCCGTCAGGTGCCGCTGATGCGATCGTAGTAGCGGGCACGGTAGAGCAGGCGGGGGGATTCCTCATCGTCGTTGAAGCCGGAGCGGTCATGCAGCACATTGTTGCTGACCAGCCCCCATCCCGCTTGCAGGGTGCCACGGAAGATATAGGGTGAGTCGGAGGCCAGCAATTCGCTGAGGGCCTGTCTCGCCGCCTGGGTCGCATCGTCCTCCTTCCAGACGATGTTGCGCGCCCGCGCCGTATAGCGCATGTGTAGCCAGCCACCATCCGTGACCGAGAACACCGGCCCAGCCCTGTCCGGCCGCAACTCCACCCCGTTCTTCACATTGGCCGGCACCAGCATGGCATCCGGCTGCATCAGGGCACGGATCAGCTCCGGATCCCGGTCTCTCAACAGGATATAGGCCATCTCGTGATCCATGAGGGCGTTCTCGCCACCCTCCATGGCCGGGTTCACGCAGTGCAGCAACAGGCCCATGATCTGTCTTTCCGGCAGGTTGTAATAACCATCCGTGTGCCAGTGGATGGGACGATTGCTGTAGGGGATGTATTCACCATGGTAGCCGCCCTCCACCACCGTCAGCGAGGTGATGGCATCGTCGTCGGCGCCACGATTGTGATCCAGATGAACGAGGCCGAAACGCTCACCGAGGCGGCGCGGAATCTCCTTGTCCGGATCGCTGCCGGTCTTCCCCACGTAGATCACCATATTGGCACGGCGGCAGAGATCACGCATGGCCTCTTCCTCCGCCGCGGTGAGATCACGCGGGTCGTTCACCTCCACCAGCAGGTCTTCCAGGCTACGCGGGTGACTGGCGAGTTTTTTCTCGCGCCAGGCCTGATAGGCATCGTCATTGTCGAGATCGAAGGGGGAATGGTGCTGAGACATGGGCTGTGTCACCATGAAAGTATGGAAAAACGCAATGGGACCGTCTTCAGCCAAGCCTTTTCGTTGACGCAAGTCAACCAGCCACCGTTCCGGCTCGGCTAGGGTGCCGCGCTATCCTGGTCAAGATACGAGATATCCATGCACGCCACCTTGCCCAATCCACCCATGCTCCGCCCGGTACTGCCCAAGCCGCTGGCACTGCCGTTTTCCCTGCTGCCCGACGCGATCCACAGCCGCGTGCTGGTCACAGTGCTCAATCGGGTGCTGGCGGAACTGATCGCCGACGGTGAACTGGACCTGCTGGAAGGACGCACCCTGGGCGTGCACGTCAAGGACGCCAATACCCGCTATCTGCTCAGCCTGCGCGGTGGCCGCCTGGTCCCCGGCACGGCCCCGGCCGATGTCACCATGAGCGGCAACGTGCATGCCTTCCTGCTCATGCTCACCCGCCGCGAGGATCCGGACACCCTGTTCTTCCAGCAACGCCTGTCCATCGAGGGCGACACCGCCCTGGGACTGGGTGTGAAGAACCTGCTGGACGCCCTCGACTGGGATTCCCTGCCCCTGCCCGCCAGCCTGGAAACGGCGCTCAACCGGACGCTGGACATGTACGAAAGATTGTTCGGCTGACCAGGAGCCTGTCACCGAAATGCACCCAACACGGGGTTGGGCGCGCCCTCTCACCGATCTGCCGCCCTCAGCCGGTATTTCCTCTCCCGTCAATAGCCTGGGCTATTGATCCGGTCGCAAATCCGCCCGAGAACGACCATCCCGGCGTGATCATCGTGCCCCCCGGCACATGGGGCCAGGCCACCCTTGGGAACCTCTGATTCATTCTGGCGTGAGCGGATTGTGGTGCAAAATCGTTCAGTTCAAGGCGCAAGCCGCATGGAATAGCCCGCTATTTCGAAGGTTTGCAACGCGGAAATGGGCGATTTTGCGCCGCAAGATGCCATGTCACGAATGAATCAGAGGTTCCCTGGTGTCCGGGGAAGCTCTCAGGCGTGCACCGAATCGATCCCCGGCCGCCCCAGCCAGTAGCCGTCACAGGGCCCCACCGGCATGTAACGGGTGATCTCCTTTTCACCGCGCGACGGCTCCATCTCCCCGGACAGGCAGGCCTGGAAGGTCTCCACCACCCGGAAGGTATGGCGTGACTGCGGACTGATGCGCAGTACATCCACGCCCAGGCCACGGATGTCCTCCAGTTCCGGCAACAGGCTGTAGGTCTGCGCCGACTGGGTCTGGATACCGTTGAGGGCGAGGAAGGCCTGATCCTCCTGGGTCTTCAGCAGCAGGCCGTCCGGATAGTCCAGGCAGCGGTACTGGCAATCGTCCTTGGGCAGGTTCTCGTTGCGTGCGGTGAAACAACGGGCGGACAGGGCCAGGGGCAGGCGGCCGTAGGCGAACAGTTCCACCTCCACGCCGCCGGGGCCGGCGTCGAGCATGTCCGCGAGGGTGTCCCGCGACAGCTCCACCGGCATCACCCAGCGCTTCAGACCCTGGCCGGCGAGGAAGTTCAGAGTGGCGGGGTTGTAGACGTTCACTGTCGGCCCGGTGACGAACGGCACCTTGCCCGCCAGCAGGGCGACGGCGCCCATATCGTTGGCCTCCACCATGAATTCGCCGTTGCCGCACTGGCGGCGCAGGGTGATCAGCTCCGATTCCGCCTCGGTCAGCGCCAGGGAGGACAGCACCACCTCCTTGCCGGCAGCGGTGAGCTTGCGCGCCAGGTCGATCCAGTCATCCAGGTTCAGGGAGCGGCGCTTGGAACAGACCGTCTCACCCAGATAGACGATCTCCACGGCGCTGTCCGCCACCTGTTCATAGAAGGCATAGAGGTCATCGCGGGACCAATAGTAGAGGACCGGACCGAGGGAAAGGCGGGGCTTGGAGCCATTCGTCATCGTGTGAACCTGCCTTCTCATTGCCAGGGACGGGAGAGGGCACCGAGGGTGGTCTGCTGCCCCTCGGAAACCTTGCCCAGGGAGTTCATCCATTCCGCCGTCGGCCGGTAGTTGGCGGGATCGCGCCGTGCGGCATCGATGGCCTGACGCCAGACACCGGCCACCTGCGCCACATAGGCCGGACTGCGCTGGCGGCCCTCGATCTTGACCGCCTTCACACCCATTTCCATCAGCTCCGGCAACACCTCCAGGGTGTTGAGACTGGTGGGCTCCTCGATGGCATAGCCGGTGCGGCCACCGACATCGAAGCGCCCCTTGCAGATGGTCGGGTATCCACCCTGCTCGTGGCGGCCGACCCGGTCCACCAGCAGGCCTCCCAGGCGGGTTTCACGGCCTTCGGGCGTCTCCACCCAGCGTACCGCCTCGGCCGGAGAACAGGCCCCATAGGTGTTGGGCGACCGGCCGGTGGCGTAGGAGGAGAGGATGCAGCGCCCCTCCACCATCACGCACAGCGAACCGAAACCGAACACCTCGATCTCCACCGGCGAGTTTTCCACCACATGCCTCACCTGCGACAGCGACAGCACCCGCGGCAACACCGCCCGCTCGATACCGAACTGTTCGCGGTAGAAACGCAGGGCCTCGTAATTGGTCACCGAGCCCTGTACCGACAGGTGCAGGCGCAGGCCGGGATGCCTGCGGGCGGCATAGTCGAGCACGCCCATATCGGCCACGATCAGGGCATCGATGCCCATCTCCGCCGCCTGGTCCACCGCCCGCTGCCATTCGGACCAGTTGCCCGCCTGCGGGTAGGTGTTGATCGCCAGCAGCACCTTGGCACCACGCCCATGGGCGTAGTCGATGCCCTTGGCGGCATTGTTCTCGTTGAAGTTCAGACCGGGGAAATGACGCGCATTGGTGGCGTCGCGAAAACCCATGTAGACACAGTCGGCGCCATGGTCGACGGCGGCCTTGAGGGCGGGCAGGTTGCCGGCGGGGCAGACCAGTTCAAAATCGCTCATCATTTCGTCTTCACTTGGGCGGGATGCGTCGGTCCCACCGCCAGAGCCGACCCCTGACGGCTGCCGCGCGAATGCAAAGTCTCCGTAATGCCGTTGAGCACGGCCCATTTCTTGTTGCACCAGGCCGGCGCCAGCAGGATATCGTTGGAGGCGGTGCCGGTGAGGCGATGGTAGACCACCTCCGGCGGGGTCCGCTCCACCAGGTCGGCGGCCAGCTCCACGTACTGGCTCATGCTCATGGGCCGGTATTCGTCACGCCGCCACTGGTTGGCCAGCAGGGTGCCCTTGACCACGTGCAGCGGATGCAACTTGAGGCCCTCGACGCCCAGATCGAGCACACGGTCCAGGCTGGCATGGACGTGCGCGGTGGACTCGCCTGGCAGGCCGGCGATCAGATGGGTGCAAAGCGGCAAGCCACGCAGGCGGGCGGCACGGACGGCGCGACGGTACTCGGCGAAGCCGTGGCCGCGGTTGACCCGTTCCAGGGTGTCATCGAAGGCCGATTGCAGGCCCAGCTCCAGCCACACCTCCAGACCCTGTTCACGGTACCCGGCCAACAGATCCAGCACCGGATCGGGCACGCAATCGGGGCGCGTGCCCACCGACAGACCGATGACGTCGGGCTCGGCCAGGGCGGTATCGTAGAGGGCGCGCAATTCACCGACGTCAGCATAAGTGTTGGTATAGGCTTGGAAATAGGCCAGGTACTTGCGGGCACCGGTGCGCCTGACGATGACGCGGCGGCCGTTCTCAAGCTGGCGGCCCACCTCGGCCCGGTCGCGGCCATTGGGACTGAAGGAGGTGTTGTTGCAGAAGGTGCAGCCCCCCCTGCCACGGCTGCCGTCCCGGTTGGGGCAGGTGAAGCCGGCATCGATGGCGACCTTGTGCACACGCTCGCCGTACTTGGTGAGCAGGTACTGGCCGAAGGTATTGACGTAATCCGATAGCTTCATCAAATGCGGGACGGATCGTATTCACCGTCGTTCATCGGCCCGGCAAAACCGGGAGTGCCTCCGGCGCGACGGAATGACAGGCTCCGGATCAGCCCACCAGCCCGAGCACCCGGCGGCGGAATTTCACTCCACGCCCGGCCGCCAGACGCTTGCAGGCCATGATGTCCACACCCTCCAGCCCGTCCAGGGCGGTGGCGGTCACTTCCGGGATATAGCGGGGCGCCAGGAACAGGAATTCCAGCATGGCCTCGTAGGAACCCGGTATGGCCGGCTTGCAGTGCCGATTGTAGGTTTCCTCGTCCTGTGCATTCATGGACACCGACAGGGCATCCACCTTGCCGACCATCTCCGGCAACACGTTGCGCTTGTGGACGGCATTGGCCAATCCATCGGTGTTGACGCGCACCCGTCCGCCATTGGCCTTGATCCACTCCGCCACCTCCAGCAGCACGGCCAGGCGCAGCGTGGGCTCGCCATAGCCGCAGAACACCACCTCACGGTAGTTCCCCGGATCACCGATGGCGGCGATGATCTCCTGCGCCTCCGGACGGCGCTTCATGGTCAGATCATGGCCCTGCACTTCCATGGAATCGTTGTGCTTCGGGCAGAAGGTACAACCCAGGGTGCAGCGGTCGGTGATGTTCAGATAAAGGCAATCCCGAATGACATAGGCGATGGTCTGATCCATCGCGGCATCCGGATCCCCCGTCTCATCATGGCGCAATGCCTGATTGGACGACATGATGGCTCCTCTCGGTGGCGGGGCATCCAGCCCTTGTAATCTTTTTCCTGTTTCAAAAATAGCGGCGCATTATAGACCGAAACGGCACGATATAATTGACACCCGTCAACATACTCCGACCCCTCCCATGCCACCTGATTCCGTCCCCACCATCGACAAGCGCTGGATGCGCGCCTCCTTCGAGCGGGCCGCCGCCAGCTATGACGCCGTCGCGGTGCTGCAACGCGAAGTGGAGGCGCGCATGCTGGAGCGGCTGGATTTCATCCGCCATGAGCCGAAGGTGATCCTGGACCTGGGCTGCGGCACCGGCACCGGCACCGTGGCACTGATGAAACGGTACCGCCGCGCCCGGCTCATCTCCCTGGACATCGCCCACGGCATGCTCAAGGCCACCCGCCGCCGCGCACCCTGGCTGCGCAAGCCGGGCCTGGTCTGCGCCGACGCGGACTTCCTGCCGCTGGCGGACCGGTCGGTGGACATGATCTTTTCCAACCTGACCCTGCAATGGTGCCAGAATCTGGAACACACTTTCGGCGAACTGCGCCGGGTGTTGCGTCCCAACGGCCTGTTGTTGTTCAGCACCCTCGGGCCGGACACGCTCAAGGAATTGCGCAGCGCCTGGGAACAGGTGGATGGACACAGCCACGTCAACCACTTCACGGACATGCACGAGGTGGGGGACGCCCTGCTTGAACAGGGATTCCAGCATCCGGTCATGGATATGGAGGCCATCACCATGACCTACCGGGATGTACGCACCCTGATGAGCGATCTCAAGTCCCTGGGGGCCCATAACGTGACCCGTGGGCGCCCTCACGGGCTGACCGGAAAGGGCCGTCTGCGCGCCATGACCGAGGCCTATGAACAGTTCCGCCTCGACGGCCTGCTGCCCGCCAGTTACGAGGTCATCTACGGTCACGGCTGGAGGGGCGGGGAAGTCACCGCCAGCCGGGGAATCCCCTTGGAACACCTGCAGGCGCGCCTGCCCTCGCGTCGGGAACGCGAATCCCGATAGAATGGGTGGCTTTCTCGACAGGGGGATCCATGGGACACGGGCTGTTCGTCACCGGCACCGATACGGGCATCGGCAAGACCGTCATTGCCAGGGCGCTGCTGCATGGATACGCGGAGATGGGGCTGTCCACCGCCGCCATGAAACCGGTGGCCAGCGGCTGCGAGCGTACCGCCGAAGGGCTGCGCAACGAAGATGCCCTCGCCCTGATGCAGACCGCCACCACCCACCTACGTTACGAAGACGTCAACCCCTACGCCTTCGAACCACCCATCGCCCCCCATATCGCCGCCCGTGAGGCCGGGGTGGAAATCGACTTCGACCGCATCGCCGCCCACTACCGGCGCATCGCCACCTTCCCGGACCTGACCGTGGTGGAAGGCGTCGGCGGCTGGCTGGTGCCCCTGTCCGGCTGGGACACGGTGGGCGATCTGGCGGCGCAACTGGAACTGGATGTGGTGCTGGTGGTCGGATTGCGCCTGGGCTGCATCAATCACGCCCTGCTTTCCGCCGAGGCCATCCACGGGCGCGGCTGCAACCTGGTGGGCTGGATCGCCAACCAGGTGGACCCGGCAATGGAACGTGTACAGGAGAACATCGACACCCTGGTGGCGCAGATCGCCGCCCCCCTGTTGGGGGCGGTCCCGTATATGGAGCGACCGGATGCGGAGCAGGTGCTGGGCTCAATCGAATTGCCCCAGGTTGCCTGACACCTGGGCGCTGCAATTGATGGGTTTCGCGGAGTTCACCCCATCCTGCGCATCCTCCCGGCAGCCTCCACTACATCATCCAGAAACAACAACCAGTCACGCGACACGGATCAAATCCCTTTCCACGCGGGCGCGGGCACGAGGTTTCAGGCCGCTCTCGGTAACCAAGTCCACTGGCCGTCCCAACAAAGCCTGCAAATACCTTTTCAAACCCATGTAGGCAACGAAGGTGGGTGCACCGCGAAAACTCACCAACACATCCACATCGCTGTCTGTCCGCAGTTCATCACGGGCGGCGGAACCAAACAGAGAGATATGCTCCACCGCAAAGCGGGCGGCCATCTCCGCATGATGGGTCTTCAATCGTTGCAGCACTTCATCCCGATTCATCTTGAGTCCCCCTGAACGGGTGGAAGCAACCTGCACAAGATTATTAACCCGGCACCAATCCATGTCACCCTCAGCCACCACGAGCGCCCCCGTGGC
>CAYPEH010000016.1:0-28186 GCA_964409585.1 uncultured Chromatiales bacterium | reverse complement strand
GACAGGGGAGATGCCTGAGGCTCTGAACATGACCTATTAGGGCGCCGGGTTAATATTACGTGCGATGTTCGCCTTGAACTGGCGAATTCCGATCGGCGATCTCATCGTCCCAGACTTGTTCAGAAGTTCCCTGGATCCTGATGCCCGTGATCCGGACATCTTGCCAGGGAGAATTGATGGAGACGAATCATGCCCGCTGTTGAATATCACCAGGACGGCTTTCCACCCCAGCCCATCGACTGGACGCAACTCATCCCGCTGATTGGCCCGGCCAATGCGGCCATTGCGCGCTACGAGGGCGTATTGCACGGCATCCCGAACCCGGATGTGCTGCTTTCGCCGCTGACCATGCAGGAAGCGGTGCTGTCCAGCCGCATCGAGGGAACCCAGGCCACGCTCGGCGAAGTGCTGGAGTATGAGGCCGAGGGTCTCAAAGACGAGAGCACCCCGAAAACCGCCGACATCCGGGAGGTATTGAATTACCGTGCCGCCATTCGTGCCGGCGTGGATCTGCTCGATACATTGCCGCTGTCCCAGCGGCTCATCCGGGAATTGCACCGGATCCTCATGCAGGGCGTGCGGGGCCGCAACAAGTCGCCGGGCGAATACCGGAAGGTACCGAACTGGATCGGCCCGGAAGGCTGCTCCATCGAGGAGGCGCGCTTCGTACCCTGCTCGGCCGAATACCTTGCCGATGCCATGGCTGCTTGGGAGCAGTATCTGCACGATGAAGTTCCGGACCGGCTCGTTCAGCTCGCTGTTCTGCATGCTGAGTTCGAGGCCATACACCCGTTTCTGGATGGCAACGGGAGAATTGGCCGTCTGCTTGTTCCCCTCTTTTTGTATGAGAAAAAACTGCTTTCTAGGCCCAATTTCTACATCAGCGAATACCTGGAAGCGCATCGCGGGGAATACTACGAACGGCTGCTGGCGGTATCCCGGGACGGGGACTGGACCCGGTGGTGCGCCTTCTTCTTGCGCGCCTTGACCAATCAGGCTGAAGAAAATCAGCGCAAGGCCCTGGAGATCCTGGGGCTTTACAATGAACGGAAGGACTGGGTGGCCGAGGTGACCCGTTCCCAGTACGCGGTCCGGGCTCTCGACTGGTTCTTTGCACAGCCCATTTTCAGGACCAGTGATTTCGTTGCCAGCGCGGGTATTCCCAAGCCCACAGCCAACCGTATTGTCCGTGAGCTGAGAGAGACGGGCATGCTTTTGGAGCTCAAGCCGGCCAGCGGCAGGCGCCCGGCGGTTCTCGCGTTTTCTGAGCTGCTGAACATTGCAGAGGGAAGGGATGTCTTTTGAGGCTCATTCAGAGATCACAAGACCATTTGTGTGTCATATTTCCAAATTCTTGATCCACAAAACACCTTGTATGCCATGTGTGAGCCACAACGAACCTGTTGGGTATCCACCAGGCAAACAGGAGCGTGCAACGGAACTGGTATTGGAACAGGCTGAGGGTGTTATGCAAGAAATGGAGCGCGATAAGCGATTGGCCTGGAAGCTGTCCTGCGTGGTCGGGCCAGGATGAATGATCCGGGCCGCGCCTCGATCCGGAGCATCCGGGGTGCTCCGGGTGTGGCTTTACTTGGGATGGTCTTAGTAGAATCGCGTCCCTTTTCCCCACGCATCGGTTATTCCCAATGTCGCAACAACGCAAGGCGGTGGCGCTGATCTCCGGCGGGCTCGATTCCCTGCTGGCCGCCAAGGTGGTCATGGAGCAGGGCGTGCACGTGGAGGGCATCAATTTCTACACCGGCTTCTGTGTGGAGGGGCACACCCATGCCATCCGCAAGAAGGACCGCGGCAAACGCAAGCGCAACAACGCCCTGTGGGTGGCCGAGACACTGGGGATCAAGCTGCACATCGTCGATATCTCCGAGGAGTACAAGGAGATTGTCCTCCATCCCCGCCACGGCTACGGCGCCAACCTGAACCCTTGCCTGGACTGCAAGATCTTCATGGTCAGGAAGGCGTACGAATGGATCGAAAAGCACGGCTTCGATTTCATCATCACCGGCGAGGTGATCGGCCAGCGGCCCATGTCCCAGCGCAAAGACACCCTGCCGGTGGTATCGCGTGACTCCGGTGCCGGCGATCGGCTGCTGCGCCCCCTGTGTGCCCGCAACCTGCCCGAGACCCTGCCGGAGCGCGAGGGCTGGGTGGACCGCAGCAAGCTGCATGATTTCTCCGGCCGTACCCGCAAGCCGCAGATGGCGCTGGCACGGCATTACGGCATCGAGGACTATGCCCAGCCCGCCGGTGGTTGCTGCTTCCTGACCGACGAGGCCTATTCGAAGAAGCTGGCCGATCTATGGCAGGCCCGCGGCAGGCGCAGCTACGAACTGGACGACATCATGCTGCTCAAGGTGGGCCGTCACATACGCCCTGCTCCCCATTACAAGATCATCATCGCCCGCGAGGAAGGCGAGAGCCAATTCCTGGAGGGCTACCGCAAGCGCTTTCTGCACATCCGGACCGTCTCCCATGGTGGCCCCCTGGCGCTGATCGACGGTGAGGCATCCGAGGCCGATATCGAACTGGCCGCGCGTATCGTCGCCCGCTACTCCCAGGGCAAGACAGCCGATCAGGTGGTGGTATCGGTCACCGACTGCACCGGGCCGACGCGGGAGATGACGGTGGTCCCCCTCTCCCCCGCCGACCTGAATCCCGACTGGATCGTATGAGCACCCACGAACTGAATGCGCGGGGGCTGCTTTGCCCGATGCCGGTGATCCGTACCCAGGACCGGGTGGCGGAACTGCTGCCTGGTGACGAGCTGACCGTGTTCGCCACCGATCCCGGCGCCATCCATGATGTGAGTGCCTGGTGCCGGATCAATGGACACGAACTGCTGGAGGCGGGAGAAAAGGACGGCGAGGTGGTGATCCGCCTGCGGGTGGGGGGCGGCTGAGGGCGGCCAGAACGGTGTGAGGGCGCGTCCAGCCAGGGCCGGTTGCATTCATTACCGGCCAATATATGCGATACCTTAATAAAATCAGTTTGTTACCAACTTATTCCAGCGACCGGGTGCAATATTGGGGGTTACGGTCCCGGTTCCTTCCAGGCCAGCGTGGCCAGCAGGCCGTGATGATCCGATCCGCTGATCTCCACCGTATCCAGGCGGCGAACGGACAGTCCTCCACCGCCAAGCACATGGTCCAGGGGGATACCGAATCTCCCCAGCCAGGCGGGCCAGGTGGCCAGCAGACCCTGGCCCCTGCGTCCACTGACCAGTCCGGTGCGCTCCAGCCAATGGCGGAAACGCCGGCTCCAGGTGCTCAGATTCAAATCACCCACCACCAGCCTGGGCAGTGACGGGTCCAGGTTCAGGCGCAGCCATTCCAGGTATTCGTCCCGCTGGCGGAACCAGGCTTCGTTGGTGGGTGGTGGCGGATGGGCGACCACCAGTTGGAGTTCCCTGCCGCCGATCCTGAGCCGGGCGAAAGCGGCGCTGAACGGGGTGCCTGGGAGCGGTTCGAGACGCACCGAATCCAGGGGTACCCGGCTCAACAGGCTCATGCCCCAGGGGTCGGACCGTGTCAGGTGCGCCTGATGGGGATATTCTCCGGCCAGCCGGTCGAAGACACCGCGCCAGTGCGGTGACGATTCCACCACCGCCACCAGATCGGGGCGTTCATGCCTCACCAGGGAGGCGAAGGCGGCCATGTCGGGGTTGCGGTAATGGACGTTGGCCACCAGTACGCGCAGGGTAGCCCGGCCCTTTATCCACAAATCGTCCTTCAGAGCCCCTTCGGGCTCCTGACCGCTGGGAATGAGGGTGGCGGCCACCGCCAGGGCCGAGGCACCGGCGGCGACGGAGGCCAGCACCGCCGCCAGCAGACGCTGGCGGACCAGCAGCAGTACCGTCAACGGCAGGGCGGCGGCGGTGAAATAGGGCAGCAGGTTCACCAGCAGGGTGAGCGGCCAGAGGGACTCGCCCCAGAAGCCCAGTGCGACGGCCAGCAGGGTCAGCAAGGCCAGTGCAGGCAGTGTCTTGTCCAGCTTGTCCATGGATATCATGCCCGGTTTCGCGCGACCGGCGGGAAATGCCAAGGCGTCCGGCAGTCGCTACAATCCGCCCCCATGGGGGAAAACCAACATCATTACACATCGGCAGCCACGAACAGCGGTGATGAACGATACCGCCAGAGCCACCGTGTCACCGTGGTGGGCGCCGCGATCAATCTCGTCCTGTCCGTGATCAAGGTATGGTTTGGCTGGATCGGACAATCTCACGCACTGATCGCCGACGGCATCCACTCTCTCTCCGACCTGCTCTCCGATGCCATGGTGCTGCTCGCGGCCAAGCATGGCAGTGCCGAGGCGGATGAGGAGCACCCCTATGGCCACGGGCGCATCGAGACTCTGGCCACGGTGGTATTGGGCGGGTTGCTGATCCTGGTGGCCGTGGGGATCGGTTGGGACGCGATCCGCCGCCTGTTCGACGAAACCCTGTTGCTGAGCCCTGGCGCCCTGGCTCTGGCCGTCGCGGTCGTCTCCGTACTGGCCAAGGAGGCGTTGTATCACTACACGCTGGCAGTGGCGAGACGTATCCGCTCCAAGCTGCTGCAGGCCAATGCCTGGCATCACCGTTCCGATGCCGTTTCATCGGTGGTGGTGGTGGTCGGCGTGATCGGCACCATGGCGGGCCTGTCCTACCTGGATGCCATCGCCTCGGTGATCGTGGCGGTGATGATCGCCCGTATCGGTTGGGAGCTGTCCTGGCATGCGGTTCAGGAACTCATCGATACCGCCCTGGATGCGGACAAGGTGGAGCAGATCCGCGGGGTGATTGCCGGTGTCTCCGGTGTGCGGGCTCTGCATATGCTGCGCACCCGCCGTATGGGTGCTGATGCCCTGGTGGATGTACACATCCAGGTGGACCCGCGGGTGAGCGTGTCCGAGGGGCACCAGATCAGCGAAACGGTACGCACGCGTCTGATCGAGGAAGTGGAAGAGGTCACGGATGTGACCGTGCATATCGATGCCGAGGACGATGAGCAGGCGCCGGTGCGCTCCGACCTGCCCAGCCGTGAGAAACTGCTGGCGGAACTGAAAGACTGCCTGGCCACGACCCTGGAGGGTGTGGAGATCCAGGATGTCACCCTGCATTACCTGGGAGGGCGTATCCATCTTGATATCATCCTGCCGCTGGAAATGGCGAAGGATGTGGAGCACGCCCGCGCCATTGCCGAGGAACTGAAGCGGCAGGCCTGTATCCTGGATTCGGTGGGGGCGGTGGAAGTCAGCTTCCGCTGATGCGCTATAATGGCGCATTTAACCGTGCATGTGCACCGTAATGGTGCATTTGGAGGCCGAAATGGTTTGCTTAATTGGAGTAAGGTATTGATATATGGCCTCTTTTGCACTGGCATGGTTTCTGCACAAAGGCTGCCCAGAATAGGCTCAGGATTTTATGCGGTTTCCGCCCATTGCGGGGGCTGTCGCTTTAATCAAACTCTGTAATTGAAATTGGAGGAGTTTCCGATGTCGACCGGTTCAGACGTATTGCGCATGATTCAGGAGAACTCCGTGAAGTTTGTCGATTTCCGCTTCACGGACACCAGGGGCAAGGAGCAGCACGTCTCCGTCCCCGCCCACACCATCGACGAAGATCTGTTCGAAGAAGGCAAGATGTTCGACGGTTCCTCCATCGCCGGCTGGAAGGGAATCAACGAGTCCGACATGATCATGATGCCGGACGCCGACAGCGCCGTGATGGACCCCTTCTCCGACGAAGCCACCCTGATCCTGCGTTGCGACATCATCGAGCCCGCCACCATGCAGGGCTACGAGCGCGATCCCCGCTCCGTGGCCAAGCGCGCCGAGGCCTACCTGAAATCCACCGGCATCGGCGACACCGCCTACTTCGGTCCCGAGAACGAGTTCTTCATCTTCGATGACGTCCGCTGGGGCGCCGACATGAGCGGCAGCTTCGTCAAGATCGACTCCGAAGAGGCCACCTGGAACTCCGAGCGCGTCTATGAAGACGGCAACATGGGTCACCGCCCCGGCGTCAAGGGCGGCTACTTCCCGGTTCCGCCGGTCGATTCCCTCAACGACATCCGTGCCGCCATGTGTCTGGCCATGGAAGACATGGGCCTGACCACCGAGGTGCACCACCACGAAGTGGCCACCGCCGGCCAGTGTGAAATCGGCGTCGCCTTCAACACCATGGTGCGCAAGGCCGACGAGGTGCAGATCCTCAAGTACTGCGTCATGAACGTGGCCCACGGCTACGGCAAGACCGCCACCTTCATGCCCAAGCCCCTGGTCGGCGACAACGGCAACGGCATGCACGTGCACCAGTCCATCGCGAAGGACGGCGTCAACATCTTCGCCGGCGACAAGTACGGCGGCCTGTCCGAAACCGCCCTCTACTACATCGGCGGCATCATCAAGCACGCCCGTGCCCTGAATGCCTTCACCAACAGCTCCACCAACTCCTACAAGCGCCTGGTGCCGGGCTTCGAGGCCCCGGTCATGCTGGCCTACTCCGCCCGCAACCGTTCCGCCTCCATCCGCATCCCCTATGTGACCAACCCCAAGGCCCGCCGCATCGAGGTGCGCTTCCCCGATTCCACCGCCAACCCCTACCTGGCCTTCGCCGCCATGCTGATGGCCGGCCTCGACGGCATCCAGAACAAGATCCACCCCGGTGACGCCCTGGACAAGGATCTGTACGACCTGCCGCCGGAAGAGGAAAAGGCCATCCCGCAGGTGGCGTTCTCCTTCGACCAGGCCCTGGAGGCCCTGGACAACGACCGCGAGTTCCTGTGCCAGGGTGGCGTGTTCACCAACGACGTGATCGACGCCTTCATCGCCCTGAAACAGGAAGACGTCCAGCGTCTGCGTCTGACCACCCACCCGGTGGAATTCGACATGTACTACAGCCTGTAAGCGGCTGAAGGACCCGGGTCCATGACGACGCCCCCCTCGTGGGGGCGTTTTTCATGGTGGACCGCAGGGTGATACGCCGGGCCCGCGGGCTTTCGCGTACCTTGGTGGTTTTTCTGATTGATGCATCGCGAAGGTACGCCAAGGCATGCGAAGAGCGAGTCCGGCAAGGAACGCCCATGCCCGGGATGGAGGGCATGGGCGTTGTTCTTCCTATCCTTCGTGTTCTTCGCTCCTCATACGTGGTTTTCTTTTTCACCACGAAGGCGTGCGAAGGGAGGAAGAGGTGGAAGAGTCGGGAATGGCGGGACCGTGCGGCGAAGGGAAACTCTGATCAAGTCGCTGCGCGCCTCGATCAGAGCCCCCTTGGGGGGTGCCTGTTGGGGGAAGGATAGAAGATCAATGGCTTGCGGGAGCGCGGATGCACCCCTTCCCCCAAATCCCCTTCCCCCGGTACTTGTTCAGAGGTGAAGGGCCCTTGGCGTGCCTTCGTGTACCCTGGCGGTTTTTCTGGACGGGGTTCAGACCGCCGCGACCCGTTCCTGCATGCGCCGGTATTCGGCCTCGAAGAAGAATTCCTTCTCGCCGAAGGCGGGTCTGAGGTGATCCAGCCAGGTGGCCTTCTCATCGTAGCGGGCGAAGAACGGCCGCTGCACCCAGTCGGGATTGCGTCCCTGAAGGAAGCGCAGCATGAACACCTTCTCACCGGCCACTTCGGTGACACCCTGGATTTCCAGCTTGCCGGGTCCGGCACTCATGGAAGGGCCACGGGCGGTGCGGGCCAGGCCGGAGACCTGGGTGATGGCCTGGCGATAGATCTCGTAGGCGCGGGCCAGGGGGATTTCGAAGTACTGGCGGGCGCCGGTGTCGCGCTCGATGAACATGTAGTAGGGCACGATGCCGAGGGATACCTGGGTGCGCCACAGGCGTGCCCAGGTGTCGGGGTCGTCATTGATGTGTGCCAGCAGCGGGGCCTGGGCACGGATCACCGCGCCGGTGTCGCGGATGCGGCGGATCGCCTTGCGGGTGACCGGGCTTTCCAGCTCGCGCCAGTGGTTGAAATGGGCCATGAGGGCCACGTGCTTGCCGGCCTTGACCAGGCGCTCGAACAGGCGCAACAGGTCTTCGGTATCGGCGTCGGATACGTAGCGTTGGGGCCAGAAGGTCAGCGACTTGGTGCCGATGCGCAGGTCGCGGATGTGTTCGAACTCCGGCGCCAGCAGCGGTTCCAGATAATCCGCCAGGTGGCGGGTCTTCATCACCATGGGATCGCCGCCGGTCACCAGCAGATCGGTGACTTCGTGGTGTGTCTTCAGGTAGCGGTGCAGCATGGCCGCTTCATTGGCGGAGAAACGCAGATCCTTGTCACCGACGAACTGCGGCCAGCGGAAGCAGAAGCTGCAATAGCTGTGGCAGGTCTGCCCCTGACTGGGGAAGAACAAGACGGTCTCCCGGTATTTGTGCTGGATGCCCTCCAGGGGTTCGCCGTCCAGCCGGGGAACGTTCAGCAGCTGCTGTCCGGCCGGGTGCGGATTCAGTTCCAGGCGGATCCGGTTGGCCGCAGCGCGGATTTCCTCGCGGTCGGCACCGGAACGGATCATTGCGGCGATGCGCTCGAAATGCTCGGGGGCGAGCATGCCCTTCTGCGGAAACGTGAGCTGGAAAATGGGATCCTCGGGAATGTTGTCCCAGTCGATCAGCTCGTCGATCACATACTGGTTCACGCGGAACGGCAGCACACTGGCCACCACCTGCATGTCGAAGCGGTGCTCCGTGGTCAGATCCGCCAGCTGGGGAATCTGTGCCAGATGACGCTCGGTATAGACACGGAAGCGCGCCGGCTCCACGGAATGGATGGCTTCCCGTTGTTTCAGATTGGTTCCATAGGTCATGGAAATCCCCTGCATGTATTCCAGGCCGTGGATCACGGCTTCAAGAGTCTGTCCGATTCATCCAGAATCGGGCAGACTTCCGGCGGCGGGTGCATGTCCCCGCGTGCCGATGTTGAATCGATGGCCTGCACCAAGTGGTTCAGACCCCGCTGTAATGCTTGCAAATCGTTCTCATCCAGGGATGCCATGGCCGCGCTCAATGCGCCTTGGGCGGGGCTGGGGGCCGTATCCACCAGCTGTCGTCCAGCCTCGGTGAGATATAGCTGGACCACGCGCTGATCCGGTCCCTTGCGCTGACGCCGGATCAGAGCCTTGTCCTCCAGTTTGTCCAGCAGGTTGCTGGTGGTGGATCGGTGTAAGGCCAGGGCCTTGGACAGTTCCGAGACCCTCATGCCCGGATGCAGGGACAGTTCCCACAGGGCCCACAGCTGGGCGGCGGAGACGCCGCACTGTCTTTCGACCCAGCGGGAATGGGCCTGATTGGCGCGGAAGATCACCCGCAGGGATTGCAGCACCGCGCCTTCCAGCGCGCTCCGGTCCCGTGGTCCGGGGCACTGGGCGTCGTCGAGCTGGGCGATGGGTGCGGCTTCCATGGGCCTGTCCCGGTTCGATGCAAAAAAGGTTTTACACAATACCATCGACCCCGGCAGGTTTCAATTTGGGTGCGCCGGGAGGCTGCTATAGTATCGCTCTTCACCGCCCCAACCGTTCCGTGGAAGGAAGAGACCATGCCTCAGGTTGTCATCATCGGTTCCAGTTTTGCCGCCCTCACCAGTGTCAAGATCCTGCGCAAGGAAGGCTACCAGGGTGAAATCACACTCATCGCCCCCAAACCCGAACTGTTTTATTTCCCCAGCCTGATCTGGGTTCCGGCGGGGTTGCGCAGTAAGGAGGATCTGACCATCCATCTGGAAGACTTCTTCCGCCGTCACCGGGTGGATTATGTTCCGGGCCGTGTCACCGGGCTGGACCCGGAGAAGCGGCGGGTGAAGACAGCGGACGGCGAGATCGCCTATGAGCGCCTGTTGATCGCCTCCGGTGGACGTTTCATCAAGAAACTGCCGGGCATCGAACACATCTACACCCCCTGTGAGGGCTGGGAGGCCACCAAGGCCTTCTCCGACCGGCTGGCGCGGATGGATGGCGGCACGGTTGCCTTCGGTTTCGCCGGCAACCCCAAGGAACCGTCGGCCATGCGCGGCGGCCCCATCTTCGAGTTCGTCTTCGGCGTCGACACCCTGCTGAGGAAACAGGGGCGCCGTGACCGTTTCCGGCTGGTGTTCTTCAGCCCGGCCCCCAAGCCCGGCAAGCGCCTGGGGGAAAAGGCGGTGGACCGGATCCTCGGGGAAATGGAGCGGCGCGGCATAGAGACCCACCTGGGGCACAAGATGAAGGGCTTCACGGAGGACAGGATCGAGACCGAGGGGGGCGGGATCGATGCGGATCTGACCCTGTTCATGCCCGGCATGACCGGTCCTGCCTGGGCGGCGGAGAGTGGCCTGCCCCTGAGCGAGGGGGGATTCATCCAGGCCGACGCCCATTGCCGCGTGCCCGGTGTCGATGGAGTCTACGTGGCCGGCGATTCCGGTTCCTTCCCCGGCCCCGACTGGATGCCGAAGCAGGCCCACATCGCGGACCTTCAGGCGGCGGCGGCGGCCAGGAACCTGCTCGCCGATTTCAACGGCCGGCCCGGCGAGCATACCTTCAAGCCGGAACTGATCTGCATCGTCGACACGCTCGATTCCGGCGTGCTGGTCTACCGGGGGCCCAAGCGATCCGCCCTGCTGGGCGGCTTTTTCCTGCACCGGGTGAAGCGCCTGTTCGAGTGGTGGTACCTGCGGGCATTCCGCTGAGGACAGTCGCTGCGCGCCTTGATCAGAGTCCCCTTGCGGAGGGTTGGCTATTGGGGGAAGGATGAAAATCCATGGCCTGCGGGAGCGGCAATGCACCCCTTCCCCCGGTACTGGTTCGGACCTGAATCAGGGCAGCTCTTCAATATAGGTCCTGCCGATGGGCGTCTGCACGTAGCGCTTGTGTCCGTCCACCATGGCCCAGAAGTAGTAATAGCCTTTCTGCGGCTCACTGGTGACCTTGCCGTTGCGGACGATCCAGCTCTTGACGTGACTGCCGTCGGCATAGGTCACCCGGTAATTCCCTTCCAGCCAGGTCACTCCAAGCCGGCTGAGCTTGTTCTGTTGTTCCTGGGAGCAGGCGCCCAATGCCAGGGCCAGCGCCGCCAGGAACAGAATCTTGATTTGCCGGGACATATCAGGAGCCTGTCGGGCCGTAATCATTCGGTGGGTCATCGCCGCGCGCGGGTTCATGCGCCGGTGAGCAGGCGTTGCGCCTCGGCGTATTTCTCAGCCGTTCTGGCCACCACGTCCGCGGGCAATTCCGGACCCGGAGCGGTCTTGTCCCAGTCCTGGGTCTCCAGCCAGTCACGCACGAACTGCTTGTCGTAGGAAGGCGGATTGGCGCCGGGCCGGTACTGGTCCGCCGGCCAGAAGCGGGAGGAATCGGGGGTCAGTACTTCGTCGATCAGGTGCAGGGTGCCCTGATCGTCGAGGCCGAACTCGAATTTGGTGTCGGCGATGATGATGCCACGCTGGCGGGCATATTCGCGGGCCTTGGAGTAGATTTCCAGGCTGACGTCGCGCACGCGATCGGCCATTTCCCGGCCCAGCAGGCCCACGGTATGCTCGAAATCCACATTCTCGTCGTGTTCGCCCACCTCGGCCTTGGTCGAGGGTGTGTACAGCGGCTGTTCCAGGCGATCGGCCAGTTGCAGGCCGGCGGGCAGCTCGATGCCGCAGACCGAGCCGGTCTTCTGGTAATCCTTCCAGCCGGAGCCGACGATGTAGCCGCGCACGATGGCTTCCACCGGCAGGGCCTTGAGCTTCTTCACCACGATGGCGCGGCCTTCCACCTGGGCACGTTCCCCGGCGTCCGGCAGCACATCCTCCAGCGACAGGCTGGAGAGGTGGTTGGGCACCAGATCACGGGTGAAGTCGAACCAGAAATTCGAAACCGCCGTCAGCACGGCGCCCTTGCCGGGGATGGGGGTGGGCAGGATGACGTCGAAGGCGGACAGGCGGTCGGTGGTGACGATCAGCATGTGTTGGTCGTCCACCGCGTAGATGTCGCGCACCTTGCCGCGGGCGATCAGTTCCAGGCTCTTCAGGTCGGACTGGTAGAGGGTTTCGGGAATGGCGGTCATGGGTCGATCCCAGGCGGGTGTTGGAAAAGCGCGTGAGTTTATACCCCAGGGGAACCTCTGAACAGGCTTTAACCCGGCATACTTGGTCGCCGGGTCAATATGATCCGATCTCCACCCGTGGCAGAGAACCGGCCCCGGTGTCGATGCGGTTCATGCAGGGGGCCAGGCGTTCGGCGGCGATGCCGCCCTTTTCCACCAGGTAGGCACGCACCGCATCGGCCCGCCGTCCGGCCAGCCGCATGAGCGCCTGGTCGATTTCCAGCGTATCGGGACGTGCCGGTTTCCCTGCCCCGTCCCCGGCCGCCTCCGCCGGCCTGCCCCCCGGTTTGCGCTCATACAGCCGGCGGTCGGCTCCGTTGGCCACACCACAGAGGGTCAGATAGACCTGTGGGCGTTCCTTCAGCTTGTCGGCCAATGCCTGCAAATACGCTCGGTCCTTTTCGTCCATGGCCGCCTCGCCCGCATCGAACTCCACCGGCTGGAATCGCAGGGCCATGGCGCTGCCGGCCAGTTTGGCGATGGTGACCAGGGTTCCCAGGGGCTGGAAGAACAGGAGGATGCCGGTCTGCATGGAACTCGCCACGGCCTGGTTGACGGCATCGGAGAGGTCGAAATCGGGATCGTCCAGGGTCCCGGTCACGGGCAGATCCAGCCGGATGTTGCCCTGGGAGTCACGCAGCATCTGCAGGGCGAGCCCGATGGGCAGCGGGTCCTTGTCCCTGGCCGCCGGTTCCTGCCGGGCGCCTTCCAGGAGCTCCAGGCCAGTCGCGCCCGGATGCGCCTCTTCCGGCTGTTGCGGCCCACCCGCCATTTCCATCCTGATCAGACGAATGTCGTTGTCGACCCGCAATTGCCCGCCTTCCACCTCGATGCGGCTGTCGAGGATCAACTGCCCGCTTTTCACCTTGTCCTTGAGGATGGGCTCCAGGTAGGGGTTGAAGGCTGGCAGTGGCAGGTTGCTGATCCGGCCATCCAGCCGGGTGGAGAATTCCCTGGCCAGGGGGCGGAGGTGGCCCTTCAGGGTCAGCCGGCCCTGCCCGTGCAGGTTCAGGGCCAGGTCGAGGGCCGTATCCTGCTGTGGCCGCAGGCTGTCCAGTCCACCCAGTTCCAGCACCACCTGTTCCAATCGATGCTCCACCGGTGGTGATACGGTCCGGTCCAGGAGACGGACCATGCTCTCCCCTTCCACCCGCAGGCGGCCCAGAGCCCAACTGAACCCATGCTCCAGCCCGTCGGGCCGGTCCGGTTCACGGTCTTCGCCCGGGGTGATGGGCAGACGCAGACCGTCCTGCTCCCGGACCATGGCCAGATGCAGCCGGTGCAGAATCGCCTCATCCACCTCGGCACGCCGGGCATCCACCCGCACCCCCCGGACCCTGGCCTGTTCCCAGCTCAGCCCCCGCTCATCCGCATCGGCCCGCTCATCGGGCCGCAGCACGAGGCCGTGCAGGTCCAGGCCGTTCACCGTCAACCGGTGGCCGTCGCCGAGCTGTACATCCAGCGCCTGTAAGTGTTCCAGCCGGGCATGAATGCCCGGAACTTCCTGATTGAAACGGAGCCCGTCCAGTTCGGAACGGTCGATGTCCAGGCGAAGCCCGCCACCGCCCGGTGCGTAACGGGCCCGCAACCCCATGGCACTGGAGTCCATCGATGCCACCATGCGCGGCTGCGTGAAAACGGTCTGGCTCAGTTGCAACCGGCCCTCGGCAGCGAAAGCATGGTCATCGTCTTCCGCCTCCAGTGCCAGCATGCCTTGCCAATGGAGGGTGTCGGTGCGCAAGTCCCGCCCATGCAGATGGGCAGCCGGTTTCTTCGCGAGGATCCGGCCATCCAGTTCCACCCTGGAGGCATCGGCCGCGGCAATCAGTCGGCCGTCCCATTGCAGTGATTCCAGCCGGCCATCCAGCTCTTTCAGGTGGGCGGACAGGCCGTTCAGACGGATGGCTGCCGTGGCTTCGATCGTCCCTCCGCTGGTGAGGACTGCCTCGCCCTCCCATTGCAGCCTGCCAGCACCGATGTGGCCGCCTTCGCCATTCCACGCCGGCCGGTCCAGGCCGATGCTGCCCCGGGCGCTGGCCGTTGTGTTCCCCTGGGCATCGGTCCCATAGCTCACCTGCAGGCGGGCATCGAGTCTGCCCGTGATGCCTTCCAGGCCGGCCAGAGGTCCCACCGCATCCAGATCCAGGCGGGATACCCGCAACTGGCCGGTGAGGGCGGGGCTGGCCGCAAGGGCCGCCGTCACATGGCCGGAGAAGCGCAGCTGCGAGGCGGCCAGCCTGAGATCGAATTCCAGCCTGGCTGGCTGTTCCGGGGCCCAGCCGTACAGTCCTTCCAGGACCATGCGCCGGATACCGATGAGCCGCGGGCCCTGGTCCAGTTGCAGTTTCAATCGTGACTGGGTCAGCTCCAGCAGGCCGATGCCGGGCCGTATCGCCGGGCCCGGAGCACCGGCATTGCCCATGTGCAGCCCGGCCAGTTCCCAGCGGCCATCCTCATGCACCAATTCGGCGTAGGCACCGTCCAGGATCAGACGCCGGATCATCAGGCGGCCTTGCCATAGCGCGGGCAGGTCCAGGTGCAGTCTCAGCCAGCGGGCGTGCAGGACTTCCCGTCCTTGGGCCCGTACCGCCAGGTTATGGATGTGGACCTGACCGGAGAGTGGCGAGACGCTTACCTCACCGGCCGTGACCCGCTCCGCGCCCATATCCAGAAACGCCTGTTCGATCAGATGCCTGGCCACGCCGGAGAGGGTGCTCATGGCTACCGTCAGCAGCACGGCGGCAGCCAGCAATGCGAACGGAATTCGATGTGTTTTTTTCACTGGCCGCGTCGGGGGTTGATGACGATAGGGTTGACCGGACTCAGGAAAAATCCCCTGGCCAGTCGTCTATGCTTTGGCAAAGTAAATGGAGTCCGTCACTGGCGGCAACATGTACCTGACCCGTTTGTTCAACTCCGTGCTCGGCATGGCGATCCTGTTGCAGGCCGGCTGCGGCGGCGAACCGCCGGCGGCCTTGGCCGCCCCGCAGCCCGCGCCGTTCCGCATGGCCTTGCCCCTGAACAAGGCCGTGGGAAAGGGGGTGGAACACGAGCGGGCGGAATGGCCCGCGGGGCCGTTCCACAGCCCTTCCCTTGCTTTCCTGCTGCTTTCCCCCTCTACTGCCCCGTCCCCCCGGGACACCATCACCGAACCCTTGCTTGTCACCGAGCTGAGGAGAGACGGGCCGGAACTGCCGAGGGATGCCCGTGAGGCCATGGAGGAGGTCCATTCCTGGTTCCGGCAGGACATGGATGCGGACGAACGTGACCGCCTGCTGGAGTCCTATTACGGTTTTTACCAGCGCTATGACCCGGTGGATCTGCAAACCTTCCGCCGGCGTGTGCACAGCCGTCTGCCCCGTTACCGCGAGCTGATCCACCAGGCCGCCGAGGCCAATGGCCTGCACTGGATGCTGCTGGCGGCCGTGGCCTACCAGGAATCCCACTGGAATCCACGGGCCAGGAGCCCCACCGGGGTCCGTGGCATGATGATGCTGACCCGCGTCACGGCGGCGGAATTGGGGGTGGACAACCGCCTCGATCCCGGCCAGGCGATTCCCGCCGGTGCGCGCTATCTGGCCGGTCTGCGCAAGCGCCTGCCAGCTTCGGTGCGGGAGCCGGACCGGACCTGGATGGCGCTGGCGGCCTACAATATCGGTTATGGCCACCTGATGGATGCCCGCCAGTTGTGCGCGGAGCTGCATCAGGATCCCGATTCCTGGGACGATCTGAAGGAAATCCTGCCGTTGCTGGCAAACAAGGCCTATTACCGGCATCTGCGCTACGGCTATGCCCGCGGCTGGGAGCCGGTCCGCTACGTGCGCCGGGTCCGCGACTACCTGGACGAACTGGCCGAACTCACCGGCGGCGATGACAGTGCACCGGTGGCCGTGGCGCTCAGGACGGTTTCAGCTCCTTGATGAATACCTTGGAGTTGCGCTGGTAGTTGTACATCTCACGGCGTTCCAGCGGCAGATCGGCCAGCTTGGCCGGTTCGAACCCACGCTCGCGGAACCAATGGGCGGTCTGGGTGGTGAGTACGAACAGCCTTTGCAGACCCTCTTCCCGGGCCAGTTTCTCCACCTCTTCCAACAGGTCGTTGCCAAGGCCCCGCTTGCGGTATTCCTCGGCCACCGCCAGACAGGCCAGTTCACCCACGCCTTCATCGGGATAGGAGAACAGGGCGGCGCAGGCCAGGACGGCACCGTCACGCTCCAGTACCAGGAAATCGTCGATATCCAGCTCCAGCTGTTCCCGCGAGCGTCGCACCAGGGTGCCGTCCGCCTCCAGTGGCTCGATCAGTTCCAATATTCCGCCCATGTCCTCGATGGAGGCGGCGCGGATGCGGTCGAACTGTTCCGAGGTGATGAGCGTGCCCATGCCGTCGCGGGTGAACAGTTCCAGCAGCAGGGCGCCGTCGGTCTGACGGCCGATCAGGTGGGCGCGCGGCACGCCGTTGCGGCAGGCATGCACCGCCGCAACCAGGTGGCGTTCCACGTCCTCCGGCAGTTGTCGCCCGGAGGACAGCACCTTTTCCGCCTCCGCCGGCGTCAACTGGGCCACCAGCCGGCGGCGTGAATCGGTCAGGCCGGGACCCTCCACCAGCGACAGCAGTTTGTCCGCGCCCAGTTCCACGGCCACCGCCGTGGCCACATCCTCGGCGCTGAGATTGAACACCTCGCCGGTGGGCGAATAACCCAGGGGGGAGATCAGTACCACGGCCCCTTCGTTCAGGCGGGCCTCGATGGCCTCCACGTCCACCCGCCGGACCTCGCCGGTATGGCAGTAATCGACACCGTCCAGTACGCCGAGGGGGCGCGCTGTGACGAAATTGCCGCCAGCCACGCGCAGGCGCGCGCCGGCCATGGGGGAATTGGCCAGTCCCATGGACAACAGGGCCTCGATTTCCATGCGCACCGTACCCACTGCCTCCTTGACCGCCGGCAGGGCCGCCTCATCGGTGATGCGCAGTCCACGTTCATAGCTCATGGCCGCCCCCCGCTCCTTCAGGCGCTGCTCGATCTGCGGGCGCACACCGTGCACCAGCACCAGGCGCACGCCCAGGGCATTGAGCAGGGCGATGTCGTGGACCAGGTTGGCAAAGCCCGGATCGGCCACCGCCTCGCCGCCAAAGGCGATGACGAAGGTGCGTCCACGGTGGGCGTGGATATAGGGCGAGGAATGGCGGAACCATTCCACGTACTTCCGTGCTGTTTTCTTATCCGGCAAGTGGCTGTCTCTACTTGGTTTTCAGGTGGTAAGGCAGTCGCCTGGGGAGCGTCTGGGCGTTGATGGGCGCGCAGGGAGGATCAGCGTCCCTCGGCGGCCATGCGCGCCCGTGCCCGCCGCACGGCGGCCCGGACCTGCTCCGGTGCGGTTCCGCCCAGGTGATTGCGTGCGGCGACCGAACCCTCCAGGGTCAATACTTCGAACACATCGGCACCGATGGCAGGGGAAAAACCCTGCAATTCCTCCAGGCTCATCTCCGCCAGATCGCGGCCCGTGTCCACGCCCAGGCGCACCGCCTTGCCCACCACCTCATGGGCGTCACGGAAGGGCACGCCCTTGCGTACCAGGTAATCGGCCAGGTCGGTGGCGGTGGCGAAACCCTGACGGGCGGCAGCCTTCATCCGCTCCCGCTTCGGTTGCAGGGCCGGGATCATGTCGGCGAAGGCGCGCAGGGAGCCGAGCAGGGTATCGACACTGTCGAACAGCGGTTCCTTGTCCTCCTGGTTGTCCTTGTTGTAGGCCAGCGGCTGGGACTTCATCAGCGTCAGCAGGGCCATCAGGTTGCCGTTGACGCGGCCGGTCTTGCCGCGGATCAGTTCCGGCACATCGGGGTTCTTCTTCTGCGGCATGATGGAGGAACCGGTGCAGAAGCGGTCGGGCAGCTCGATGAAATCGAACTGGGCCGAGGTCCACAGCACCAGCTCCTCGGAGAAACGGGACAAGTGGGTCATGCAGAGGGCGGCGGCGGCGCAGAATTCGATGGCGAAGTCACGGTCGCTGACCGAGTCCAGGGAATTTTCGGTGGGCGCATCGAAGCCCAGCAGCCCGGCGCTGTATTCCCGATCCAGTGGATAGGTGGTGCCGGCCAGGGCGGCCGCGCCCAGGGGCATGACGTTGACACGCCGGCGGCAGTCCACCAGCCGCTCGTGGTCGCGGCTGAGGTTCTCGAACCAGGCCAGCATGTGGTGGCCGAAGGTGACCGGCTGGGCCACCTGCAAATGGGTGAAGCCGGGCAGGATGGTATCGGCCTCGCGCTCGGCCAGGTCCACCAGGCCGCGGCGCAGGCGGTCCAGTTCATCCAGGCAGGCGTCGATGGCCTCGCGCAGATAGAGACGCACGTCGGTGGCCACCTGATCATTGCGTGAGCGGCCGGTGTGCAGCTTCTTGCCGGCATCACCGATGCGGGCGGTGAGCGCGGCCTCGATATTCATGTGCACGTCCTCCAGGGCCACCGACCACTGGAACTCGCCACGTTCGATTTCGCCGCGTATGGCCTCCAGGCCTTCGAGAATGGCGTCCCGCTCGGCCTCGGTGAGCACCCCCACCTTGCACAACATGCGGGCGTGGGCGATGGAACCCTGGATATCGTGGAAGGCCAGCCGTTGGTCGAAATCCACCGAGGCGGTGAATGCCTGCACGAAGGCGTCGGTGGACTCGGTGAAGCGTCCGCCCCACTGGATGTTTTTTTCGTCGCTCATAACTAAGACAATCCTAAGTAAAGCCGCATTCAGCGGGCCTCAGGGCGTTCAGCGTGTCCTGCGAATGGAGGCCAGGGCCTGGTCGATGGCTTCGTCGACGTAGTAGCCGTACATCTCGATGGTGTTGATGCCGACGATGCGGGGCGCGCGTTCCCGCCCCTGGTGATCCAGGAAGAGCAGGGTCGGGGTGAGATAGGAGCGGTAGGTGTGCGCCAGTTCCGCCGCCTCCACGGTCCGGCCCTGGAAGTTCACCACGCTCTCCCCCTCGTCGATGAGCAGCTCGCGGATGATGACCTTGTCGTCATATTCACCGCTGATCAGCATGGGCCGGAGGATCTCCCGTTTCAACAGGTGGCAGAACGAGCAGTGATCCTGGGAAACGACCAACAGGATGGGCACCTGTTTGCTGGCGGCCAGGCGTGCGTCCGCAGCCAGATCGGTGGCTTTGGGTACCTCGACCCCGTGGGCCAGCATGGGCAGAAGAAGCAGCAGCAGCAGGGTCGTCAACGACCGGTGGAACATGGTGATCCCGCAGTGTCGGTAAAGAATGGAGGCCCTATTTTGCCATAGGGAACCTCTGATCCAGTCATGTGCATTCGCCTGAAGTCTGAAATCGCCGCCTTCGGCGTTGCAAAACCGGCCCATGGAACGATTACCAGGCCGAACCGCCCAGAGGAAAAAAAGCCCGCCGACGGGAGGAACGGCGGGCTTTTTCGTCATCCTGACACCTTAAAGCCAGGAGCCTGTCGGACTCGGGGGGATCGTAGCGAAAAAGTGGGACAGCGAGGATGATTTTTCATGATTTTGAGGAGCATAGTGGGAACTATGTGACGAAAAATCAGGGAAAATCAGACCGCTGTCCCGCTTTTGCAGCCGATTCAGCCTGAGTCCGACAGGCTCCTAGGACGAGTCACGCTTAGCATGACCACCGGGCTCAGGGCCGCGCGGGCCGCGGTGATGCGCTCCTGCAACATCCGGCGGTATTCCTCCACATCGTTGATACCGACGATGCGGGGGGCGATCTCCCTGCCCTGGTAGTCGAGCAGCAGCAGCGTGGGGGTGGCGAACACTCCCAGGCGCTTGACGAAGTGCCGGCTGCGCACGGGCAGGCCATCGAAGTCGCGGATCTTGCCCCCGCGGCTGATGTTGAATTCCAGCAGGGAAACCTGGTTGGCGAACCCCGGCTTGGCGAACATGGGGGCCAGCACCTGCTTGATCAGGCGCTGGCAGTAGGGGCAATCGTCGTCCGTGAAGACCACCACCAGGGGGACGGAACGGGAGCGGGCGGCCTCGGCCTCCGCCTGCCAGTCGTCGGCGGTGGGAAGAGTGGGGGAGGATCCTTCTGCCCAGGCGGCCAGCGGGAGCAGCAGCAGAGGCAGCAGGAGCCAGCGACGTAGAACAGATGGCATATTCATGAGCAAATACCCTAACCCACAGTGTGGTTTGAAGTTCAGTATATAAGTAGTTTCTGATTATGCAAGCAGAAATTGTGCCCCCGTTTGCCTGCATACGGTCCAGCCCTTAGCATTAGCGGCCGTTTTGTTTACCCGGAGCGTTCACCATGTCCCCAGGCACCGTCCGTATAGCCACCCGCAAGAGCCCCTTGGCCCTGTGGCAGGCTGAACACGTGGCCGCCGCCCTGCGCCAGGCCCACCCTGGCCTGGAGGTGGAATTGGTGCCCATGAGCACCCGCGGTGACAAGGTGCTGGACAGCCCCCTGGCCAGGATCGGCGGCAAGGGGCTGTTCGTGAAGGAACTGGAACAGGGCATGCTGGAGGGCAGGGCGGATATCGCGGTGCACTCCATGAAGGACGTGCCGGTGGAGTTTCCCGACGGTCTGCACCTGGCGGTGATCATGGAACGGGAAGACCCGCGCGATGCCTTCGTTTCGAATCGCTACGCAAATCTGCAGGAACTGCCGCAGGATGCGAAAGTCGGCACTTCCAGCCTGCGCCGTGAATGTCAGCTGCGCGAGCGTTTCCCCGGATTCGAGATCCTGTCCCTGCGCGGCAATGTAAACACCCGCCTCGCCAAGCTGGACTCCGGTGAGTACGACGCCATCATCCTTGCCGCCGCCGGTCTCAAGCGCCTGGGCATGGGTGAGCGTATCCGCAGCGTGCTGGCGCCGGACGACAGCCTGCCGGCCATCGGCCAGGGCGCCATTGGTATCGAGTGCCGTTCCGACGATGAGCGCATCAACGGGCTCATCGCCCCCCTGGCCCATGCCGGCACCACCACCTGTGTGCTCGCGGAGCGATCCATGAACGAGGCCCTGCACGGTGGTTGCCAGGTGCCCATTGCCGGCCATGCCGAACTGGAAGGCGATGAATTGCGCCTGCGCGGGCTGGTTGGACGCCCCGACGGTAGTGAGGTGGTGCGCGGCGAAGTGCGCGGCACGCCGGAGCAGGCCGTTGAGTTGGGCCGGAGTCTGGCCGCGGATCTGCTCGCGCGGGGTGCCGGTGAAATCCTCGAGGAGCTGTACGAGGCCGGGTGAGGGACACGGGCAGGTTTCTTGGTTATATGGCTGCCGAACTCACCGGTATCGGGGTGCTGGTCACCCGTCCCGCCCACCAGGCCGACGGCCTCTGCCGCCGGATCGAACAGGCCGGCGGTCGGGCGATCCGTTTCCCGGTGATCGAAATCGTACCTCCGGCCGATCCGGCCGCCGCCGTGGCTCGGTTCTCCACCCTCGACGACTATGACCTGGTCATCTTCGTCAGTGCCAATGCGGTCCATCTGGCCCCCCCTGCCGATACCTGGTCGGGATCGCCACGGCTGGCCGCCATTGGACGTGCCACGGCCCGTGCCCTGGAGCAGGCGGGGCGTCCCGCCGACATCTGCCCGGCCTCCGGTTTCAACAGCGAGGCCCTGCTGGCCATGGACGCGTTGCAGGACATGGGGGGGCGCAGGGTATTGATCGTGCGTGGCGAGGGTGGGCGTGAACTGCTGGCGGACACCCTGCGTCGGCGTGGGGCGGAGGTGGACTATGCGGAGGTCTACCGGCGGCAGCGGCCGGAGGTCGATCCGGCTCGGGTCCTTGCGCTGTGGTCCGGCGGGGCGGTGGATGTAGTCACCGCCACCAGTAACGAGACCCTGCAGAACCTCTATGATTTATTGGATGGCCCCGGCCGCGGGAAGCTGCTGGCCACACCACTGGTGGTGGTCAGCGAGCGTATGGTACAACTGGCTGTACGGCTTGGATTTTCCCGTCCACCGGTAGTGGCGGAGGAGGCGGGGGACGAGGGCTTGATGAAGGCCCTGTTGGGAGTCTGGGGCCGTGCGGAGAAGACCGATGACTGAAGAAAAACAGGCCGGGCAACCGGACCTGCCGGAAGAGCCTCCGGTCGAGCCCGAGGCGGAATCCGGCGGGACGGCTCCAGAGGCGGCCACGAGGGCGCCCGACCCGGTTCGGCGCGTGCGCGTGGTGGCCGTGCTGGCGCTGTTGCTGGCTCTGGGTGCCGCCGCCGGTGTGGCCTACCTGTGGCAATTGCAGCAGCAGCTCAGGGTATTGCAGAGTGAAGTGGCCCTCCAGCAACAGCGCAGGAATGCCGATCTCAGCGATGAATTGAGCCGCGTGCAGGCGGTTCTGCAGAGGCGCGCGGATGGTTTGCAGCAGGATCTGGCCACCCTGCGCCAGCAGTACGGCGACCTTTCCCAAATGCTCCAGTCGGTGCGTGGGCTGGCCGCCCGTGACCACCGTGGCTGGTTGCTGGCAGAGGCCGAGTATCTGTTGCGCATCGCCAATCACCGCCTGCAGCTTCAGGGTGATCCGAAGACCGCCATGGCGGCCCTGGAAGCGGCCGATCAGCGCCTGCGCGAGCTGGCCGATCCGGCCCTGTTGCCGGTGCGTGAGCGTATCGCGGCGGAGAATGCCGCCCTCAAGGCCATGCCCCGGCCCGATGTGGAAGGCATGGCGGCGCGGCTGGCGAGCCTTGCCGACGATGTGGAAAAACTGCCTCTGGCCGTGGAAGCGGTACAGCGGCAGGGGCCGGTGACGGACGAGAAGGAAGAGGCCGTGGACAGCGGTGCCGAGCCCTGGCAACGGGCCTTGCAGACCGTATGGGGGGATCTGCGCAAGCTGGTTACCATACGCCGCACGGATCGCCCGGTGGGGGCGCTGCTGGCCCCGGAACAGCAGTATTTCCTCTATGAGAACCTGCGCCTGAAGCTGGCCACGGCACGTCTCGCCCTGCTGGAGCGCGAGGCGGGGGCCTGGCGCGATGCCCTGAATGTGGCCGGTGACTGGTTGCGGACCTATTTCGATACCACCGACAGCGCCACCCGCGCCGCCCTGGATACCCTCTCCCAACTGGCTGCCGTGGATATCGACCCGCCCCGCCCCGACATTTCCCATTCCCTGCGCGAGCTGCGCCAGGTGCTGGAACGCATCGCCGGTGACCGGGAGCAGACCGGCATGGACACGGGGGGGCGCTCGTGAAGCTGCTGTTCGGCCTGGTGCTGGCCCTGCTGGCGGCGGTCGGGCTGGGCCTGGCCCTGCTCAACGATCCGGGGTATGTGCTGCTGGGCTATGACCACTGGGTGGTGGAGGCTTCGCTGTCCCTGCTCGGGTTGGTGCTGCTGCTGAGTTATTTCGTCGTCTACCTGCTGGTGCGCCTGATCGTGCGCTTCTGGCACCTGCCGGAGTCCTTCCATGCCTGGCGGGAGCGCCGCCGCCATCGTCTGGCCCGTGCCGGTCTCACCCGTGGCCTGGTGGAGTTGGCCGAGGGACGCTGGAGCACGGCGGAGAAACGCCTGCTCAAGCACGCGCCATCCAGTGATACACCGCTGCTGAACTATCTGGCTGCGGCACGCGCGGCCCAGCAGCAGGGGGAACACGAGCGGCGTGATTACTACCTGAGACTGGCGCACGAGAGCATGTCCTCGGCGGAGCTGGCGGTGGGACTGACCCAGGCGGAATTGCAGATCGCCCACCGCCAATTGGAACAGGCCCTCGCCACCCTGACCCACCTCCGCTCCATCGCCCCGCGTCATGCCTATGTGCTGAAGATGCTCATGCGCCTGTATCGTGAACTGAAGGACTGGCGCAAGCTGGAGGAACTGCTTCCGGAACTGCGCAAGCGCAAGGTCCTGTCCAGTGATGCGCTGGAGCGCCTGGAGTACCGTGTCCATTCGGCGCTGCTGGCCGAAGCCGCCGCCCAGGGTGGAGCGGAAGCATTGCAGGCGCAGTGGAACCGTCTGCCCCGCAGCCTGCGCCAGAACGAGGAGTTGCGCCGTGAATATGCCGAGCATTTGCTCAAGGAGGGCATGGATGTCGAGGCGGAAAGTTTCATTCGCGATATCCTGCGCAAGCAATGGCACAACGATCTGGCCTATTTGTACGGACTGGCCAAGGGCGCCGACGCGACCGAGCAACTGCTGCACGCGGAGGGATGGCTGAAGGGGCACGAGCGCAATCCGATCCTGTTGTTGTCCCTGGGACGCCTGGCCGCACGTGCCCGGCTGTGGGGCAAGGCGCGGGATTATCTGGAGGCCAGCCTGGGGGCGGGGCCGCGGGTCGAGACCTACAATGAGATGGCGCAACTGCTGGAGCAGATCGGTCAGCCGCAGGAGGCGATGGAGTATTGCCGCCGCGGCCTGCATCTGGCCGTGGGCGGCACGGAGAACGGGGACCTTCGGGCGCCGCTGCACGCAGGCACCGCCATGGCCCTGGAGCGGCAGCCGTCCGCCCAGGGTGAATCGCGCCTGCCGCTGACTCCGCTGCCCGATGGTTCCTGATCAGGGAAGCTCTGAATAAGTACCGGGGGAAGGGATGCGCCCACGTTCCAGCCAGCCATTGATTTCCGTCCTTCCCCCAATAAGCAACCCCCTGGAAGGGGACTCTGATCAAGTCATGCATGACTTGATCGGAATTTCCTCAGGGCTTTTCGCCCTGCGACCGCCCGGAGGTCACGAAGGAATCGTAGAAGAGTTGTCCGGCGGGCAGCCCGGCTTCGGTGAAGGCCTTTTTCGCCGCCTCGATCATCGGCGGCGGCCCGCACATGTAGACGTCATATCCCGCCAGATCGGGGATGTCCTGTATCACCGCGTCCACCACCAGGCCAGTCCGTCCACGCCACTGTGAATCCGCCGCGGGTGCGGAAAGGACCGGCGTATAGCGGAACAGATCGTGGCTTTGTTCCCAGCCGCGGGGAATCTCGTCCAGGTACAGGTCCGCCACGTCGCGGGCACCCCGGAACAGCCGTACGGGCCGGTCGCTGCCAATGTGGAGCATGTGCTCGAAGATGCTCTTGATGGGGCCGAAACCGGTACCGCCCGCCACCAGCAGGACCGGGCGGCGGGATTCCTCGCGCAGATAGAAGCTGCCCAGGGGCCCTTCGATGGTGAGCAGGTCCTTGACCTGCAACCCGTCGAAGACGTGGCTGGTGAAACGGCCGCCGGGGACACGGCGGATATGCAGCTCCAGGAAGGCGTCGTCATGAGGGGCATTGGCGAGGGAAAAGGCCCTGCGCGCGCCCTCCGGCAGCAGGATGTCGATGTACTGACCGGCCAGGAACAGCAGCCGTTCACCCTCGGGCAGGGTCAGGCGCAGCCGGATGACATCGCTGGCCACGCGGTCGATGGCGGCGACCTTGGTGCGCAGTCTCCTGACCGGGATGTCCGCCGCCGATTCCAGTTCATGCACCTGCATCGTGCAGTCCGACAGCGGCCGGGCCTGGCACAGCAGGATCTCTCCCCGTTCCGCTTCCTCCTCGCTCAGGCCGGTGGGCATGGTCCCGCCATAGTCCACCGAGCCGGACACCAGGGTGGCCCGGCAGGTGCCGCAGGCACCGTTGCGGCAGCCGTAGGGCAGGGTGATGCCCTGGCGTTCGGCCGCATCCAGTACGGTCTCCCCGTTCTCGACCTGAATCGGACGGTCGGACTCCTGGATGGTGACGAGATGGCTCATGGGGGCTCCTTGGGATAGGGTGATGCCTAATTCTTAGTATATTGCTCAGTTATTGGCCCGGCAACCAATGTTTCGACAGGGCGGGAGCGCCCCGGTCGATACTGTCGCGGTCGAGAAAGACACCGAGCATGACACTCCCCTCATCCGGACGGGCTGGTGGTCACGCAATGGGCCAGCCCGCTGTCCAGATCGGGGAAGCGGGGTTCCACGCCCAGCTCCTCGCGCATGCGGCGGGTGTCCAGGCGCTTGGATTCGGCCAGATAGGAGAGCATGCCGCCGCTGAGCCGTTCACGGGCCTCGTCCAGGCCGATCTGGGGTGGCCGTGGCAGGCCGAAGGCATCGGCCACCCGGTTGAAATAGTCGGTCATGGTGCTGGGGTTGCCATCGGCGACGTTGTAGACGCCGTCGGGCCGGCCGCGATCGGCGGCGGCCAGACAGGCCCGCACCAGGTCCGTGGCATGGATACGGTTGCTCCAGGGGGACAGATCCTCCCGCAGTACCGGCAGGGCCTTTTTCAGCCGGGCCAGCGGCAGGCGGCCGGGCCCGTAGAGACCGGGCACTCGCAGCACCACCACCGGCACGCCGGCCTCCCGCCCCCATTCCCGCAGGGTCCGTTCCGCCGACAGGCGGCGGCGCGCGCGGTCGGTCTGTGGACGGGTCGGCCAGTCCTCATCCACCCAGGCGCCGCCGCAGTCGCCATAGACCCCGGTGGTACTGATGAGCACCACCCGCGCCGGCCGGTGTTCGTCATCGAAATGGTCCACCAGCGCAGCCATGCGGGGATCGTCGCTGCCGCGGCCGGGAGGGGGGGCGAAGTAATACAGCACGGCCCCGTGGAGCGGCAGCCGGGACAGGGTTTCGGGCCGGTCCAGGTTGCCGGGGAGGGCATCGATACCGGCCGTCCGCAGTTCCCGGATCTTTTCCGGGGAGTGAGTCAGCGCGCCGACCCGCCTGCCGCGCGCCTGCTCCGCCGCCGCCACCTGGCGGCCGACATAGCCGCAGCCGATGATGAATACTTCGCAGGATGGCTCCACAGTCCATGCCCCTTTCACTTTGGATATGTTCGATAATATTAAAGAGCCTGTCGGACTCGTGCTGAATCGGCTGCAAAAGCGGGACAGCGGTCTGATTTTCCCTGATTTTTCGTCACATAGTTTCCACTATGCTCCTCAAAATCATGAAAAATCATCCTCGCTGTCCCACTTTTTCGCTACGATCCCCCCGAGTCCGACAGGCTCTTAACCCGGCCACCCGATATATCAGGTGGCCGGGTTAATACCTCACCTGACCAACCGGAAACCCTGCCATGAGTCGATACAAGGGCGAGACCGCCACCACCGGGGAGGCCGGAGAGTGCCTGGGCGTGCTGCTGGTGAACCTGGGCACGCCGGATGCCCCCACCCCCGCCGCCCTGCGCCGCTACCTGGCCGAATTCCTCGCCGATCCGCGGGTGGTGGAGACCCCCCGCCTGCTGTGGTTGCCGGTGCTGCACGGCGTCATCCTGCGCACCCGTCCCAGACGTTCCGCGCAGGCCTATGAGCGCGTGTGGACCGAGGACGGCTCCCCGTTGCTGGCCATCGGATGGCGACAGCAGGCGGCCCTGCAAAAGCGGCTGGATGCGCGCCTGCCGGGACCGGCGCGGGTGGAACTGGCCATGCGCTACGGCCGGCCCTCCATCGCCGATGGCCTGGAACGTCTGCGGCAGGCCGATGCCCGCCGCGTACTGGTGCTGCCCCTGTATCCGCAGTATTCCGCCACCACCACCGCCTCCGTGTTCGACGCCGTCAGTGCCGAGTTGCAGCGGTGGCGCCGGATTCCCGAACTGCGCTTCGTCAATCAGTACCACGACGAAGAGGGCTACATCGGCGCGCTGGCGGCGCAGGTGCGCAGCTCCTGGGAGGCCTTCGGCCGGGCCGAGCGCCTGCTGTTCTCCTTCCATGGCATACCCCGCCACTACGCCGACGCCGGCGATCCCTACGCCGGCCACTGCCAGGAGACGGCACGGCTCACGGCCGAGCGCCTGGGCCTGGAGGACGGGGAATGGGCGCTGGCCTTCCAGTCGCGCTTCGGGCCGCGCCAGTGGCTCAAGCCCTACACCGACCAGACCCTCAGGGAATGGGCCAGGAAGGGAGTGAAGCGCGTCGAAGTGATCTGCCCCGGATTCGCCGCCGACTGCCTGGAGACCCTGGACGAGATCGGCCACGAATACCGTGAGCGCTTCCTCGACGCCGGCGGCGAGGCGTACCGCTACATCCCCGCCCTCAACGACACCCCGGAACACATGGAGGCCCTGGCCGATCTGGTGCTGCGGCACGTGCACGGCTGGCCGGAGGCGCGGGCCGCCTCAGCCGGGTGAATACGGAAGGGGAACCGTAAGTGCCGAAAATTCGAACCACCGGATTGGCGGGGAACCCCCGGCTATCCGATTAATGTGGAATACACCCAAGTTACGTAAGCGCCAATGTATCGTAACCGTCCATTCCGCACCGCTATTGCCCCCGACCTGATTATCGGAGTCGTT
>CAYPEH010000015.1:0-30449 GCA_964409585.1 uncultured Chromatiales bacterium | reverse complement strand
GCGGCGTTTCGACGCCTTGCCGTGAACGCGCACAGCACGGCTGAACACGACATATCGGGTGGCCGGGTTAATAACCGGGGTCCCGGACAACGGGTTCTCCCTCCACCGGCAAGTCTAAACGGGTGACCCTGCCAAGTCATGTCACAGCATAACCCATTCGACGTACTGATCCTGGGCAGCGGAGCGGCCGGCCTCAGCCTCGCCCTGCGCCTGGCCGGCCATTGCCGGGTGGCGGTCATCGCCAAGGCTCCGTTGCAACGTGGATCCACCTACTATGCCCAGGGCGGAATCTCCGCCGTGCTCGACTCCACCGATTCGTTCGAATCCCACGTGCAGGACACCCTCAACGCCGGTGCCGGCCTGTGTGATGAAAGCATCGTCCGCCATACCGTGGAACAGGGCCCGGAGTGCATCCACTGGCTGATCGAACGCCAGGTGCCGTTCACACCGGGTGATACCGAAAGCGGCTTCCACCTCACCCGCGAGGGCGGTCACAGCCACCGCCGCGTGATCCACGCCGCCGACGCCACCGGCCGCGCCCTGGAAACCACCCTCATCGACCACGCCCGCGCCAGCGAAAACATCCACCTGTTCGAGAACCACATCGCCATCGATCTGATCAGCGGCGAAAAACTGGGTCTGGACAACACCCGCTGCCTGGGTGCCTACGTGCTGGACCGCGAGACCCGCCGGGTGCGCACCTTCCGCGCCCGCAACGTGGTGCTCGCCACCGGCGGCGCCAGCAAGGTCTACCTCTACACCAGCAATCCGGACGTCTCCACCGGGGACGGCATCGCCATGGCCTGGCGCGCCGGCTGCCGGGTGGCCAACATGGAATTCATTCAGTTCCACCCCACCTGCCTGTTTCACCCCGAGGCCAAATCCTTCCTCATCACCGAGGCGGTGCGGGGCGAAGGGGGGCGCCTGCTGTTGCCCGACGGCGACCGTTTCATGGAGCGTTTCGACGCGCGTGGCGAACTGGCCCCGCGCGACATCGTCGCCCGCGCCATCGACCACGAGATGAAGCGTGTGGGCGCGGAATACGTGTTGCTGGACATCAGCCACCGGCCCGCCGACTTCATCAAGGATCACTTCCCCACCGTCTATTCCCGTTGCCTGGAATTCGGCTACGACATGACCCGCGAACCCATCCCCGTAGTGCCGGCGGCCCACTATACCTGCGGCGGAGTGATGACCGACCGGCGGGGACGCACCGACCTGCCCGGCCTCTACGCCATCGGCGAGACCGCCTTCACCGGCCTGCACGGCGCCAACCGCATGGCCAGCAATTCCCTGCTGGAATGCCTGGTGTTCGCCAAGGCGGCGGCCGAGGATCTGATGGAAAACATGGAAAGATGCCCGGAACCGCCGGAAGTGCCGGACTGGGACGAGAGCCGGGTCACCGACTCCGACGAGGAGGTGGTCGTCACCCACAACTGGCACGAACTGCGCCGCTGCATGTGGGACTACGTCGGCATCGTGCGCACCGACAAACGGCTGGAACGGGCCCAGCACCGGGTCAAGCTGCTGCGCGACGAGATCTACGAGTACTACCGGAATTTCCGCGTCAAGGGCGACCTGATCGAACTTCGCAATCTGACCAAGGTGGCCGAACTCATCATCCGTTCCGCCATGCTGCGCAAGGAAAGCCGCGGCCTGCACCATACACTCGATTATCCCCATCTCGACACCCGCCGCCGGCCCGTGAATACGGTGCTGGTGCCGAAGAACTTCGCTGGACACCGCCGCCGCCCGGCGTGGGACTGACCCCTAATGGAACCTCTGAACAAGTACCGGGGAAGGGGGGTTGGGGGAAGGGGTGCACCCTTTCTTCCCGCAAGCCATTGATTGGCATCCTTCCCCCAATAGGCAACTCCCTGAAAGGGGACTCTGATCGGGGCGCGTAGCGACTTGATCAGAGTCCCCCGAATCGCTTTGGACAGAACCCAAAAGGGCGCCACGCGGGCGCCCTTTTCGTTTCCAGCCTGCCGGTTTCCGTCATTCGTAACGGACTTCGACGATCTCCAGTTCGCGGTCGCCGCCGGGGGCGCGCACCGAGGCGACGTCGCCTTCCTCCTTGCCGATCAGGGCGCGGGCGATGGGCGAGGTGACGGAGATGAGCCCCTGCTTGATGTCGGCCTCGTCCTCGCCGACGATCTGGTAGGTGAATTCCTCGCCGCTGTCCACGTCGGCCAGGTCCACGGTGGCGCCGAACACCACCTTGCCGTTGGCCTCGAGGGTGGTCACATCGATGATGTGGGCGTGGGACAACTTGCCTTCGATTTCACGGATGCGGCCTTCGCAGAAACTCTGCCGTTCACGGGCCGCGTGATATTCAGCGTTCTCCTTCAGGTCGCCGTGTTCGCGCGCCTCGGCGATGGCCTGGATGATCTGCGGGCGCTCCACCGTCTTGAGCTGTTTCAGTTCCGCCCGCAAGGCATCAGCGCCCCGTTTGGTCATGGGTACCTTGTTCATGCGGATAACTCCTCGTGCAGGGTCTGCAAACGGTTGACTTCAGTGGCTTCCCCCTGGGCCAGGGCCATGCAGGCCGCACGGGCGCCGGCCAGGGTGGTGAAATAGCTGACTTTCTGATTGAGGGCGGCGCGGCGGATGGTGTAGGAGTCGGCGATGGCCTGCTTGCCCTCGGTGGTGTTGACGATCAGGTCGATCTGTCCGTTCTTGATCATATCGACGATGTGCGGGCGGCCCTCGGCCACCTTGTTCACCACCTGGCACTCGACGCCTTCCGCCACGATGGCCTTGGCGGTGCCACGGGTGGCCACCACCTCGAAACCGGCCGCAACCAGGTCACGCGCCACCTGCACCACACCGGCGCGGTCGGTCTCGCGCACGCTGACGAAGGCCCGCCCGCCCTGCGGCAGGGCCAGGCCCGCCCCCAGTTGGGACTTGGCAAAAGCCTCGCCAAAGCTGCGGCCGACGCCCATCACCTCACCGGTGGACTTCATTTCCGGTCCCAGCAGGGGATCGACACCGGGGAACTTGATGAAGGGGAATACCGCCTCCTTCACCGAGTAGTAATCCGGGCGCCGTTCACGGGTGATGCCCTGCTCCGCCAGGCGGATCCCTGCCATGCAGCGGGCGGCGATCTTGGCCAGCGGCCGGCCGATGGCCTTGGAGACGAAGGGCACAGTGCGCGAGGCGCGGGGGTTGACCTCCAGGACGTAGATATCGTCGCCCTGGATGGCGAACTGGGTGTTCATCAGGCCCACCACGTTGAGGGCCTTGGCCATCTTGCGCACCTGCTCGCGCAGGCGATCCTCCATCCGCGGGCTGAGGGTATAGGGCGGCAGGGAACAGGCGGAATCGCCGGAGTGGACGCCGGCCTCCTCGATATGTTCCATGATGCCGCCGATGAGCACGTCTTCACCGTCGCAGACGGCGTCCACATCCACCTCGATGGCATCGTTGAGGAAGCGGTCCAGCAATACCGGGGATTCATTGGAGACCTTCACCGCCTCGGTCATGTAGCGCCTCAGATCCTCCTCGCCGTAGACGATTTCCATGGCGCGGCCACCGAGCACGTAGGAGGGGCGCACCACCAGCGGGTAGCCGATTTCGGCGGCCAGGCGCACGGCCTCTTCCTCGTTGCGGGCGGTGCGGTTGGGCGGCTGCTTCAGTCCCAGCTCGTGGATCAGCTGCTGGAAGCGCTCGCGATCCTCGGCGAGATCGATGGAATCGGGACTGGTGCCGATGATCGGGGCGCCGGCGGCCTCCAGGTCACGCGCCAGTTTCAGCGGCGTCTGACCGCCATACTGAACGATGACGCCCTTGGGTTTTTCCTTGTGGATGATCTCCAGCACGTCCTCCAGGGTCAGCGGCTCGAAATACAGCCGGTCGGAGGTGTCGTAGTCGGTGGAGACCGTTTCCGGATTGCAGTTGACCATGATGGTCTCGTAGCCATCCTCGCGCATGGCGAAGGCGGCATGGACGCAGCAATAGTCGAACTCGATGCCCTGGCCGATGCGGTTGGGGCCGCCACCCAGGACGATGATCTTTTCGCGGTCGCTGGGATCGGCCTCGCATTCCTCCTCATAGGTGGAATACATGTAGGCCGTGCTGGAGGCGAATTCGGCGGCGCAGGTATCCACCCGCTTGTAGACCGGGCGCACGTCATGGGTCCAGCGAATCCGCCGGAATTCCGCCTCGCTGATGCCCAGCAGGGTGGCCAGACGGCTGTCGGAAAAGCCCTTGCGCTTGAGCTGGCGGAGGCGCTGCTGATCGAGGGCCTCGACCCCCTGCCCGGCCACCTCGGCCTCCATGTCCATCAGCTCCTTGATCTGCGCCAGGAACCAGGGATCGATGCGGGTCAGTTCGAACACGTCCTCGATGCTCCACCCCAGGCGGAAGGCATCGGCGACATAGAAGATGCGATCCGGGCCGGTCCGCAGCAGTTCCTTGCGCACCTGCTTGTTCGCTTCCCCGGAGTCAGGGTCCACCTGGGGGTCGAAACCGTCCACACCGATCTCCAGCCCGCGCAGCGCCTTCTGCAGGGATTCCTGCAAGGTACGGCCAATGGCCATCACCTCGCCCACCGACTTCATCTGCGTGGTCAGCAACGGTTCGGCCTGGGGGAACTTCTCGAAGGTGAAACGCGGAATCTTGGTCACCACATAATCGATGGTGGGCTCGAACGAGGCCGGGGTGACGCCCCCGGTGATGTCGTTGGCCAGCTCGTCCAGGGTGTATCCCACCGCCAGCTTGGCGGCCACCTTGGCGATGGGGAAACCGGTGGCCTTGGAGGCCAGCGCGGAGGAACGGGACACCCGCGGGTTCATCTCGATGATGACCATGCGGCCGTCCTCCGGATTGATACCGAACTGCACGTTGGAGCCGCCGGTGTCGACGCCGATCTTGCGCAGCACCGCAATCGAGGCGTCGCGCATGATCTGGTATTCCTTGTCGGTGAGGGTCTGGGCCGGGGCCACGGTGATGGAATCGCCGGTATGCACGCCCATGGGGTCCAGATTCTCGATGGAGCAGATGATGATGCAGTTGTCCTTGTGGTCGCGCACCACCTCCATCTCGTATTCCTTCCAGCCCAGCACCGATTCCTCGATCAGCACCTCGGTGGTGGGGGACAGATCCAGTCCACGGCTTACGATCTCCTCGAATTCCTCGCCATTGTAGGCGATGCCGCCACCGGAACCGCCCAGGGTGAAGGACGGGCGGATGATGACCGGGAAACCGATGCCGGCCTGCACCTGGCGCGCCTCTTCCATGGAATGGGCGATGCCGGCGCGGGGGCTCTCCAGGCCGATCTCGGCCATGGCGCTGCGGAAGCGCTCACGATCCTCGGCCATGTCGATGGCGTCGCGGGAAGCGCCGATCAGTTCGACCCCGAACCGCTCCAGCACACCCTCGCGCACCAGGTCCAGGGCGCAGTTGAGCCCGGTCTGTCCACCCATGGTGGGCAGCAAGGCATCGGGACGCTCCTTCTCGATGATCCTGGCCACCGTGGCCCAGTGGATGGGCTCGATGTAGACCGCATCCGCCGTGTCCGGGTCGGTCATGATGGTCGCCGGGTTGGAGTTCACCAGGATGACCCGGTAGCCCTCCTCGCGCAGGGCCTTGCAGGCCTGGGCGCCGGAATAATCGAACTCACAGGCCTGGCCGATGATGATGGGGCCGGCGCCGATGATGAGAATGCTTTTCAGATCAGTGCGTTTGGGCATGGCTTTTTTATCCGGCTCTCGACTTCATCAGATCAATAAAGTGATCGAACAGCGGCGCCACATCGTGCGGACCGGGACTGGCCTCGGGATGGCCCTGGAAGCCGAAGGCCGGTTTGTCGGTACGGTGCACCCCCTGCAGGGATTGGTCGAACAGGGATTTGTGGGTCGCCTTCAGGTTCGCCGGCAGGCTCTCCTCGTCCACGGCGAAACCGTGGTTCTGGCTGGTGATCATCACCCGGCCCGTATCCAGATCCTGCACCGGGTGGTTGGCGCCATGGTGGCCGAATTTCATTTTCACCGTCCGCGCGCCGGAGGCCAGGGACAGCAACTGATGACCGAGGCAGATACCGAAGGTGGGCAGTTCCTTCTCCAGCACCGCCTGGATCGCCTCGATGGCATAGTCGCAGGGCTCCGGATCGCCGGGACCGTTGGACAGGAACACACCGTCCGGATTCAGCTTCAGCACTTCCTCCGCGGGGGTCTGCGCGGGCACCACGGTCAGGCGGCAGCCGCGATCCACCAGCATGCGCAGAATGTTGCGCTTGACGCCGAAATCGTAGGCCACCACATGATAGGGCAGCTCATCCACGTGGGTGCCCTGCGGCAGGCCACCGGCCAGGGTCCAGGTGCCCTGGGTCCATTCATAGGGCCGGTGGGTGGTGACCTCCTTGGCCAGATCCATGCCCTTGAGACCGGGAAAGGCCCTGGCCGCTTCGATGGCCCCCTGCTCATCGATGGCGTCTCCGGCGACGATACAGCCGTTCTGGGCGCCTTTCTCGCGCAGGATGCGGGTCAACTTGCGGGTGTCGATGTCGGAAATCGCCACCACACCGTTGCGTTGCAGATAACCGGTGAGGCTCTCGGAACTGCGGAAGTTGCTGGTCAGCGGCGGCAGGTCGCGGATCACCAGCCCGGAGACATGGACGTGGGCCGATTCCTCGTCCTCGGAGTTGGTCCCCACGTTGCCGATGTGCGGATAGGTCAGCGTGACGATCTGGCGGGCATAGGAAGGGTCGGTGAGGATCTCCTGATAGCCGGTCATGGCGGTGTTGAACACGACCTCGCCAACGGTCCGGCCGTCGGCACCGATGGAAATACCGTGGAACAGGGTCCCGTCTTCCAGGGCTAGAAGGGCAGGTTTCCTCAACGGGGGCCTCCAAAAAATCAAACACTTAGGCGCGCAAAAGCGGGAAAGACCCTGGGGCCTTTCCCGCTTGGATGTTTAGCCGGATATGGGCAGGGGGTAATTTTACTGGAAACGGATATTCCGGTCCATGCGAAACCTCCCCCCAATGTCACATGAACCCGAACGGGGAACGTGACTCCAACGTGAAGGGGACCCGGGATGTCCAACGTAGCTGGAACGGTCCGGACACATCCTGTCTCCAGAAAGACAAAGGCCCTGCATCCTGCGATGCAGAGCCCTGGATCAGAGGCCCCAGTCAGTTTGTCATCACCGGCTGGGGTCTGCTACCTGAAGGTAGTCTTGCAAGCCCGATTGATCGGGAACACCCCTATTGTGGTACCTGGACGCCGTTGAATCAAGATGGATCGACCAGCCCAAGGGCAATCAACACACCCCGGCGGATCGCCTCCAGATCATCGGGTGTCACGGAATCAGCCACATAAATCCGCTTCCCGCCGGGCTCCTTCCCGACCATCACCCGGTCCAACCGCTCCAGCGAAACGGTGGCCAGCATATCGCACTTCGCCCAGGTCTCCTTCCGGGCCAGCTTCCCCGGCAGGGAACGCGGGTCCATCCGATGGTGGAACAGCTCCACCGGGTTCGGCGCGGTGGTGCTCAACGGCACGATGGTGCAAAGCCGGTTCGAGCGCCGGTGCCGGGGCGAGATCACCACCACCGGCCGCCGTTTGATCATCTCCGGAGCCTTGAAGCCGGTGTTGAAATCACAGATGAGCACCATGCCGGGACGGGGATGGAAAGCCAGTGGCATTCGTACTCGTCCCCTACCAACCCAGCCAAAATCGGGCAAGACAAAACAACATGCGTCGATGGGGGCCGTTCATTCTTCACGGGCGTACTCGGTCATCGGTGACACCCGCCCGGCCCACCACGTCCCTGGCGAACTGCCAGGCCACGCGGCCGCTCCTCGACCCCCTGGCCGTGGCCCAGCGAATGGCCTCCTGCCGGAGATCCCCCGCCAGCGTTCCACGGTATCCCAGCCGGTCCAGCCAATGGGCGACCACTTGCAGATACTGATCCTGGCTGAAGGGATGGAAGGGCAGCCACAGGCCGAAGCGATCCGACAGGGAGACCTTTTCCTCGATGGCCTCGCCGTGATGCAGCTCGCCGTCCACCACCCTGGATTCCCGGTTCTCGCTCATGAACTCGGGCATCAGGTGGCGGCGGTTGGAGGTGGCGTAGATGAGCACGTTGTCCGGCGGCGCGAGCACCGAACCGTCGAGGATGGCCTTCAATGCCTTGTAGCCGGGATCGCCGGCCTCGAAGGAGAGGTCGTCACTGAAGAGGAGGAACCGTTCCGGGCGGCCGTACAGCGGCTCGACGATATCGGGCAGGTGGACGAGATCGTGACCTTCCACCTCGATGATGCGCAATCCCTGATCAGCATACGCATTGAGCATGGCCTTCACCAGGGAGGATTTGCCGGTGCCGCGCGAACCGGTCAGCAGGGCGTGGTTGGCGGGAAGCCCCTGGAGGAACTGGCGGGTGTTGCGGACCAGGAGTTCCTTCTGCCGGTCGATGCAGAGCAGGTCATCGGGGACGATGCGGTGCGTATGGCGAACCGGGTGCAGGCCGTTGTGCCAGCGCCAGGCGATCGCCGTCCGCCAGTCCGGGGGGTGGCGTCCGGCCGTCAGCAGGCCCTCGAGGTGTTCCAGCAGCCTGTCCAGGCGCTGTATCAACGGATCATCGTGTTCCATACAGGAACCCTACCATGGCGCGTCAGTTGAGTTGGATACGCTGCCCCCAGGGCACCCTGGCCCGCCCCTTCACCAGCCACAGGACCGGATAGGGTGGTTCCTCGGCGGGAAACTCACCATCGGCGTCGGTGAAATACACCAGCAGATCGGTGTTCTGCCCGGTCCGCCTCACCCAGTCGAAAACAGGCGTGAAACGGGTCCCGCCACCGCCGCGCAGGTCGTCCGGCAGGGTCATCTCCTCCCACGGCTCGAACACCCATGGGCCGCCACCGTGCAGCTCCGCGTCACAGGCATGGAGGATGATGCGGGCACGGATCTGCCCCTTGATGGCGCTCAGTTCCGAGACGAACTCGGTCATCTCGCGGGTGGAGATGGAGGCGCTGGTATCCAGAACGGCGATGACATCGACCTGGGCCGAACGCAGGCTGGGAAAGATGGCCTCGCCCTCGCGGCGCGAGGGGCGCATGTAGCTGTAATCGTCACGGGCCACCGCGGTGACGTAACGGGCCAGCAGCATGCGCCAGGGCAGTTGCGGCTGCAACAGGTGATCCACCAGCCGCGCCAGCATGCCGCTCAGTTTGCCTGCCTGCATGGCCTGCTGCGCGGCACCGGCCATGCGCTGCCGCCACTGCACCGACAGGCGTTCACGTTCGGCGATATCCAGCGGAGGCGGTTGCGAGGCACCGCCTCCGCCCCCCTCCCCGTCCGCATCCCGGGCGCCGCGCCCGCGGTCGTTCTGCTCGCTGTCGTGGCGCATCTCGCCATCGCCATGGCTGCCCTCATCGGCATCATAGACATGCTTGTCCATGATCTCGCTGTCCTGGTCCTTGTCCTCGATGAGCGGATAGATCTCCTCCGCGGTCATCCCCTCGTAGATGTCCAGACAGGTGGGGACAGCTTCCTCGGGCGGTTTGAGCCCCTCGCGGACCAGCAGGGGATTGATGGCGAAATCACAGGCCAGATCCCATTTCCATTTCACCCGGTGCTGGCGGCGGTGGAAGTGGGACAGGGCGTAGTGCAGCGCCTCGTGGGCCAGCACGAACTGGGTCCGGTCCAGGTCGAGGCCATCGATGAACCGTTCGTTGTAATAGAACTTCCTGGCGTCGGTGGCAGTGGTCTTGCACCAGCGTGGGTCGGCCTTTTCCATGGGCAGGCGCAGCACCAGCGCCCCCAGGAAGGGTTTGTCCAGGATCAGCCGGGTGCGGGCGGCGGAAAGTTTGGTTTCAGCGTCCATGACGGCGAACGCGGCGAACAGGACAGCCGCTTACTCGAACAGCATCACGTCCGCCACCGCCTCGGCCCAGGTGGCGAACTCCGGCACCTCGAACAGCCCCCGGCCAATGGCGCGGTGCATGTCGGAGACCAGCATCACACCCATTTCGCGCTGGCGGAACCGGCTGGCGTACTGCAGGATGCGCCCCCAGACCTCCCCGGCCTGGTCCGTGTCCCTGGCGGCGATGGCCCGGCCCACCAGGGCGGAGGCGACCGCGTACTGCAAATCCACCTCGGTGGGCACCGTCACCTCCTCGCCGCGCAGGATGGCATCCAGATCGGGCAGCTGATCCAGATTCTCGACGAAGGCGGCCAGTTCGATCCCCGCCGCCGGTCCGACACAGGACTGCAAGGCGCCGGTGAGCAGTTGCGGAAGGTCGTGGAACTTCTTCAGCGCCCGGTGGGCGAATTCCCAGGACCGGGGCGAAGGGAAGGCCACGGGGTTGTGGGCGGGATCGAAATCGAACAGCAACTCCGGGCGGAAGCGCAGAAAACCGATGACACGTTCATCGATGCCATTCCGGTAGGCCCAGGCCACCCAGTCGTCCAGGTGGGTCTCCACTTCGATGTGGGAAAAGCGGTTGGCCAGCGGCGCCGGCATGGAATAGGTCACGCCACGGTCACCCTGGCGGTTGCCGGCGGCAAAGATCGCCCAACCGTCGGGCACGCGGTATTCCCCGAGACGGCGGTCGAGAATCAACTGGTAGGCAGCAGCCGACACCGCCGGCGGGGCCGAGGTGATCTCGTCCAGGAAGAGGATGCCTTCGGCTCCGTGCCGCTCGGCATCGGGAAGCATGGCTGGAACAGCCCATTCCACGTGGTTGTCCACCCGGAACGGAATGCCGCGCAGGTCGGATGGCTCCATCTGCGACAGGCGGATATCGATGACCGGCACGCCATGCTTGTCAGCCACTTCCTGCACCATCTGGGACTTGCCCACCCCGGGAGGGCCCCACTGCATGACCGGGGTATGGTGTCCCTCGCGGGTACTGAGGAACTCACGCTCCAGAACGGTGAGGACTTGGGCGGGACGCATGAAAACTCCTGGCTGGATTCGGACCTGAATCCGTGGGTTCAGGTCGGGCAAAACAAAGGCGCGCGGAAGCGCCCATTCAGCGATGGAAAGTCTATCAGCCGGACGGCGTGAAATTCCGTGCAATGCGGGGGGAGATCGGGGAAGCCCTGAACAAGTTCCGGGGGTGGGATTTCGGGGGAAGGGGTGCGCCAACGCTCTCGCAAGCCATTGATTTCCATCTCCCCTTCCCCCGGTATTTATTCAGAGCTTCCTTTCCTCAGTATCGCAACGGGGCCACCGTTCCATGCTGCCGGTAAACCAGATAATCACTGAGCACCTGGTTGTGGTCGAAGGCCAGGCGCTCCGGCAATTCATCCAGGCGAAAAACATGCAGGCCAAGGGCATCGTCGCGCGCCTCCGGTTCGCCACTGGCCTGTGCCACGTACACGGCCGTCACGGTGTGCCCGCGCGGGTCGCGTCCCGGATCCGAGTAGATCCCCAGCAGGCCCTGCAAGCGCACGTGCAGGGCCGTCTCTTCCAGGGCCTCGCGTATGGCCGCAGTCTCCACCCGCTCACCCACCTCGACGAATCCACCGGGAATGGCCCAACCATAGGGGGGATTGCGCCGTTCGATGAGCACCACGGGACGGCCCGGCCGGTCGGTCAGCTCGATGATGGTGTCGGCGGCCAGCAGGGGGGTTACGGGTGTGGGCATGGTCTCTGGACTCTGTGGGGAGCCTGTCGATAGAACCGTTGCAGATGATCGTACACCCGCGGAAACTCCCCGCGAAGCACATGGGGGATGAGAAAGAAGGCTTCACTGAGCACGGCAAAGAATTCCCCCGGCTCCCCGGCGGCATAGGGATCGATGGCGGTTTCCTGACCCGCGTCCAGGCGCCGGTTCATGTCCTCGAAGGCGGCGCTGAAATCCCGCGTCCAGGCAGCACGGTCCTGACCGGCATGCAGCGGCGGCATGCCATTGGCCTCACCGTTGAGCATGTCCAGGCGATGGGCGCACTCATGGATGATCACGTTGAATCCGTAGGGGGCATCGTCAGGGGCATGCCAGGCATCTTCCCAGGACAGGACCACGGGGCCGTCGTGGCTGGCCTCACCGGCCAGACGGCGGCGCAGGCGGTGATGTACCCCGGCCTCGTCCAGATAGTCGTGCTCGGCGAGGAATTCACCCGGATAGACCACGATACTCTTCCAGCCGCGATACCAGTCGAGACCCAGTTCGAGGATGGGCAGACAGGCCTGGACCGCGATCCACAGGGCCATGTCCCCGCAGACCTGATAACCGCCGGCGCCGTGGATCGACTTGTCGTGCAGAAACAGGGTGGTCAGCTCCCGCAGGCGGCATTGCCGCCGGTCGCCGAGGGCGGCAATGAACGGCAACGCCGCCACCGTATCCTCCCAGGCATCGTCGGCGATGGCATGCTGCCTGAGGATGTATCGGCGGCGCCAATCCCGGAACATCGCCCCACCTTCCCGCTTCAGCCCAAATCAGCGGATGGCCGACTCCGGCAGGGTGACGTTCAGTTCCAGGATTTCGTAGTCGCCATCCTTTTCCAGATGCACCTTCACCTGATCCTGATCGATGGCGACATATTTGCGGATCACGGCCAGCAGGTCCTCGCGCAAACGGGGCAACCACTCGGGGCTGCCACGCTGACGCCGTTCATGGGCGACGACGATCTGCAACCGTTCCTTGGCGGCCTGGGCGCTGTTCCCGCGCGAGGAACGGAAGTAATCCAGCCAGCTCATGCGCGACCTCCGAACAGGCGTTTGAACAGGCCCTTCTTTTCCACTTCCAGGAAGCGGTGGGGGACCTCTTCACCGAGAAAACGGTCCACCACATGGTCATACGCCATGCCGGCATCGCTGGTGTCGTCCAGAATCACCGGCACGCCGGTGTTGGAGGCCTGCAATACCGCCTGTGACTCGGGAATGGCACCGATGAAGGGGATGCTGAGAATCTCGACGATATCCTCCACCGACAGCATGTCGCCCTCGTTGACCCGGCGCGGGTCGTAACGGGTCACCAGCAAGTGCTCACGGATGGGTTCCAGGTTCTCCTCCGCGCGCCGTGACTTGCTGGCGAGGATGCCGAGGATACGGTCGGAATCGCGAACGGAGGACACCTCCGGATTGGTCACGATCAGTGCCTCATCGGCGAAATACATGGCCATGAAGGCACCGTGTTCGATGCCGGCCGGAGAGTCGCAGACGATGTATTCGAAGTCCTCCGACAGATCCCCGATGACACGCTCCACGCCCTCCCTGGTGAGCGCCTCCTTGTCCCGTGTCTGGGAGGCCGGCAGGATGTAGAGGTTGTCCACCCGCTTGTCGCGGATCAGGGCCTGGTTGAGATTGGCTTCGCCATTGATGACGTTGACGAAGTCGTACACCACGCGGCGCTCGCAGCCCATCACCAGGTCCAGATTGCGCAGGCCGACGTCAAAATCGATCACGGCGGTCTTGTGCCCCCGCTTGGCCAAACCGGTGGCAAAGGCCGCGCTGGTGGTGGTTTTGCCAACCCCGCCCTTGCCCGAGGTCACGACGATGATTCTGGCCAATATTGAGTCCTCCAGAAAAACGTTACCAAAACAATCTTAGGCGCCTCCGAACCAGTCGTGGGACACGGTTTCACCGCCGGAATCCGCCATTTCGGCGGTGGCACCGCGCTTCACGACTTGTTCAGGAATTCCCAAGATTCAATGCCTCGATCACCAGATGATCCTCATCCAGGTAGGCCTGGGCCGGACGGCCCATGACGTTGCCCTCGATGTCTTCCATCACCCGGTAATTGCCCGCCACCGACACCAGTTCGGCACCCATGGACTGGCAGTAGATTCTCGCCCTGGTGTTGCCCCGCACCCCGGCCAGGGCACGCCCGCGCAAGGCGCCATAGACGTGGATATCGCCGTCCGCCAGCAATTCGGAACCGGCGCTGACCGGGGCCAGCACCACCAGATCGCCGCCCCTGGCATAGACCTGCTGCCCGGAGCGCACCGGACGGCGAATGATGGTGGTAGTGGGGGCGGGCGGCTCCTGCGCCGCGGATGCGGCCCTCGGTTTCGTCGCCGGAGCGGCGGACAATACGCCCAACCCCAGCGCCGCCGCGGCCTCCCGCAGGGCATCGCCACCGCCACGAACGGCGGCGGGCATCAGGCCATGATCGCGCATGAGCCCGCTGATGACGGCCAGATCGGGCACGCAACCCTCTTCCAGGCCCTCCAAATCGATGACCACCGGGGTATTGGCGAAGAATCCGGGGGCCTGGGCCCGCTTTTCCGCCAGTTCGGTGGCAATGGCCCCGGCATCGTCCCGCAGCAGGCGGAACACGGTCAGCGTGAACAGACTACCCTTGAGCTCGAAGGATGGTTCCCCGTCATCGACGGGTTGGGGATTCGCCATGGCTGAGAAACCGGTGACTAAAACAGGGTGTTGAAATTCGCTCAGGCGAGCGCGAGACCAGGCAAAAACCGGCGAAAAAGCGCAGTTTATACGGAATAAATGAGCATTTTGAGCCGGTTTTCAACGCCGTATCGCGCCGCATGAGTAGAATTTCAACAGCCTGCCAGGGGGAGACCCCGGAACGCCCGGGACCGCCTTGGATTGAATCACGGCCCACGCCGGGGTAGCGTGGAACAATTCCAAGGATACCACCATTCCACGCCGCGCATCCCGATATCCCGTGATCCGGTGGCAACGGCTTCCCAATGAAACGAGATATCAGCCTGCTCCTGCTGGCGCAATTCCTCACCGCCTTCGCCGATAACGCCATCCTCTTCACCGCCATTGCCATGGTGTTGCGGAGCGGCGATACCAGCGGCTGGTACGTGCCCACCCTGCAAGCTTCCTTCCTGGTCGCATTCGTGCTGCTGGCACCCTGGGTGGGGCCGTTCTCCGACCGTCACCCCAAGACACAGGTGCTGATGCACGCCAACTGGATCAAGGCCGCCGGCGCGGGGCTGATGCTCACCGGGCTCGATCCGCTGCTCTCCTACGCCGTGGTCGGCATGGGCGCCGCCATGTACAGTCCGGCCAAATACGGCATCCTGCCGGAACTGGTGGAGCGTTCCGCCCTGGTCAGGGCCAATGGCTGGGTGGAGGGCAGCACCATCATCGCCATCATCACCGGCAGTCTGGCCGGGGGCGCGCTGGCCGACCAGTCGGTCCCCGCCGCCCTGACGATGGTGCTGATCCTGTTCCTGCTCTCTTCCCTGAGCGCCGGTTTCATTCGCAGCACACCGGTTCACAGTGGAGACAGACACCCCGCACTGCCCCATTTCACCGCCGTCCTCGGCCGGTTGCTGAACGACCGGCGTGCCCGTTTCACCCTCCTCAGCCTCAGCCTGTTCTGGGGTGCTGCCGTGGTACTGCGTGTGCTGGTGGTGGCCTGGGCGCCACTGGTATTGCTGCTGGACAAATCGGCGGATATCGCGGGGCTGATTCTGTATTCCGCCATCGGCATCGCCATCGGCTCACTGCTGGCCGCGAGGCTCATCCCATTGCAACGGCTGTACAGGGCACCCCTGGCCGCCTGTGCCATGGGCCTGTTCATCCTGCTGCTGGCATTCGTGGATACCATCTGGCCCGCGCGGCTGGTGCTGCTGCTGACGGGACTGGCCGGCGGCATCTTCGTGGTGCCCGTCAATGCGGCGTTACAGGAAATCGGCCAGAGAACCGTAGGCCCAGGTAACGCCGTGGCCGTGCAGCACTTCTTCGAGAACCTGGCCATGCTGGGGACCACCGGCACCTACGCGGCAGCCACCCTCCTGGGCGCGACACCGGTACCCTCCATCACCGTCCTGGGGCTGGCCGTGATCGGCACCACCGTGATGGTGTCCCGCCATCTTCCGGGAGGCCGGGAGCCGGAATGATCCGGCCACCCGGCCGAACCCCGGTCATCCGGCAGACTCCTGAATCAACCGGTTCATCCGCTTGACGAAACCGGCCGGGTCCTCCAGCTGACCTCCCTCGCTGAGCAGGGACTGCTCATACAACAGATTGGTCCAGTCGGCGAAACGCTCCTCGTCCTGTTCCTCCGTCATACGCTGGAACAGGGCATGGCCAGGGTTGATCTCCAGGGTAGGCTTGCTGCCTCCGATGGGGTGGCCGGCCTCGGCCATCAGGCGCTGGATGTGGGCGGCCATGTCGTGCTCACCCAGCACCAGGCAGGCGGGGGAATCGACCAGGCGGGTGGAAACCTTGACCGCCTCCACCTTGTCACCCAGTACCTTCTGCATGCGTTCGATGATGTCCTTGAACTCGTCGGCCTGCTTTTCGGCCTGTTCCTTTTCCTCCTTGTCCTCCAGCTCACCCAGGTCCAGCACACCCTTGGCCACGGACACCAGCGGCTTGCCATCGAACTCGTTGAGGTGACTGACCATCCACTCGTCGACACGGTCGGACATCAGCAGCACTTCCACGCCCTTCTTGCGGAACACTTCCAGATGCGGGCTGTGGGCGGCAGCGGCGTGACTGTCGGCGGTGATGTAGTAGATCTTGTCCTGGCCCTTCTGCATGCGGCCCACGTAGTCCTCCAGGGACACGTTCTGCTCGGCCTCGCCGGTGTGGGTGGAGGCAAAGCGGTACAGCTTGGCCAAGCGCTCCCGGTTGGCGAAGTCCTCGGTGACGCCCTCCTTCATGACCTTGCCGAATTCCTTCCAGAACTGGGCGTATTTCTCCGGCTCTTCCTTGGCCATGGATTCGAGCATGCCCAGCACGCGCTTCACCGAGGCGGCACGCATGGTCTTGATGGCCCGGTTCTCTTGCAGGATCTCGCGGGAGACATTCAGCGGCAGGTCGTCGGAATCGATCACGCCACGGACGAAACGCAGGTAGTTGGGCATCAGGTGTTCGGAGTCGTCCTTGATGAACACGCGGCGCACGTAGAGCTTGATGCCATGCCGGCGCTCGCGGTCCCACAGATCGAACGGCGCGCGCTTGGGCAGGTACAGCAGGGACGTGTAGTTGAGGTTGCCCTCCACCTGGTTGTGGGACCAGGCCAACGGGTCCTCGAAATCGTGGGCAACGTGCTTGTAGAATTCCTTGTATTCCTCCTCACCGATCTCGCTCTTGGGGCGGGCCCACAGGGCGGAGGCCTTGTTGACGGTCTCGTCCTTGGGCTCCTTGTCCTCCTCGTCACCGGCATAGGACTCGGCCCGCATGACGATGGGCAGGGAAATGTGGTCGGAATACTTGTGGATGATGTTACGCAGGCGGAAACCATCGAGGAATTCGTCCTCACCCTCCTTCAGGTGCAGCACCACCTCGGTGCCGCGCCGTGGCACTTCCACCGTTTCCAGGGTGAAGCTGCCCTTGCCGTCGGACTCCCAGCGCACGCCATGCTCGGCCCCCATGCCGGCCTTGCGGGTGGTGACGGTGACCTTGTCGGCAACGATGAAGGAGGAATAGAAACCGACACCGAACTGGCCGATGAGCTTGGCATCCTTGGCCTGGTCACCGGTCATATTCTCCAGGAAGCGGCGGGTGCCGGAAGAGGCGATGGTGCCGATGTTGGCCACCACCTCGTCGCGGTCCATGCCGATGCCGTTGTCGCTGACGGTGATGGTCCTGGCCTCCTTGTCATAGTCCACACGCAGCTTCAGATCGCTGTCGCCCTCATAGAGGGCATCGTCGGTGAGGGCCTCGAAGCGCAGCTTGTCACAGGCGTCGGAACCGTTGGAGATCAGCTCACGCAGGAAGATCTCCTTGTTGGAATACAGGGAGTGGATCATCAGGTGCAGCAATTGCTGCACCTCGGTCTGGAACTCCAGGGTTTCCTTGTGGGCATCAACGCTCATGATGTTGGACTCCTCGATACGTAATTCTTGCGGTGGGCGGGGAAATGGGGGCAGGCCGGGCGGAATTCAACCCGCCTTGTTCATGATGGATGGTGGATGCTGGCGCCGGGCCGGTGCGTCCGGGGCCCCGGCTACGACGGAAGCGAGGGGCGGGCATGGGCAGCGGGCAACGGCGCGGGGTGCTCCCCCCGCTCGTGCGCCAGCAGCCAGCGCTTGACGGCGGGCAGCCTGCCTCCGGTCCGGCCCGCATAGCCACCGATGCCGCGCGCGGCCACGACCCGGTGACAGGGGACGATGATGGGAACGGGATTGGCCCGGCAGGCGCCGCCGACGGCGCGCGGGCTGCTCTGGAGGGCGGCGGCCAGATCGCCATAGCGCAGCACCGCACCCGGCGGGATCTCCATCAGGGCCCGCCAGACTCTCTTCTGGAATCCGGTCCCGGATGTCTCCAGTTCCACGTCCGGGCGAACCCCGGGATCGGCGAAATAGGCCCGCAGGCCGTCCGCCACCCGCTCCGCCTGGACGGTCCGGGGGGGCAGCGCACGCCATTCCCCTTCCAGGAACTGCAGGGCGGTGACCGCCCCCCCGCGCAGGCGTATGCCCAGCCAGCCCACGGGGCTGTCCATCACCAGGGAAAATTCAGGGACCAGCACCGCCGCCATCGGCCGGCTCCCCCCGTTCGGCCAGCAGACGTTGCAGCTTCTGCCGCAATACCGCCTGCCGGGCCGGATCGCGGGTGGCGTTGAGCAACTTGCGCAACATGCGCCGCGCATCGTCCTTGTAGCCGGCGCGGGCCAGGGCCTCGGCGGCCTGGTAGCGGGCCGTCTGCGCCCACGGATCCATGGCGAAGGGGTCGGGGTGCATGGCCGAGCGCAGGTAATGCAGCGCCGCCTCCTTGTACCGCCCCAGGGCCTTGAGCGAGTCCCCCATCCAGAACGGGATCTCGCGCCGCTGTTTGTCATCCAGGGGCAGCGCCTGTATGCGCCGCAGATGGAGCAGGGCGGCCTCATTGGCGCCGACCGTCTGCAAGTCGAACACCACCTGCATCAGCCGGTCCACCTGGTCCGGACTCAATTGGGAAAACCGGTCCAACAGATCACCCAGCGCCCGTGAACCGGCCTCGGTATCGCCCCCCAGGATCAATACACGTGCGCGGCGCATGTACCAGGCCAGTGGATCGGCGCCTTCCGGCGGCCGGGTCAGCCCGGCCATGAGTTTGGAGGCCCTGGAAACCTCGCCCCTGGCCAGCAGCCGGTCCACCAGAATCTGGCGGATGTTCTCCGGCATGGCCGCCGGTTCCGGCGAGGAGGTGGAATTCAGATACAGTTCCTCCACCACCCGTTCCCCATGGGGGAGTTTCATCAGCAGTTCACCCAACAGGCCGTGGGCCGCCTGCCGGTGAGCTTCCTCCCGCCCCCCCAGGGCCAGCACGGCAAACAGGGCACGGGCCTTCACCGGCTCCTTGTCGAACAGGCGTGACCCCGCCTGGTACCAATCCTCGTCGTTGCCGATCAGCAACAGCATTTCATTACCCAGGCGCCTGCCGTAATCACGGTAGGCCGCCCACAGCAGATCGGCATCGATGGGAAACAGGCTGTCCGCGGGGGTACGGCCCAGCGCCAGGGCCTGTTCCATGGCGGTGATGCGCAGGTCCTCACGGTTCTGTAACCGTGCGGCATGGGCGGCGGTCAGCCAGAGTTCGATACGGGTCCTGTCCGGCAACTTGGCATTGGCCGCCTGTCTGGCCGCCTGCCCACGTACCTGGTCCGGTGGAATCTTCCCCGCCAACAGGCTGGCCAGCATGCGCAGGGGCCTGCCCTCGGCGGACAGCTTGCCGGCCAGCAACTGCGCCGCATCGTCCGCCCGGCCCGAGCGAAGCAGCACTCGCGCCCGCAACAGCCGCCAGTCCTCGCCGGCATCACCGTAATCCTGACGGTAACGCAGCATGGCGGCATGGGCATCACGCGCCTTTCCCTCCAGCAGGTAGGAACGGATCACCATGCGCCGCCATTGGGCGAACTCCTCCTCCTTTACCGCCGCGTGCGCGTCCCAGATCAGGCCGCGCAGTTCCCGGCGGGCCGCGGCACCATCGCCGGTCTGGAGAAAGCCCTGGGCACGCTTGTACTGGGACCAGCGCCGGAAGTCATCGCTGATACCGGCGGGCAGGGCCTGCAACCGCTCGATCACGCGCCGCCAGTTACCGGCCTTCTCCTCGATGAAGATGCGCTGGCGTTCCCAACGCATCCAGCCCGCCATATCCTCGGCCGCGGCGGGCTGGCCGTCATCCAGGGCCTGCAACGCAAGCTGGCGGGCACCGGCGCGATCCAGGTCGATCACTTCCTGCAGTGCATCGGCGGCCACGGCGGAAGCGGGGCTGGCAATGCCGGCCAGGCCCGGCAGGAGGAGAGACACCCAGGCCAGAAAAGGCGCCCACGACGAAAAACGGGCGCCCCGCAGACTGCGGGACGCCCGTTTCATGTACAGCATGGCTCGTGGCGCGGGAAGAGGTCAGACCTTCTCCTTGATGCGCGCCGCCTTGCCCTCCAGGCCACGGAGGTAATAGAGCTTGGCACGGCGCACGTCACCACGGCGCTTGACGTTGATGGCGGCCACCGCCGGGCTGTAGGTCTGGAAGGTACGTTCCACGCCCTCACCGTGGGAGATCTTGCGCACGGTGAAGGAGGAGTTCAAACCACGGTTACGCTTGCCGATGACCACACCCTGGAAGGCTTGCAGACGCTCACGGTTGCCTTCGACAACCTTGACCTGCACCTCGACGGTGTCGCCGGGCCCGAACGCCGGCACTTCGCGGGTCATCTGCTCGCGTTCCAGTTCTTCGATGATGTTGCTCATGTCGCAGCCTCTGTATCGGAACCGTACTCGGTTCTAAATTCATCCAATAATCGTTTCTGTTCGTCGTCCAGCTCGAGACGCGCCAGCAGGTCGGGCCGTCTCAGCCAGGTTCGCCCCAGCGCCTGTTTCAGCCGCCAGCGCCGAATCTCCTCGTGGTGTCCTCCCAGCAGCACCGGGGGCACCCTGCGACCGTCGATCTCCTCCGGCCGCGTGTAGTGCGGGCAGTCCAGCAGGCCGTTCATGAACGAGTCCTGCAGCGCCGATTCCTCGTCTCCCAGCACACCCGGCACCAGCCGCGACACGGCATCGATGACGATCATCGCCGCCAGTTCGCCACCACTGAGGACGTAGTCGCCCACCGACCACTCTTCATCGATCTCGGCCTCGATCAGCCGCTCATCGACGCCCTCGTAGCGCCCCGCCACCAGAATCAGGCCCTCGGCCCGGGCCAGTTCCCTGACCCCATCCTGGTCCAGCGGTCTTCCCTGCGGGCTCATGTAGATCACCCGCGCGCCCTCCGGGGCCCTGGCGCGCACGCTGCGGATCGCATCCCGCAACGGCTCGACCATCATGACCATGCCCGGGCCTCCACCGTAGGGCCGGTCGTCCACGGTCCGGTGCCGGTCTGTGGTGAAATCCCTCGGGTTACAGGTTCCGATCCGCAGCAGGCCGCGCTTGACCGCCCGCCCGGTGACACCGTATCCCAGCAGCGTCTCGACCATCTCCGGGAACAGGGTGACGACGTCGATACGCATGTCTTTGGCTCCCGGCGGATGCACCGGACGCCCGGCCCGCCGAAATTCTAACCCGGAAATTTCATGAATTCACGTGATGATCGCGCAGTATATTGGTTTCACAAGGGATTTTCTGAAGGCGCCCCGTATCCACGATTACGGGCAACTGAAGAAAATTCCTTGTGGAACCAAGAGACCAGCGAGGGCGCGTGCAATTCATGGAATTTCCGGGTTAAAACTCCGGGTCCCAATCGACCCGCATCCATCCGTTCTCCAGGTCGATCTCCTTGACCACCCGTTCCGGCAGATACGGGATCAACCGCTCCCGCTCCCCGCGAACCACCAGCACATCGTTGGCGCCGGTTTCCATCAGGTGATCGACCACACCCAGTTCGACGCCTTCCGTAGTCACCACCGACAACCCTTCCAGATCCACCCAGTAGTATTCACCGGGCGCTGGCTCCGGCAGTTGCCGACGGTCGATGGCGATCTCCGCACCCAGCAGGGCGGCCGCCTCGTCGCGGTCATCGACTCCCTCGATCTTGGCCAGCACGGACTTGCCGTGTTCCCGGCCGGCAGCGACGTCCACCCGCTGCCATCGATCATTCAGCTTCAGGTACCAAGGGCGGTAACGGACGATGTTGCCGCGCGGATCGGTATGGGAAAACACCCGTACCCAGCCCCTGACACCATACAAGCCGCTTACGCGGCCCATGGTCACCAGTTTGGCAGGGAGCTCACTCACCCCCGCCCCCACTCACCGGGCTTCAAGCCGCGGCAGAAGCCTTGGCGTACTCTTTGAGCAGCTTGGCGACACGATCGGAGGTCTGGGCGCCCTTGGACAGCCAGTACTCCACGCGCTCCACGTTCACATGCAGGCGCTTGTCATTGCCACGGGCAACGGGGTTGAAATAACCCACGCGCTCGATACCGCGGCCATCGCGGGCCTTGCGGCTGTCCGTCACGACCAGGTGGTAAAACGGCTGCTTCTTCGCGCCGCCCCGGGAAAGACGAATGGTGACCATGTACTTGTAAACCTCAGGAATTCTGTGCCACGCCCCTACAGGGGGCGCAAGGAAGCCGGGCATTATAGGTAAATCGGAGCAAAAGTGAAGAGGAAAGGCCGGATTTTTGCACCGTCCTTTCCGGTTCGGGCCGGAATGCGCCGCCGGAACGCCCCCCGGCCGCACTTCTCCTGTCTCCTGCCTCCTGCCGAAAAGCCCTCAAAACGGCATCCCCGGCGGCATGCGCCCGCCCAGACCACGCATCATGTTTCTCATGCCGCCCTTTTTCATCTTTTTCATCATCTTCTGCATCTGCGCGAACTGCTTGAGCAGACGGTTGATGTCCTGCACCTGGGTGCCGGAACCGGCGGCGATGCGGCGCTTGCGCGAACCATTGATGGTGGCCGGAAACTGCCGCTCCTTGGGCGTCATGGAGTCGACGATGGCCACCATGCGGCGGATCTGCCGGTCGTCCATCTGTTTCCTGGCCGCCTCGGGCACCTTGTTCATGCCGGGCAGCTTGTCCATCAGGCTGGCAAGACCTCCCATGCTGAGCATCTGCTGCATCTGGTCACGGAAGTCCTCCAAGGTGAACCCCTTGCCCTTCTGGATCTTCTTCGCCAGTTTCCGTGCCTTTTCATGATCCACCTTCTGGTGGACCTCCTCCACCAGGGAGAGCACGTCACCCATGCCGAGGATGCGCGAGGCCATGCGGTCCGGGTGGAACATCTCCAGGGCAGTGGTCTTCTCGCCCACGCCGATGAACTTGATCGGCGCCCCGGTGATCTGGCGGATGGACAGGGCGGCACCGCCACGGGCATCACCATCGGTCTTGGTCAGCACCACACCGGTGAGAGGCAGGGCCTCATGGAAGGCCTTGGCGGTGTTGGCCGCGTCCTGACCCGTCATGGAATCGACCACGAACAGGGTCTCGGTGGGTTCCACCGCGGCATGGACACGCCGGATCTCGTCCATCATCCCGGCATCGATGTGCAGGCGGCCGGCACTGTCGATGATGACCACGTCGATATGGTGCTTGCGGGCATGGTCCACCGCCGCCGTGGCGATGCGCACCGGATCCTCGCCGGTGCTGGAAGGATAGAACTCCGCCCCCACCTCGGCGGCGAGGGTCTTGAGCTGTTCGATGGCGGCTGGCCGGTATACGTCCACCGAGACCAGCAACACGGATTTCTTTTCCCGTTCCTTCAGACGCCGGGCCAGCTTGGCGGAACTGGTGGTCTTGCCGGAGCCCTGCAGACCGGCCATCAGCACCACCACCGGTGGGCGGGCGCGCAGATTGAGGTCCACTCCGGCCTCACCCATGGTGCGCACCAGCTCGTCATGCACCACCTTGATGAAGGCCTGCCCAGGGGTGAGGCTCTTCTGCACCTCCTGACCCAGCGCGCCCTCCTTCACCCGGGCGACGAAATCCTTCACCACCGGCAGGGCGACATCGGCCTCCAGCAGCGCCATGCGCACCTCGCGCAGGGTGTCCTTGATGTTGTCCTCGGTGAGGCGCCCCTGGCCACGCAGGTTCTGCACCACGGAGGACAGGCGTCCGGTTAGATTCTCGAACATGGATGTTTCCAGCGGTCGGTCGCGGTTGGAAAAAGGGCGCCGATTATACCGGTTCCACACAACAGGGTGTTGAAATTCGCTCAGGCGAGCGCGAGACCAGGCAAAAACCGGCGAAAAAGCGCAGTTTATACGCAATAAATGAGCATTTTGAGCCGGTTTTTAACGCCGTATCGCGCCGCATGAGTAGAATTTCAACGCCCTGTTAAAGCTTTGCCGCCACCGGCCGAAGACCCGGTTCGAGGTTGGACTTCGAACACCGCCCGAATCAAGGAGCCGCCCATGCCATCGAAGACGCAGACCGAACGGGTGCAGGCTTTCGAACAGGCCCTGCGTTATCACCTCAAGTATTCCCTCGGTCGCCCAAGGGACAAGATCGACCCCGGCAGCGTCTACTGGGCAGCGGCCCGAAGTTGCCGCGACCAGATCGTCGACCGCATGCAGGCGGCGCAGGATGCCTTCACCAAGGCCGATGCCAAACGCCTCTATTACCTGTCCATGGAATTTCTGGTCGGGCGCTCCCTGGCCAACAACCTGCTCAATCTGGGTCTGTACGAGGTCTGCGAACAGGCCGTGTCCAACAATGGGCACGACCTGGCCGACCTGCTGGAGAACGAGCACGATCCGGCCCTGGGCAACGGTGGCCTGGGCCGGCTGGCGGCCTGCTTCATCGATTCCCTGGCGACCCTGGACATGCCCGGCTACGGCTATGGCATCCGCTACGATTTCGGTCTGTTCAAGCAGGAGTTCCGTGGCGGCTACCAATGGGAGAAACCCGACCAGTGGCACAGCGAGGACAGCCCCTGGCTGTTCGAGCGCCCCGATGCCGCCTGTGTGGTCCCCGTCTACGGCCGTATCGAGCATGGCGTCGACCGCGAGGGTGGTTACAACCCCATGTGGATGGACTGGCAGGTGCTGATCGGCGTGCCCTACGACCTGCCCATCGTCGGTTACGGCGGAAAGACGGTGAACGTCCTGCGTCTGTTCGCCGCCCATTCCTCCGACGAGTTCGACATGGAGATCTTCAACGAGGGCGATTACGTCCGCGCCGTGGAACAGAAGATCCAGTCGGAGACCGTCTCCAAGGTGCTCTATCCGTCCGATGAAAAGCTGGTGGGCAAGGAGCTGCGCCTGGTGCAGGAATACTTCCTGGTGGCCTGCTCCGTGCGCGACATCATGCGCCAGTATCTGAGCAACCATAAGGGCTTCGGCCAGTTTGCGGAAAAGGTGGCCATCCAGCTCAACGACACCCACCCCGCGCTGACGGTGGCGGAACTGATGCGCATGCTGGTGGACGAGCACGGTCTGGAATGGGACGAGGCCTGGACCATCACCCAGGGCACCTGCGGCTACACCAACCACACCCTGCTGGCCGAGGCGCTGGAGAAGTGGCCGGTGTCACTGTTCGAGAAGGTCCTGCCGCGCCACTTGCAGATCATCTACGAGATCAACCGCCGCTTCCTGGAACAGGTGGCGGCACGCTGGCCGGACGACCCGGATCGCCTGGCCCGCATGTCCATCATCGAGGAAGGGGCGCAGAAGCAGGTACGCATGGCGCACCTGGCCATCATCGGCAGCCATTCGGTCAACGGCGTGGCGGCCGTGCACTCGGAACTGGTGAAAAGCTCCCTGGTGCCGGACTTCTACGAATTCTGGCCGGAACGATTCAACAACAAGACCAACGGCATCACCCAGCGGCGCTGGCTGCTGCAAGCCAATCCGGGCCTGGCCGGACTGATCACCGAGGCCATCGGCGACGCCTGGATCACCGATCTGGACCGCCTGCGCGACCTGGAGGAGCACGTGGACGACGCCGCTTTCCAGGAGCGTTTCCTGGCCATCAAGCAAGACAACAAGGAACGGCTGGCCAGGCTGATCTACGACACCACCCGCATCCGCACCGATACCGGCAGCCTGTTCGACATCCAGGCCAAGCGCATCCACGAGTACAAGCGGCAGTTGCTCAATGCCATGCACATCATCCACGACTATCTCAACATCGTGGATGGCGGGGTGCTGCCCCCCACACCCCGTACCTGCATATTCGCCGGCAAGGCGGCCCCCGGCTATTACATCGCCAAGCTGATCATCAAGCTGATCAACAACATGGGCACCGTGATCAACGGCGATCCGCGCGCCCGTGATCACCTGCGCATCGCCTTCGTCCCCGATTACAAGGTATCGGTGGCGGAGAAACTCATCCCCGCCGCGGAACTGTCGGAGCAGACCTCCACCGCCGGTTACGAGGCATCGGGCACCGGCAACATGAAATTCGCCCTCAACGGCGCGCTCACCATGGGCACCATGGATGGGGCGAATATCGAGATCCACGAGGAGGTGGGCGGCGAGAACATCTACATCTTCGGTCTCAGCGTGGACGAGGTGCGTGACCTGAAGGTGCAGGGCTACAACCCCTGGGACTACTACCACACCCGTCCGGCCGTGAAACGGGTCATGGATGCCATCGGCTCCGATCTGTTCAGCCCCCGCGAGGGCGCCCTGTTCCGGCCGCTGTTCGACCACATCATGCACGGCGGCGACCAGTATCTGCTGCTGGCCGACCTGGAGTCCTACATCGAGGCCCAGGACCGGGCCGCACGCGATTATCAGGACCGCGCCGACTGGGCACGCCGCTCGCTGCTCAATGTGGCGCGCATGGGCAAGTTCTCCAGCGACCGCACCATACGGCAATACGCCCAGGAGATCTGGGGCATCGAAAGCCTGCGCTGAGAGCCTGTCGGACTCAGGGGGATCGTAGCGAAAGAGTGGGACAGCGAGGATGATTTTTCATGATTTTGAGGAGCATGGTGGGAACCATGTGACGAAAAATCAGGGAAAATCAGCCCGCTGTCCCGCTTTTGCAGCCGATTCAGCCTGAGTCCGGCAGGCTCTTGACAGCATGGAAATGCGAGACGGCCGTTCCCATCGGCGGGACGGTTGTGCCATCATTTGCGCCATCCCGGCACACGTTTCCTCCATGACATGAACACCATCGCCATCGGCGCCGCCGCCATCGTCCTCTACCTGATCAGCAGTGGCATGCTGCTCAAACGCCTGAAAATCGCGGCGGGCGGCGAAGCACCGGACAAGAGCCTGTTGCAGGGCCTTGGCCTGGGCGCGGTGGCCCTGCACGCGGTCGTGCTGTATCACGGTGTCGTCGCGCCCGCGGGGCTGCAACTGGGCTTCTTCAACGCCCTGTCCCTGTCCGCCTGGGTGGTGGCCGTGGTGCTGCTGGTCTCCAGCTTCCGCCAGCCGGTGGAAAACCTCGGCATCGCCCTGCTGCCGGTAGCCGCCATCTCCCTCGGCCTGGAGGTGTTCGCCCCCGGCAACGGTGTCCTGCTGACCGATGCCGCCTGGTCGCTGAAGGCGCACATCCTGATCTCCATCCTGGCCTATGCCCTGCTCACCATCGCCGCCGTGCAATCGGTGTTGCTGGCGATCCAGGACAAGCACCTGCGCAACCGCCACCCCGGCGGCTTCATCCGCGCCCTGCCGGCACTGGCCACCATGGAAACCCTGCTGTTCCAGATGATCAGCGTCGGCTTCATTCTGCTCAGCCTGGCCCTGCTGACCGGCATCTTCTTCCTCGAGGACATCTTCGCCCAACACCTGGTCCACAAGACCGTGCTGTCCATCGTCGCCTGGGTGGTATTCGCCGTACTGCTCTGGGGCCGCTGGCGCTACGGCTGGCGCGGACGCACCGCCATCCGCGGCACCCTGACCGGCATGATCGTACTGATGCTGGCCTATTTCGGCTCGAAGATGGTGCTGGAACTGATCCTCACCTGATGGGCACCCCTCCCCCACGACCCCGGTTTCCATGGAAGAGATTCCCATAGGCGCCCTGTTCGGCGCACTACTCGTCCTCATCATCCTGTCGGCCTTCTTTTCCGGCTCCGAGACAGGGCTCATGTCCATCAACCGCTACCGCCTGCGCCACCGGGCCAACAGCGGCCACCCCGGCGCGCAACGTGTCGCCCGCCTGCTGAAACGCCCCGACCGCCTGATCGGCGTGATCCTGCTGGGCAACAACTTCGTCAACATCCTCGCCTCCTCCCTGGCCACCATCATCGCCCTGCGGCTGCTCGGCGAGACGGGCATCGCCGTCGCCGCGGGGCTGCTCACCCTGGTGATCCTGATCTTCGCCGAAGTGGCCCCCAAGACCCTGGCCGCACTCCATCCCGAGCGCATCGCCTATCCGGCCTCGCTGATCCTGGCCCCCCTGCTGAAGCTGCTGTATCCGTTGGTGTGGCTGGTGAACGTGGTGGCCAACAATCTCATCAAACCCCTGGGGGTATCGCCGGATTCACACCGTGGCGAAAGCCTGGACCGGCATGAACTGCGCAGCGTCGTCAGCGAGGCGGGGGTACTGATCCCCGAACGCCACCAGAACATGCTGATCAATCTGCTGGACCTGGAAGAGGCCACGGTGGAGGACATCATGATCCCCCGCAGCGAAATCGTCGGCATCGACATCGCCGACCCATGGGATGAAGTGGTGCGCAACCTGACCGGCAGCCAGTACACCCAGCTCCCCCTCTACAACGAAAGCATCGACAACGTATTCGGCATCATCCACCTGCGCCATGTACTGCCACTGTTGCAGCAAGGGAGGCTGGACCGGGAATCCCTCGTGGAAGCGGCACGCAAACCCTACTTCATCCCCGAGGGCACCTCCCTGAGCCGCCAGTTGCTCAACTTCCAGAAACAAAAGGTCCGCACCGGCCTGGTGGTGGACGAATACGGCGACATCCAGGGCCTTGTCACCCTGGTGGACATCCTCGAGGAAGTGGTGGGCGAGTTCAGCACCGACCCGGCGGACGTCTACGACGAAATCCACCCCCAGGAGGACGGCTCCTTCCTGGTCGACGCCGGCATCAACGTCCGCAGCCTCAACCGCAGCCTGGACTGGAAACTGCCCACGAACGGCCCCAAGACACTCAACGGCCTGATCCTGGAATACCTGGAATCGATCCCCGAACCCGGCACCAGCCTGCTGCTGGCCGGGCATCCGGTGGAAATCGTCCAGGTCAAGGACAACGTGGTCAAAACCGTCCGCATACAACCGGCCCTGGAGCGGCCCGGCGAGCCCCCGGAACAGCCGGAATCGTTCTGATTCCGCCTCGCCCTGGCATTCCGCACCCCCCGGAGACACGCCAGGACGCCGTGTCACGATTCGGTCAGAGCATCCTCCGCGCCTCACGGCCAGCCGAGTGGTCGGGCGTGGCGCGGGCGCTCAGGGCCATGAAGGTGACGTTTTCACGGCAGGCCCGCTCGATGCGGCGGCTGCCATACAGGCCCTGGGAGTAGGCGTAGAGGATTCCTCTTTCTATGGCTAACGAACCTGTAGAAAAACCCGCTCACAAGCCCATTCTAATGCCCGGCAGATTTCCCCAAGGTTCACTTTTTCATTTCTCCAATTAACGGCCATCTTGTATCAGTTTCGAAGCCTGAGCGGATAACCTCCCTTCCGGGCGCTCTCTCTGGCTCGCCCCCCCTCTCCGCTCACTCCCAAACCCACCCATACCGATGAATCTTCAGCATGTTGTGCAACATCATCATCAGCTTCCATTGGCCGTCGACCTTCTTTTTCCCTCTGAGGCTGAACCGCTTGATGCCGATCGCCTCGGTCAGGTGCCCGAACACCGGTTCCACCGTGCCGAGCCGCTGACTGTAGATGTGTCGGCCCTGGGGACTGTCGATCTTGCGCTTCATCCGCTCGATCAGGCCGTCTTTCCGCTGCTCGGTGATGCCCAGTCTGACGTTGATCTGCCGGGGCGTCGGTTGGTTCGGGTTTCTGAGGCAGCGTTTGCGCAGGGCGCAGTCGGCACAGTGGTGTTCGTGGGCCTGGAACTGCATGAACAGGTGGTGGCCGATGCGCGCCTGCTTCGCCTTCAGCCACAGCACATGGCCTGCCGGGCAGCGGCAGCGGCTGCTTTCCCGGTCGATGATGAAGTCGTCCTGGGTGAAGCGGGTTTTCTCTTTGCGCCGGTTGCGTGCTTTCGGCGCCTTGTAGTCCTTGAAGCGGGGATCACGGCTTCTGAAGCCGGTGTCGGCGATGTAGGCGTCGATGCCCTGGGCGTCGAGGTAGGCCAGGGCGGTCTGATTATGATAGCCGGAGTCGGCGGTGACCCGGCTCTGGTTAATCGCTTCACGGCTGGCGTCGGGGGCTGCGTTGAACTGCTCTCTGACGCCTTCGATCATCGGTTCGAGCAGGCCGTGTTCCTGCCCTTGTCCGAAGGCTTCGGCGTGCAGGACGACCTGGTGCCTGCTGTCGACGGCGGCAACGCCAGTGTAGCCCTGGATCACGCCGTGCGAGGTCTTCATCTTGGCGCTGTCGTTGTCGGTGATGTTGCTCTTGATCTCTTTGCCGGTGACGCCCTGGCGCGGTGTGTTGTCGGCCAGGAAGCCCTTGATCTTCTTCGACACGGCGCGCAGCTTTTTGATCTGCCGGCGTTCGCGTTCGACGATGTCGGGGTCCTGTTCCTGTTGGTCGGCGTCGCGGTGTTTACTCAGAATGCGCCGTACCGCGCGGTCGATCTTTTGTCGTTTCCGGTGCAGTTCCTCATGGGTGCCGCTCCACTCCT